>DAHVSB010000100.1 GCA_027324795.1 Alcanivoracaceae bacterium
GCCGTTTAGGGCCTATAAACAGCGATGGCGATGTGATTGGCGGGCGCCACAAACTCACTGGCGGTATCGAATACGATTATTTGTTTGCCCCAAGCTGGGCATGGGCTGTGTTTGTGGATGCGGGTAATGCCTATGACACTTTAGATGACTTTGAAGCCCTCTATGGTTACGGTGCTGGCGTTCGCTGGCGCTCTCCTATTGGCCCCATCCGCTTAGATATCGCACGGCCCTCTGATAAGCGCGAAGCCTTTCGTATCCACGTGAGTATGGGGCCAGACTTATGATAAAACGCTGGATTATTTGGCCACTGTTATTCCTATTGTTGCTTGCCGCCTTGGTAAGCTTAGCCTTTGCCACCCTAGTGTTTACCGAAGTGGGCAGCCGTTGGGCCCTTCAGCAAGCCAGCCCTTATGTGCCAGGGCATTTAAGCATTGCTAAAACCGAAGGTAATTTCTGGCAAGGCTTAAAGCTCACAGAGTTACGCTACCACAATGAGCAAATGGCCATTTATTTGGAAGAAGGCACCCTAGCGTTTGATTGGAAACAATTATGGCGCAGCCGTTTGCATCTATCGCAACTCGAGCTCAATCATTTTTACATAGCGCTGCTGCCCTATGAAGGGGAGCCTAAACCTGAGAAGCCTCCTTTTCATCCCGATGAGCTGCCTAGCTTGTGGCTTCCTTTTACCACCCGCATCGTTAATGCAGAAGTCAACCAGATGCGTTTTGCCACTGCCACGGGTGCTCCCTTTGCGGTGGAGCACATCCAACTGGCCGCCAGTACTAGCTTGCGCAACTTGCGGGTGCGCGAGCTGCGCGTTGCCACCGCCGAACAAAGCATAAGCCTGCATGGCACCATGGGGCTACAACAGCCCTTTGCACTGGATGCCCAACTGAACTGGCAAAGCCAACTCCCCCAAGCCATTGAATCCCTTTCTGCGCACCAGGCTCCTGCCCAAGGCGCGCTTAGGGTCACAGGCCCCCTCGCACAGCTTGAAGCACAGCATGAGCTTAAGGCCCCCATAAGTATGCATACTCAAGCCTCAGTGGAACCCTTTGCCACACCTTTACGTTTTTCCATGGAGCACACTTGGCAACCTTTTGCTTTGCACCTTAAAAACGAGGATTTACCCGAATTACCCATTGATGCAGGCATCATCCGTTTAAACGGTGACCTAAATAGCTACCAGCTAGTGGCCACCACAAGCTCTCGCATGCGATGGCAAGACAGGCTCTTACCGCACTTAGGGTTATCCTTACTCGCACAGGGCGATGCTGAACAATTGCATGTGGAACAACTTCGTTTAGGTTTGGGAAACAACCAAAGTGCCCTAGAGGCAAGCGGCCAAGTGGCTTGGTTGCCGCAAGTGTCATGGGACCTCGCCCTCAACGCCGAACGGCTTAATCCACAACTGCTTATGCCAGAGCTAGATGGGGAGCTCAGCGCAACAGCCAGTAGCCAAGGCCAAATAAGTGATATTGGGCCTTCCGTGGGTTTAATTATCCACCGCTTAGAAGGCCGTTGGCTAGCGCAAGATTTCGCGGGTAAAGGCAACGCTAGCCTACAAGCTAATGGTACGGCGCAAGCTGAGTTTGCCATGGATGTGGGCAACAATCACATTGCCATTAATGGCCGTTCAAGCAAGGCGCTGGACTGGCGTTTGGCTTTAAATGTCAACAACTTTACAGAGTTATGGCCTACAGCTCACGGCCAAGCTGAAGGTCGTTTACACCTCGTTGGCACCACAAATAATCCGTTGCTCAGCGGGGAAATTAACGCCAACGAGCTGGGTATAGATGCGCTAAGCATCCATAAATTGGGGCTACACCTAAGCACCGAAGGAGAAGTACAAAACCCTAAAGTAGCGTTGCAGCTCCATGGTGTCGGCCTTACCCAAGGGGAAAACACCCTCCTCGACGATATGGTGGTGGAAGCCAAGGGCACCCTTGCCCAACACCAAGCAAATTGGAGCCTTAACTTAGCCGACCACCATCATCAAGGCGCCATCAACGGCACCCTCAGCGACACCAATCTATGGCGCGGCACTCTTTCTCAGTTTAATTTTAACGGCCCCATGAGCGGTGCTTGGCAATTAGAAAACCCAGTGGCTATCCAAGCATCTGCCGAACTCGCTAAGCTCGAAGATTTCTGTTTGCGCCATAATACTGGCCAGGTGTGCGCTGCCTTAGATTGGCAAATTCAAGGCCCAACCCTTGCTGAACTCGCTATCAACGCCATGCCCTTAGCGGTGCTTAACGCTTTCATGCCCGATAGCGCTGCGCGCTTGGAGGGTGAGCTAAATTTCAACGGCCATTATCAACAAAGCGCCCAAGGCAACGCCAAGGCCGACGCCCAACTCACCATCAGCCCCGGCCATGTGGCCCTCGACAGCGGCGTAGCGGATGAACCTTACACCGTGGAATGGCGCGGGCTTACCGCAGAAGCCACCCTTGACCAAGAGAGTTTTTCTAGCCTTTTACACTTTGATATCTCCGATGACACTGGCATTGAAGGTAACCTTAAAGGCAGTCTCACCGGGCCCATCAAAGGCCACTATTGGATGCAAATGGATGAACTTGCTTGGCTTGAAATCCTCTCGCCTGAGATTCGCGAACTGACAGGCCAAGTGAGCGCTGATTTGCATATTGGCGGCACCCTAAAGGATTTCACGCTAAAAGGTAACGTGAGTGCCAATTCTGTAAGCGTCGCTATTCCCCAAGCGGGGCTTGAACTCACTGGCGGCGAACTCAACGCCACAGCAGCAGTGGGCGAGCCTATAAAAATCAGCGGCAAAATTCATTCAGGCGAGGGCGTGCTAAACCTCACCGGCGAAGTGCCCACCACGGGGGATTTCCCGCGCCCTATTACCGGCAAAGTCAGCGGCACCAACTTCTTGGCGGTGCATACCCCCGACGCCAACGTTATCGTAAACCCCGATATTGAAATGCAACTTATTGGCGCGGATTTAATTCTGCGTGGCCAAGTGGTGGTGCCAGAAGCTCATATCACCCCCAAACAATTGCCCGTACAAGCCGTGCGTGTTTCAGCGGATGAATACATTATTAGCGAAGAAGAAGTTTTGCGGTCATTATTTAAACGCGACGTGAAACTCACCCTTATCTTAGGCGATAAAGTGAGCGTGGATGGCTTTGGGCTCAAGGCGCGTTTTGCCGGTAGCGTGCAAATTGAAGAGCGCAGCAACCGCAGCACACGCCTCAACGGTAGCATCAGTATCGAAGAAGGTCGTTTCCGCGCCTACGGCCAAGACCTGCGGGTGGAGCGCGGTAACTTAATTTTCCAAGGCCCGCCAAGCAACCCCGGCCTCGATATAGTGGCGTATCGACTCGTGCCCGCCTACAACGTCAAAGCCGGCTTAATCCTTGGTGGCACCCTCCTCGACCCACGCTCACGGGTATTTTCCGAGCCCGATATGGACGAAACCGAAGCCATGGCATTCTTGCTCACTGGCAAGCCTTTAGAAGGCGGCGACGACACCGATGCCGCAGCCATTATCCAAGCCATCGCTATTTATGGCATTGAAAAAGGCGAGTTTATTACCAACCGTGTGAGCGACACCCTCGGCATCGATGTGGGTGTAGATACCGAAGGCGAGTTCGAAGAAACCGCACTGGTACTAGGCAAGCAGCTCTCCTCACGCCTGTACTTGCGCTACAGTATTGGCTTATTTGAAGCGCTAAATACGGTGATGCTGCGTTACACAGTAAGCCGCCATGTGAACCTCGAAACCCGCTCTAACGTGCAAGAGCAATCTATTGACTTAATCTACCGCCGTGAGCGTTAGTTTCACAAAGGGTTAATATAGTTGCCGGTAACAAACGCCACGGCCTTACTAGGCTCAGATTCAGAATACAGACGCGCCTCCAAAATAATAGAGCGACGACCGAGCTGCACTATCTCGCAGTGGCATAGCAAGGCTTCAGCCTTGGGTGGGCGCAAGAAACGAATGTGAATATCTTGCGTCAGCGCCATTTTCTCGGGCCCCAGTGCGCCAAGAATAGCGGCATACATGGCGGCATCTGCCAAGGCCATCATGGTGGGGCCTGATAAAGTGCCCCCAGGACGGATTTGATTCTCGCGGAAGGGTTGTCGCACCCACGCACTTTTCCCATCCACGCTAGTGATTTCTAAACCTGACTCAGCTGCTACCGGCAGGCCCCCATAAATCAAAGCCTGTACATCGTTGGCAGATAACTTAGCTTGGCTCACAATCGTTACTCCTATGCTATGGCAATACAGGGTTTCATTGGCCTAACGACAGGCTTTTCCTTACAATCACCCTTTGTTTATTATTTCTAACCCTTTGGTTTAGCTAACTGATTCCGAGAAAAGTGTATGCGCGTTTCACAATACTTACTAGCCACCGAAAAAAACACTCCTGCTGATGCGGTGGTAAAAAGCCATCAGCTAATGCTCCGTGCGGGCATGATTCGTCGCCTTGCCTCGGGCCTTTACACTTGGCTGCCCACTGGCCTGCGCGTTTTGCAAAAAGTGGAACACATAGTACGTGAGGAAATGAACCGCGCTGGCGCGCAAGAAATGCTAATGCCTGTGGTGCAACCCTTATCCTTATGGGAAGAATCAGGCCGCGCCGTGGATTACGGTCCCGAGCTATTACGCTTTAAAGATCGCCACAACAACGATTTTTGCCTTGGCCCCACCCATGAAGAAGTGATCACGGATATTGCCCGCAACGCCTTGAGCAGCTACAAGCAGCTGCCTATGAATTTTTACCAGATCA
>DAHVSB010000101.1 GCA_027324795.1 Alcanivoracaceae bacterium
GCCCCAAACGCGACGACAATCCGGATATCGAAAAATACTTTGGCAATTTCGACCTCACCATTACCAAGCCCTATGGCAACCAAGTGATTGAGCTGATGGTCCGCAACAACCTACGCCGCCATACGAACCGAGGTGCGGTACAAGTGGATTATACCTTCCCTCTCAAAGGGCGCTTTAAAGGCATTTTTCAAGTCTTCAGCGGCTACGGGGATTCCTTAATCAACTACAACGATTACCAGAATCGAGTGAGCTTAGGCATTCTGCTAACCGACACCCTCTAACCTTTACAGGAAAACACCATGCGAACACTGGTGACTACACTACTTGTGATAAGTACTTTGCTCAGCGCATGCAGCACCCTACGACAAGACCTCGAGGCTCCAGAGCTTACGGTTAGCAAAGTGGCCCTTGTTGATGCTGGGTTACTGCAACAAGATTGGGAAATAACACTCAAAGCGTACAACCCCAACAATAAAACACTTACTGTCAAGCAGTTGCACTATGAATTATTCATCGATGATAAACGTTTTGCTCGCGGCAGCACTAACAACACTGTAGTGCTAAAAGCCCATGAGAATGGTGAATTTACCACGCAAGTGAGCACCGGCTTATTAGAAACGTTGCGCCAACTCAAACAACTTAATATTACACCAGGCCAACCCGTGCCTTATCGCATTAAAGGCTCAGCCAAGGTCGGCAAGGTGCCCCTCGCCTTACCCTTCGACAAACAAGGAAACGTGCCCTTACCCGCTTGGTAAAGTCGCTTTTGCCATATCAACCTGGAGGCCAGCTAAAAGAACGACCGCCCAATACATGGATATGAAGATGGAACACTGTTTGTCCAGCATCTGCACCATTATTAATATTCAAACGAAAGTTCTCTAACCCTTCTTGCTCAGCAACCTTATTAGCCACAAGCAACAAATGCCCTAGCAACTGCTGATCTTCCGCAGTGCTATCAGACAATTTGGGAATCACTTTTTTAGGGATAACAAGCAGGTGTACAGGGGCCTGCGGGTTAATATCACGAAACACTAAGGCCTCATCATCTTCATAGACGATATCTGCCGGTAGTTCTCGATTAATAATTTTAGTAAACAATGTATCAGTCACTATTAATCTCCTATGAAAGTTATAGTTTGTCAGTTTGGTTTTCCATTGCCAACCAAGGCTTAGCACTTCGCATTGTAACGAATTGCATAACTATGAATTTGATGCACCATATCACAGGCAAATAGTTTTTATTCCCGTACAATAGCCCCACGCAACAACAGCTGAGAGCAACTGAACCCCATGGCAACTCTTTTTGTAGATAATCTAACCGTCATTGACTTTTCATATTTACACGCCACTCGCGGTATGATCGGCGAATCATGGATTGTGGACTTAGAGTTAACCGGTGAGCTTGACCATGCTGGGATGATTTTTGATTTTGGTTTAATTAAGCAACAAATTAAAGCTCGCATTGATGAGTGCTTAGATCATAAACTCGCTGTTCCCACCGAAAGCCCCGCCCTAAAGCAATTGCAGCTCGAACCGAGTATTGATCTTGTCTGGCACTACCCCATGGGAACAATTCACATGCAAGCTCCCCCTTGCAGCACGGCAGCAATACAGGTCACCAAAATCACCCGCGCGAACGTCACAGAATGGCTTAAAGGACAACTTGAAGTTGTACTACCTGACAATGTCACCAGTATAGAACTGATTTTACGACAAGAGGACTTAGGCACTGCTCCCTATTATCACTACTCCCATGGGCTAAAAAAACATGATGGCAACTGCCAACGCATTGCCCACGGCCATCGTTCCGCAATCGAAATCTATGAAAACAATACCCGCAGTCGTTATTGGGAAAAAATGTGGGCTGATCGCTGGGACGATATTTATATTGGCAGCCGCGAGGATTTACAACGAACACAATACATCGAGGACATTCCTCACTTAGTGTTTGCCTATACATCTAGCCAAGGCGAATTTAACTTAACATTGCCGGAAGACCATTGTTATTTGGTTGATACCGACACCACGGTGGAGCTCTTAGCACAGCATATTGCCGAGGCTCTCACACAAGAGGCGCCTAGCCGAAAATTTCGTGTGCGCGCCTATGAGGGTGTCGGCAAAGGTGCTATTGCCCAAGCTGGAAACATTAAGAAGGCTTTCTATTAAACCTCTTGCGCTTGGGCATCTGGCATCTCGCGCAAAATATTTTCGGCCTCCTCCTGAATTAAACGTCTAAACCAACGGTGGGCTGGATTATGATGCAGCAAGGGGGACCAAGCCATTTTTAGTTCTAACTTAGGGATAACAAAAGGTGGCGGCATAATAACGAGATTAGGATTTTCTGCCTGCATGCGTGCCACCCGGCTTGGCAAAGTAGCTACCAAATCATTATTCATTGCGAGCAAAGCAGGCATTTGATAGTGGCGCGTAAAAATACTAATACGTCGACTTTTACCTAAGCGGGCTAACGCTTGGTCAATCCAGCCGAGGCCACCTAATTTATCGGGATTCATACCAAACCCGACGCCAAAGCCTGTCTTAGACACCCAAATATGCTGCCCTTGCAGATAACTCTCTAAGCTATAATCCTGCATCAGAGGGTTGTTTTTGTTTAATAACACCGAAAACGTATCATGCCAAAGCGTTACCTGAAAAAACGAACGAGGCATTTCATTAAATCGATTAATCGCTAAATCAACCCTGCCTTGCTCCATATCCGTATACGTCACATCGGAAGGCGTCAAAAAATCCAGCACCACGCCTGGCGCCTCCTGACGTAACCGGCGCACCAAATGTGGCACCAATGTAGCTTCAGCATAATCGCTAGCCATTACCCGAAACACGCGTTGACTCTTCTCAGGAACAAAAACCTCATCCGGTGTTAATAAAGCCTCAGTGCGAACAATAATTTCACGCACTAAGGGCTGTAGTTCCAAGGCTTTTTCCGTGGGTGTCATACCATCCGAAGTGCGTACAAGCAGAGGGTCATGAAACACATTGCGCAAGCGCTTCAAACTATTACTCATAGCAGGCTGCGTAATGCCAAGCTGCTCAGCGGCTTTTGTTACACTAAGCTCACGCAGCAATACATCAAGATTTTTTAGTAAATTTAAATCAATACTGGCAAGATTCATGAAAGCTCCTTATTAAGCAGCAAACATACCTTATTCAAGCGCACTAAGCAGCGCTACGTTATATGGAAAACCTGATGCGAATCTTTTTGTTATCATTATTTATCTTTATTGCAGCCTGCTCCCCTAGCACGACCCCTACCTATACACAAGTCCAGCCAACCACTGAAAAGAAGCTGGGCTCACCGCTCACCACAGTGCTCGACAAAACAATCGTTGAGCTTGGCGACACCAAAGCCGAGCTCCTGCTTTCCACTTCAGCGTCAAGCGACAAGGGCAATATACATTGGGATGATAGCCAACACTGGCGTCTTACTTTGCGTGTGGACGGCCTCAGCTTTGTACTTTTCGATGGCTTTTTAGGCATTGCCAAGTTGGATTATTGGGTGTCGTTACTCGACGATCAACTTGTTGTTATGACACTCACTAGCGGCAGCGCGCAATTTGCGCTCTCAAGATTTGAATACTCTGCTGAAAAGCAGGTATTAAAAAAGACCGAACCCTTTAACGCTGATGAAAATTGGAACCTAATGCACCAGAGCCACTACCACTAAGCGTAAGCTCCAGCTACAAGTAAGCATAAAACAATAAAAGCGAGATGACCTGGGTACCAAGACAACCATAACTTGCGCCACATAGGGTACAATACGGCAGGCACCTTGTGACTAAATATCAGCATTGCAAACACTAAGGCCGTGGTAGCAACAGTAACAGACTTGGCCATAATGGAGGTGTTCAGTAAAGCGGCATTAGCCAAAGCCAACCCCATAAACAAGGCAGCTTCACTGGCATTAAAACAAGACCCCACCTCCGATTGCCACGGCAACATGGCCAGCACTAACGCAGGCACAAACAGCAACCCCAAGTGCCCATACTCAAAAAAACCACCTAGCCACCACCAAGTCGCCAAGCTTAACCCCATTAACCCCAATAAGCGCCAGCCATGACGAGCATTACCAGAGTTTAAAAACCGAGACATCTCTTCTTTAAAGAAAGTAACCCACATGAGCCCTAGGCCTAGGGTAAAGCACACATTCCATTGCCACCCTTCCCGAGGCAACAACATATAAGGCAGCTGCGCCACAATACCTATCACCATAATACGCCGTGCATAGCGATACGGATTACGCGTATTAAAACACCCATGCCATGCCACCATGCCCGCAAATAACGGAAAAGCTACCCGCCCAATACTACTGCTCGCCCATTGCCATTCTGGCGACATTAAATGCCGCACCACATGGTCTATTGTCATGGTAATTAAAGCGATCCACTGTCCCCAATCTGTCCAATGAGAAGAAGGACGCTGCGCCATCGGTCGTGATACTTTTAATGCTATAGCCATTGAACCCTCAAATGCTTAATTTTAGCTATAGACTCGTGCTAGCCACCCAGAGTTGCAGGGGATTTATTAGAAGACGTAAAAGGCTCGCCATAATTGCTCTCGTGCCGAGGAGCACCACTCAACAGGTTCTAAATTACTTCCATCGCTAGCAAGCACTGCGAAATCACTATTTTTTTGCGGAAGAGCACGCAAAAAAATAGTGGTTTCTCCGTGCCTACCACCGGTGG
>DAHVSB010000102.1 GCA_027324795.1 Alcanivoracaceae bacterium
TCTTGCCGTTGTCACTGAAGCGGCGCAACTGCCCCAGCAGATCCTGGCGCAGATGCTGCGCCCCGCTGCCGGGCTTGCCGCCCCAGACGCGCGGCGGGCGCGCCTGCAGCGCCTGCAGCGCCGCCTGCATCTGCTGCGGCGTGACTTCCGGGCCGTCGCCGGGCGCTTCGCTTTCGCCGATCATGCGGCGGCGCTGTGCCAGCAGCTCGCGCAGCGTGTCGAACAGCGGCAGCGCGTCGCTGTCACCGGCGGCGCCGGACAGTGCGTGCTGGCCGACCGCGCCTCCCATTCCGCCATGTCCGGACAGCCCGCCTCCGCCACCGCGATGGCCGGCACCGGCGTGGCCGCCTGCCCCGCTGCCGGCCGGACCGCCCATGCCGCCGCCCACCACTAGGTTATACCCTTCAAGAGCCGTGTTATCGGCATTAGGAATGGCAATAAAACCAAGGTCTTGGCTGTACACGTCGATATCATTGACGGGGGGTAAAGCAATGCCAATCTTGAACTTACGTGGCATATACACATCGCCGTAGAAGGTTTCTTCTTCGTTCACGTCGGCATCCACGCGCTTGCCATCCACCCAAATTTCACGCCAGGCTTGGGTTTTGGGCAAGAAATAGCGGCTAATTTCCCGCGCATCATTTAGGGTTTGTTCGTGCACTGGGCTAGCATCCGGCTGTACGTGGCACACCACGTTACGGTTCACGTCCCCGCAGGCGGCGATGGAATCTAAATTCACCGAATCCAAACGCTGCATTAGAGTGCGCAAATCCTCTTTAAACACGCCGTGATACTGAATGGTTTGGCGGGTGGTAATGCGCAAGGTGGTATTAGCCACTTCATCAGCCAGGGCATCAATGGCTTGCCACTGTTCATTAGTGGCCACACCGCCGGGCAAACGGATGCGAATCATGAACGAATGTAAGGGCTCTAAACGTGCCTCGCGGCGCTCTGCTCGTAGGTCACGGTCATCTTGCTGATAAAGCCCGTGGAACTTAAGCAAAGGTAAATCAATCTCAGCGATACCGCCCGTGGTATCATCCTCTAGGCTTTCTGCAATGGTGCCACGCAAGCCACGGCTATCACGTTTTAACTGTTCTAAATCCAATTCCGACATTAATAGACGTCCTTTTGGTAACGGCGCTCTTGGCGCAACTTCTCTACATATTCACGCGCGGCTTCTTCAGTTTTACCGCCGTGCTCTTTCACAATGCTGATTAACGCTTGTTCAACATCCTCGGCCATGCCTTGGCCATCACCGCACACATAAAAGTGAGCGCCATCTTCAAGCCACTGGTACACATCGGCACCCTGCTCTAGCAGGCGATGCTGAACATAAATTTTCTCTGCTTGATCCCGGGAAAACGCCACTGTGAGGCGATCGAGCACGCCATCACGCAAAAAGCGCTGCCATTCAATTTGGTAGAGGAAATCCGTGCGTTTGTGTTGCTCACCAAAGAAGAGCCAGTTACGGCCCTCATGGCCTAGCTCTTGGCGGTGCTGTAAAAAGCCGCGGAAAGGAGCCACCCCCGTGCCTGGACCCACCATAATCACAGGCTTATGGCCTTCTTCGGGTAAGCGGAAACGATCGTTGGGCTCAATGTACACGGGCAAGGTATCACCCACGGCCACGCGGTTGAGAAGTTGCCAAGTAGCACAACCCGCACGCAACCCGTCTGCTGTTTCGCCACCTTCTAAACGAACGGTGAGGTGCACTTCGTCCTCGCTAGCGAGGGGGCTTGAGGCGATGGAATACAAGCGCGGCGCAATACGGCGCAAGGCGTCCACTAGCTGCTGTGCGGTGGCTTCTGCGGGGTAAGCTTTGATCACATCGGGCACTTGGCGCACTTCTGTCCACGCTTGCAAGCCCTCGCGATCTTCAAGCAACGCTGCCAGCTCTGTTGAGCCCGATAACTCAGCCCAAGCCGCCACAAAGGGGCGCACCACTTGGGTAATTTCTAAATCCTTGGTGAGCCAATCGGCTAGGGTTTGCTCTTTATTATCACGGGTGACCAAGGTGTTAGGGTCGGCATTGATGAGCTCAATCACTTCATCCACTAAACGCTTGTCGTTTTCCACACATACACCTAAGGAATCCCCAGGTAAATAAGTTAAGCCGCTATCCTCAAGCAGCAACTCAAGGTGCGCCACCTGCTTATTGGAAGGGCTCACGGTGAGCGCTGAACGTTCTAACACTTCAGCTTGGAAGGGGTTTTGACGGTCAAAAGCGGGCGTGCTGCTCACCAGCTTTAAATGCTCTGGTTGGCCACCACTCTGGGCGCCAAGTACAGGTTCCACTTTTTCTAATGCTTGTTCGCGCCAGCCTGCTTCGTGGGTTTCAAAATCCACATCGGAATCCACCAAATCAAGCAAACGGGTGGCGCCGAGCTCGGCAAAGCGCGCATCTAGCTCGCGGCTAGTTTGGCAAAAATCAGGATAAGAGGAATCGCCCAAACCGAAGATAGCAAACTTAAGGTCGGCAAGCTTGGGGGCACGATCCGACATAATAAAACGATAAAAAGCTTCAGAATCCTCTGGCGGCTCACCTTCACCATGGGTGGCAATCACCACCAACAGCGCTTTAACCTTGGTAATATTGCGCGGCTTCACCTCGTCTAATCGCGTGAGCTCCACCGTATAGCCCTTGGCTTTGGCAGCATCAGCCAAACGGGTGGCAATGCCACGAGCATTACCCGTGTCGGTGCCGTACCAAATGGTGAGGGTTTCACTGGTGCCAGCCTGTGGCGCTGCGGGAGCAGCTAGCTGCCCACCCGCAGTGGCGAGACCAGCAAAATAACCCGATGCCCACATCAACTCCCCCGCAGCTAATTGCTGACTAAGGGAATCGATCTGAGCTCTCAGTTCTTGTTGTCTAGCTATTGTTAACGTCATCGTTTTCACTTTCCTTGACCAATTAATGGGCCACAGCATAGCGAGAGCCTAGTAATAGAAAAAATACATAATATCTATTTGCTTATTACTAAAAGATATTCAAACCAATCACTTATAACTAAAAGCAATATAACAACAATAACTATTTATTATGCTCTTGCAGATGTCTTGGCTAGGCTAGCCACCTGAATTGATCAAGGACGCAAGCAAATGAGCAACTTAAAAACACCATTTCCACATCAAGCTAGCAGTGCTTGGTTTCCTCTTTTCACAAACTTATATAAATCGCCCGTCCTGCTTATTGGTGGCGATGAAGTGGCTGTACGCAAAGCACGGCGTTTGATTGCTGCAGGCGCACAACTGAACGTTATTGCCACAGAACTGGCACCTGAACTTACCCAGTGGCAACAAGAAGGCCGCCTCAATTGGGTGGGCAAGCAGGTAACTGAAGACAGTTTTGCTGGGCACTTATTGATTATGGTGGCCTCTGCAGAGCCAGAGGTGCGAGACCAAGCCCGCCGCTGGGCGCAAGCTAACCATGTGTTAATTAACGTGGTGGATCAACAGCATGCGTCTAACGCTATAGTGCCTGCTGTGGTGGATAGATCGCCGCTGATGGTGGCCATTAGTTCCGGCGGCAATGCACCAGAATTAGCGCGCACAGTGCGTAGCCAAATCGAGCGCTTAGTCCCTGAGCATTTCGGCCCGTTAGCAGAGCTGCTTGGTAACTTTAAACTCCCTATTCGCAACCGTTTCAAGGGGTTTCCTGAGCGCCGTAATTTTTTACGTTGGGCACTGGATGGCAGCGTTGCCAAAGCGGTTCAAGAAGGACATATAGATAAAGCCAAACAGTTGATTAAAAATGCACTGCAAGGGAAAAACTCGCACCGCACAGGTCATGTGAGCTTGGTTGGTGCCGGCCCCGGCGAGCCCGAATTGCTCACCCTGCGCGCTTTGCACCGTATTCAGACTGCGGACACCATCGTGTATGACGGCCTTGTTGATCAGCGAATTTTGGATTACGCGCGCCGCGATGCTTTGTTTATTGATGTGTCCAAGCGCCCTGGCGAAGTACGCATCAGCCAAGAGGGAATTCATACATTGCTAGCTGAGCACGCGCTCAAAGGCGAGCAAGTGGTACGCCTTAAATGTGGCGACCCCATGTTTTTTTGCCGTGGCGGCGAAGAAGTCGCTTGGCTGCGCAGCCAAGGCATTGCCTATGATGTGGTACCCGGCATTACCGCCGCCTCAGCCTGCGCTAGCTATGCTGGTTTCCCCCTCACCCAGCGCGGCTTTGCCCAATCCGTACGTTTTGTTACTGGCCACTGCGAGCGCTCCATCGACCGCCTCGATTGGCAGGCCCTGGCACAAGATCGTCAAACCTTGGCGTTTTATATGTCGGTGGGCCAACTCGCTCATATTGAAACCAGCCTGTTAGCACACGGCCGCAACCCTAACACTCCCGTGGCCATCGTGGAAAACGGCACTCGCGTGAACCAACGCGTACTCGTGGGCAAACTCAGTGAACTCACCACTCTTGCCGAGCAACACCAAGCCCAAGCGCCAGCGATTCTTTACGTGGGCGAAGTGGCCGCCCTTGCCGAGCAAGGTAGCTGGTTTGAAAGTCCGATTAAGAAGGTTACTGCTGTGCCCTTACGCCAGGCAGGGTGCGCTGGAACCGCGTAGGTTCCCGCTACCGAGAGTTCTTAATATCCACTGTGCCAAGCAAGCTTGCATAAATGGTTTCCTTCAGCGAACCCCATGCTGAAGGAAACCATTTATTCCAGCCT
>DAHVSB010000103.1 GCA_027324795.1 Alcanivoracaceae bacterium
ATTACTGGGATTAACCCCGCTTGGCGCCAAGCTGTGGAAAGCTTTCGCGAG
This sequence comes from Alcanivoracaceae bacterium, assembly GCA_027324795.1. Taxonomy (GTDB): domain Bacteria; phylum Pseudomonadota; class Gammaproteobacteria; order Pseudomonadales; family Alcanivoracaceae; genus CALEAR01. The sequence goes on from DAHVSB010000103.1 coordinate 52, forward strand.
CAAGTGGTGAAGCCTTTATTTGGTGATCTTGAAGCGTTAACTCAGGAGCAGTGGCAAACTCTGAGCAATAAATTCACGGCGTATTTTAGTTGGCAAGAAAAGAAGCCTAACGTGGCGATTATGGCAGAGCTAAGTGCCGAGCGTGTAGCTGAGCTCGTGGACACAGGCACGCAAGAGCAATTGCTTGAGCTAGTGAACCAAGATGAAGCGGTGGCAGAAGCTGCTAACGGATTGCTTGATCTGGATAAATTGCTGCGTTGCCAGCAAAGTTTAGTAGAGCTCCTTAAAAACTTTATTTCATTCCAGCACTTTTATAGCCGTAAACGCAAAGCGATTTTCCAAGCGGGCACGTTATATATTGATGGGAAAAGCTGTGATCTGGCTGTGGAAGTGAACGATGTGGAGGCCCATGCTGCGGTAGCCGTTAATAGCAACAACTACTTATTGTATTGTCGTTGTACTCGCCGCGGTCAACCCGTAAAAAACAAAGAAGAAATGCATATAGTGGTAGCTGTTACCGCAGGTAGCGAAGGCGGTTTAGTGGTGGGTCGTAATGGTCTTTTCTACGACCGCCAAGGCAATGACTGGGATGCCACCGTGGTTAAAGTAGTGGCAAGCCCCATTAGCATCCGCGATGCGTTTTGGTCGCCTTATCGCCGTATTGCGAGTTTTATTTCAGAGCAAATTCAAAAACTCGCCCAAGATCGTGATTCAGAGGTGGTAAGCAAGGCCAGTGGTGCAGCCACCGAAGGCGGCGACGCAGAGCAAAATAAGGCCTTTGATATTGCTAAGTTTGCGGGCATTTTTGCCGCTATTGGTTTGGCAATGGCGGCATTGGGCACAGCCTTTGCTGGCTTAGTGGCAGGACTTAAAGCGCTGCTATGGTGGCAGTGGCCACTCGTTTTTCTTGGCATTATCCTCTTTGTTTCTGGGCCTTCTATGTTGTTGGCGTGGTTCAAACTACGTCAACGTAACTTAGGACCCATTCTGGATGCCAATGGATGGGCGGTGAACACGCGTGCACGAATAAGTATTAATTTTGGCACCCGTTTAACACAATTGGCTTACTTGCCAGAAGGCGCAAAACGTACCTTTAATAGCGCTTCAGATCAGAAAAGCTATCTCAAGCCACTGTTAGTGACTTTGACGGTGGTGGTTGTGCTGGCAGCTTGGCTCACTTACAAGATGAGTTAATTGCGGTGGTTAGCGTTTAGCCATGGCAAGACAACTCAGCAAATGATAGCGATACTCGCACAGTAGTGTGAAAGCTCGCTTATCCACGGCCTCGTTGGTTTAACCAGCGAGGCTTTTTTATGGCTGTATTTTGCCCAATGCTAAGTAGGTATTGCCTTAACCCATCGTTGGATTACGTAGATTTTATCTTTCAAATCCATGGCTATTTGCTAAAGTGTCTCATCAGTCACAAATTTAGCATTGAGGTGAAATATGTCTGCATCAGAATTCCGCGTGGAAGCCGATAGCCTCGGCGAGGTCAACATTCCAAAGCAAGCCTTATGGGGTGCTCAAACTCAGCGAGCGGTGGACAACTTCCCTCAATTTGCGCCTTTGCCGTTTCTGTTTATCCAAGCGGTAGCCCATATTAAAGCCGCTGCTGCCAAGGCCAACCTTGTCACAGGTGCCATCGATAGCGAGCGAGCCCAAGCCATTGTTAATGCGGCAGACACTATCATTGCGGGTGAGCATCAAACGGCTTTTCCCGTGGATGTGTATCAAACTGGTTCGGGCACCAGCACCAATATGAATATGAACGAGGTCATCGCACATTTGTGCGCTCAAGCAGGGGTTGAGGTGCTGCCTAATGACCACGTGAATGCGAGTCAAAGCAGTAACGACACCATCCCCACTGCTATTCATTTGAGTAGCCTGTTGGTACTAACACAGCAATTGCTGCCTGCTATTGGCGCGTTAAAAAGGTGTTAGCGCAGCGCGCGCAGGAATACCAAGGGGCGATTAAAACAGGGCGCACACACTTGATGGATGCTACCCCTGTGACTTTTGGGCAAGAAATTACCACTTGGCTGATGCAAGTGGAGTTCGCTGAACACAAGTTGCTGCAAGCCAAGGAGGATTTATGTGCTATTCCCCAAGGCGGCACGGCGGTGGGTACGGGCATTAACGCCCCCGCAGGCTTTGCTGAGCAGGTGGCGAGTGCCTTAAGCGAGCAAATAGGGTTGCCCATTCGCCCTTTAGAGCACTTGTTTGAAGGGCAAAACGCCATTGATAGGCCCGCCGCTTACTCGGCTGCCCTGCGTGGTTTGGCCGTTACCTTAATGAAGCTAAGCAACGACTTACGCTGGCTTGGTAGTGGTCCTTTCCATGGCTTGGCTGAGTTGAATTTGCCGGAGTTACAGCCCGGCTCCTCCATTATGCCGGGCAAAGTTAACCCCGTGGTGTGCGAATCGGTGGCTATGATCAGTGCCCAAGTGATGGGGCTTGACCACAGCAACCAAATTGCTGCGCAAAGTGGTAACTTTCAGTTGAACGTTATGTTGCCGCTGGTGGCTAATAACCTCTATCAAATGGGCGTGCTATTGAGCCAAGGCATTCACAAGCTCGTGGATAAAGTATTAACTGGTATGCAATTTAAAACGGCAGAGGTAGCGGCCCAAGTGGCCACCAACCCCATGCTAGTTACGGCATTGGCGCCATTTATTGGCTACCAAAAGGCGGCTAAGCTGGCGCAACAAGCGGTGGCCACAGGCACGAGTATTGCTGAGCTAGCTGCTAGCCAAACGGAGCTTACCCAAGCGCAAATTGATGAGTTGCTCGATCCTTTAGTGCTCACCGGGCAAAAATAATACAAGGGCCGCGTGGGCGGCCCAACAACCGTAATAATAATGAAGAAGAGGAAAATCATGTCCAACCAACCCATGACCCGTGCTGAAACGGCATTTGACCAACCCTTACTGATCGCTTCGATTTTGCAAACGGGGCTCAATGCAGCGCCGGAACAAGAGATTCTAAACGCCGACCAATCGCGCTATACCTATCGCGAGCTCGGCGAGCGCGTACACCGTTTGGCTAACGCACTGGCAGATTTAGGGGTAAAAGAAGGCGATACAGTGGCCGTGATGGAATGGGATACGCCGCGCTATTTAGAGTGTTTTTTCGCTATTCCCATGATGGGCGCAGTAATTCACACCATCAATGTGCGTTTATCGCCAGAACAAGTGCTTTACACCATCAACCACGCCAAAGACGACGTTATCTTAATTAACCGTGAGTTTTTGCCCTTGCTTGAGGCCGTGTGGGATAAAGTGGACACGGTGAAAACGCTTGTTTTACTCGAAAGCAGCGATGGCCCCGCAGAAACCACGCTCCCCATTGATGGCGAATACGAAGCCCTGCTCGCCGCTGCAAGTGCGGACTATGATTTCCCCATTTTGGATGAAAACACCACCGCCAGTACTTTCTATACCACGGGTACCACCGGGCTACCCAAAGGGGTGTACTTTAGCCACCGTCAGCTAGTTATGCATACCTTGGCAGCGCGTAGCGCCACTGCGGGCGTGGGCCATGGCCGCTTTAATCAAGATGATGTGTATATGCCCATCACCCCTATGTTCCACGTACACGCTTGGGGAGTGCCCTTTTTGGCCACCATGCTGGGCGTAAAGCAGGTGTACCCAGGGCGTTATGTGCCTGAAACCTTATTAAAATTGCTACTCACCGAAAAAGTCACCTTTTCCCATTGCGTGCCCACCATCATGCAAATGCTGCTCACCGCGGAAGCCGCTAAAGACATTCAGTTTAATGGTTGGAAAGTGATTATTGGCGGCTCGGCGTTGCCTAAGCCCATGGCTAAAGCTGCCTTAGAGCGCGGTATTGATATTTTCACAGGCTACGGCATGAGTGAAACCTGCCCTATTCTCACGCTTTCCCATTTGCAGCCGCACATGGAAGAGTGGGATTTAGATGCCCAAGCGGAAATTCGTAGCTTAACAGGCCGCCCTGTGCCCTTTGTGAGCCTGCGTATTGTGGATGAAAACATGAACGACATGCCCCACGATGGCAAAAGCCAAGGTGAAATTGTGGTGCGTTCACCCTGGCTAACTCAAGGCTATGTCAACGATCCTGAAAACTCTGCTGAGCTGTGGGCGGGCGGTTGGCTACACACGGGTGATATCGGCGTTATTGATGAAAACGGCTATCTTAAAATCACCGACCGCATTAAAGATGTGATTAAAACCGGTGGAGAGTGGATTTCTTCCCTTGATTTAGAAGGCTTGGTGCTGCAGCACCCAGGCGTGGCTGAATGTGCAGTCATTGGTGTTGAAGATGCCAAGTGGGGCGAGCGCCCGTTAGCCCTTGTGGTGAAAAAGCCCAATGCTGAGGTAGACGCCGAAAGCATCCGCGAACTCGTGGCTGGCTATGCCGAAAAAGGAATTATTTCCCGTTACGGTATTCCCGAAAACATTAAGTTTGTGGATAGCTTGCCGCGCACCAGTGTAGGTAAGTTGGATAAGAAGGTGATGAGGGCTGAACACGGGGGGCTTTAAAGCCCCTTGCACCGGGCGGGTGCC
>DAHVSB010000104.1 GCA_027324795.1 Alcanivoracaceae bacterium
CGTTAGCCGCTGCCGAAGGGGGCTGGTTGGATGTGGATCAAAGCACTTTGCGCCATAAAAAGTTTGCTAACGTATTTGGCCTCGGGGATTGCACCACTACGCCCAACAGTAAAACCGCCGCAGCTATCAAAAGCCAAGCCCCTATTGTAGTGGGCAATCTGCTGCAAGCACTGGCTAACCAAGGCTTAGAGCACAGTTACGACGGTTATGCCGCTTGCCCTATCACCACCGAAAACGGCAAAGTCTTGCTGGCGGAATTTACCTATGGCGGCAATGTGGCGCCAAGCTTTGCCGCAGACCCGCGTGTGCCACGAGGTTTTTACTGGTGGCTAAAACGCAGCTTTATTCCTGCTTTTTATTGGCATGGTTTATTGAAAGGCCGTGATATTAAGCCGCGTCATAAGTCTCGTGAATTCTCGGAAAGCTTACCGCAGGGTTTAGAGACTAACTAGTGCTGTCCGACCCCAAGGAAGGGGTCGGTATTTTTGGTTTTTACACCGTGGTGCGCTTAGCTTAAGCTTGCTTCACTTTATGAACACACGCTAATTGTAGTGGAGCACAAACGGAACCATGGATATTCAATTTAGCGCCGCCGATGGCGTTACTCTTAATGGCTTTGTTATTGAAGCCAAGGCCCCTAAAGCGGTGGTGTTAATTAACCCTGGAACGGCCACTAAAACCCACTTTTATCGGCCTTTTGCTGAATACTTAGCGGAAAACGGTTATCACGTGATGTTATGGAATTACCGTGGATTCTGTATTTCTCGCAATGAATCCTTAGCCAACAGCGATATTGAATACACCCATATTGGTGAGCGCGATATCCCCGCAGCCATTGCTAAAGCAAAAGCGCTGTACCCTAATTTACCCTTGTATTGCGTGGGTCACAGCACTGGTGGGCAACAAATTGGTTTGGCGGAAAACTGTAATGAGCTAGCAGGCCTTGTGGCCGTAGCCGTTTCTACTGGCTATTACGGCGGTATGCCGGCGGGTTATCGCAGGCAAGCCAAGTTATTTTTTAAAGTTATAACCCCTGTATCCAATGCGTTATTTGGCTATGTGAAGGCCAAAAAGCTCAACATTATGGAAGATTTACCCCCTAAGCTCGCTAAAGAATGGGGCCAGTGGTGCGCCAAGCCTGATTTTATGTTTGATGAAACATTCAAACAGCAAAAGCCACAAATTGCCGCATACCGCACCTTTGAATTCCCTGTGCAGGTGATTAACGCCGATGATGATGAAATTTCCTCTGAGTTTAATACCCAACGCTTGTGGCAACACATGAAGAGCACCCAACCCATTGGCTTTACCACCTATAAAGCCGCTGATATGCCTAAAAAAGCAGTGGGGCATTTTAGTTATTTCCGTCGCGCTAACCAGCAGGTGTGGGTGGATATAGTGCAGCATTTGGATGGTTTTAGAGAAACGCTTTAAGCCTAAATACTGATAAAACCTCATGCTATAGGGCGATTTTTAAGCAAAAAACCGCGTGTTAGGATAATTGTTGTGTCTCAATATTAATAAAAAATAGGGACAAATAATGTCTATTACGCGCCGTCAATTTATTGTGGGTGGGCTCACTACTGCCGCATTGGTTGGCTGTGGTGGTAGCAGTAGTTCTACGTCTGTGGCTAAAGAAGCGCCGCCTCACAAAACACCAACACCAGAACCGCCTGTGCAACCACCTGTTGAGCCAGAGCCAACACCTTGGGGGGAAGGCACAACGTTACGACGCACAATTGTGCCGGGCCCTTCAGTAAACTCTCAGGGATACCGTAAGTTGAGCTATGGCCCTGGTGAACGACATAACTTACGGTTGGACTTTGGTATTGAGCCCGCTCTGGATAGGGCAGAGCGCCGTTTAGGACTTTTGAGTTTTGTGCAATTTACCGATGTACATATAGTCGATGCACAGTCTCCAGCTCGCTTGGAGTTTCTAGATCGTTACTCGGATGGAGCCCTTGGCGATCAGGCATTGTTTTTATTTAAGTCAGCTTATCGAGCTCAAGAAATGCTTACCGTGCAAGTGGCTGATGCTTTGGTAAGGGCAGTGAACAAAGTTGGTCGCGGACCCGTGACCAATAAGCCGTTAAGTTTCACTATCTGTACGGGAGATAATATCGACAACTGTCAATACAATGAGTTGCGTTGGTTTATTGACACATTGGACGGCAATCCCGTTACCCCTGATTCTGGGGCGCAAGATAAATGGGAGGGCGTAGCAGATGATAATCCTGACACTTACGACATCCATTATTGGCATCCACATGGCACACCTAAAGGAGCTGTTGGCGGAGATGATAACTACCGTAAAAAATACGGCTTTCCTACGGTTCCTGGTTTACTAGATGCAGCCAGACGAACTGTTTATACCACTGGGCTAGCTATGCCTTGGTATACCTGTTATGGCAATCACGAGGGATTGCTACAAGGTAACTTTCCCAAAGGGTTAGCCTTAGCCAAGGGCACTGGTGGTCGGCTAGTAGATGTGCTGGCTAGCCTTTTAGGTTTGGATAGCCTGGTAGGGGATGATGATGGTCTTGAACAACAAATTTTTAGTTATCTCGCAACGGGTAATATAAAAATAACGGCCCTGCCAGCGGGTGTGGCACCAGAGGATGTGTTTGATTTTATTCAAGAGCTAGATATTCAGGGTTTATTAGGGGCTGTATTGAGTGGTGGGGTTGGTGTGAGGGAGGTTACTGCAGATAACCGACGTCGATTATTGTCCCGCCAGCAAATTATTGAGGAACATTTTAATACCACGGGAGCCCCTGTAGGGCATGGATTTAGTGATTACAATCGCCGCGCTAATGTGGCCTATTACGCCTTCGATTTACCCGGCGCAGAAATCCCCATGACAGGTATTGTACTTGATACGGTTAATCCCAATGGATTTTCAGAGGGTTCAATTGATAGAAGGCAGCTGCATTGGCTAGAAGATCAGCTAAAACAGGCGAGTAGCCGTTACCTCAGTGCTGATGGGCGTTGGATTGAAAACCCTGGGGCAGAAGATAAGTTAGTTATAATTTTTAGTCATCACACGATAGCTACCATGATTAATCCATTAACGGCAACGGGCGGTAATGCTGATTTGCGCGTGTTAGGTGTGGAAGTTCGCAGTTTGGTGCTGCGCTTCCCCAATGTGATTGCTTGGGTTAATGGCCATACTCACCGCAATGAAGTTGTTGCTCACCAACGCAATAATAATGTTTCGCCTGGCGGCTTTTGGGAGATTAATACTGCTGCTCATATTGATTGGCCACAGCAAGTACGCCTAATAGAAGTGGTGGATAATAAAGACGGCACTTTATCTATTTTTGGCACCATTGTGGATTCAGATGCTCCTCTTGTTTGGGATGAGGCGCTTGATTCTGCAGAAGCCATGGCTGCTCTTGCACGTGAGCTAGCGGTTAATGATCCGCAAGCACATATTGGAGATGATGCTAATGCGGCGGGCCGCGGGGTGCCAGAAGACCGCAATGTGGAACTAGTGATTCCTAACCCGCTTGCTTAAGTGAATGCATATTGCGATAAAACAAGAATGTAGCTGCATCGCGCGGGGCTTCTTCTTCCACTGAGTAGTAGTTAAAGCGCCTAGCAAGACGATGGGCATAGCGGCGGTATAGGCGAATTTTGTTGGGCTCGTTGGCTGCAAACGTAAAAACCAGGAGGGCGTGGCGGCTAATACTTTGCAAATAAAACGATCCATTTCGCGCATAACTTTTATTGGGTTTTTGTTGGCGGTGGTTAAATCCACATAACGAATAGGGTCGTCATCGTGGTACCGGCCGTAGCTGGGGTCGTGAAGGCGGGCGATGCTATGGGAGTGGCGGCATTTCTCCACCACAATGCGCCAATACAATTCGTTACTGCTAACCAGCGCCTCGTAGGCAATGCCCTCCACCATAAACTCATGGTAAAAATTGCCGTTTGCGTGCATTTTCATACTGACCTCCTTGGATGAATGCTAACCACAAGGGCAGTAGAGCACAGCAGGGCGACGTAGTGTGTCGTTGCCTTGCAGCTTAAAGCTGAAATACTTTTCCTACTTTTACTGCGTCTTCTTCGCTTACCCCTGCTGCCTCGGCGAATTGCGGCCAATCTTGCAATGCACGAGAGATATCTTCTGCAATATTGATAAGTGTTGCTTTAGGTAAACCAAAAAGAGAGGGCATCTTTTCTACTTCGCGGATACGCGGCGGGTACGGCTGATATTTAAAACCCGCAGCATGGTAGCCACCCACCGCCAAACTGGGCACCAAGTCATAGGCTGGCGCAAAACGATAGCCTTCATCACCGTAAATAAAACTAAAGTTACGCTCATGATCATCGGTATTGTTGATGGCGCTGTTGAACAGCATAAGGCGAACCAGTTGCTTAATATCTTCCTCAACATGGGTGCTAAACTTTTGCAGCAATGCATGCAGATCGTCGTAACGAAAGCTGTGACCTGGGTCGAGTTGGTTGTTAGGGTTTTTTAATAGCCCATTAGCGGTAATCAGATGGCGACGCCCATTTTTATCCACATCAAAGC
>DAHVSB010000105.1 GCA_027324795.1 Alcanivoracaceae bacterium
CACAGATAAAACTCCGGCTCAGTCTCGGCCAATGCAATGGCAGGAAAAGCCAGGAAAAGAACAGCGATCCAACTCATCATGAACAGTGCCTAACAGCTTATTAGCAGGCATGCTCATTCCACCCCCAAGCACCCCTGCTTTATTTTTTATAAAACACTGATTCTGCACAAATTTTACAAATACCGCAAGCGTAAGGATTTAGCGAATCCAAGCATGCCCACTTTGTCACTTGTTGTTGTTTATTAATGATTTTCAAAAATACATTTATCTATTTGTTTTAATTAAACAATTTTATTTTAACAGTAGGTATAAAAGCACCATCAAATGGCAAAACGTGCATTACTGGTGAGAGCTACGCGCTCGCGCTGACAACCATTATACCTCAACCCTAGCCTCTATAAATTCCGAAATACTTTGCTCTGCCCTTTTACTCCCCTGCAGCCACTCCACCGCCCATTCAGTAATACGCTCGCCTATCATTGGCAGTAAGTGGCCTGGCGTAGGTTCATCGATCCACTCATATTACCGAATTAAAACCAGTGGTTGCTCTGCTCCTTGAGTTCCATCAGCAAACGCTTTGGCAGCCTCAAATGAATCAAATGCATAATAGTAAACAACCCCATTAAATTCATCGGGTGCGCCGAGCCAAGGGCGGCACCAAACGCGATATTCCAGCACCTCATCGTAGAAGTAACCGCCGCCAGACTTGGCTTCTGCTGGGTACTCGCCCACCCTGGCTGGATCAACCGCAAGGGGATAATTGCTAGGCATCATCAAGGTACTCGCCTTTTAGCCTAGGGGCCCGCTCTTTCATTGCTGATATAAAATACCGCGAAAGCAGTGCTACGCTCTCATCAAAATCATAGCCATGGCTCTGTGACAAACCGTTAGCCACATGCTGCGCAATGTCACTCAAGATATTTCCCCACGCCCAAAGCTCATCTGCCGCACCTTCATCTTCTGAATCTTCGTACATACCTAACAAAAGCGCCACATGTGGCTCGCCATAGCGCCACAAGCGCAAGGCCGCAAACTTGGCCAACAGCTTTTGCAGCACTTAGAGCAACGCGCCTTTCAACGCCCTTGCCAGTTTATCCGCCTAGAGGTGCGCCAAGATAATGAAGCAGCACTAACGCTGTATCAGCGTATGGGCTATCAAGAAGTGAAATTTTTGGAAAGTTATTATGAGGATAGCGAGGATGGGTGGCGGATGCAGAAGATGTTGGGGAATAGTTAACCATACCCAGCATTAATGATGTTGTTAATTCACAGCGCTTGCAGCGCTCATATCCACATACGACCACATAAGAAACAGTAATATCCAAGCCACAAACACTAACCAAAATGACACCTTCCACCTTTCTTTGAACCGAGGTGGGTTTGCGGTTGCCAGCAAGGCAAGCCCGATGCCGCCGATGCCTGTTAAATAACTAGCGGATAAAAAAGCACCAGAGCCAACGAGCGCAGCGAAAACACCAATTAGGGTTCTTATTGCGATGCTTAACAGTTTGGGCAAAGTCCAACCCCTCATTAAATAGCCACTAGGCGCTTCACAATACCGCACGAAGGATGATTTTATAGTGATCCAGTAGCAACTCTACGTATTCTGCGCTGAAACCGTTCCTCTATCTTGCTTCATTAAACGCAACAAGGCCTTCAACAAAGCACCATATAGCGGAATAAAGAAAACAAGGCTGATAAGGATTTTAATAACGTAATCCACCCACGCAATTTCCACCCAATGCTCAGCCATAAAAGGATTACCGCTGTGCCAAAAGGCAACAAAAAAGAACACAAAGGTATCGAGTAAATTACCAAGCACGGTGGAAAACGTAGGCGCAACCCACCACTGCTTCAAGTTTCGCAGGCGATGGAACACGTGAATATCCGCCAACTGCCCCACCACATAAGCCGCAAAACTGGCTAAGGAAATGCGCAGTACAACAACATTCAGTTCTGCCAGTGTCCCAAGGCCTTGCCAATAGCCCTCATGAAATAAGGCGGAAATCACATAAGAGGCCACCAACGCCGGCAACATAACGTAAGCAATAACGCGTCGCGCCGCCTGCTTGCCGATAAGGCGCACGGTTAAATCCGTAGCCAGGAATATAAAAGGAAAGCTGAAAGCACCCCAAGTGGTTTTCCAACCAAACAGATGCATGGGAAACTGCACCAAATAGTTGCTAGCGATGATAATGAAAATATGAAAAGCAATGAGGCCAACCAAGGCCACCCTATGGCGCGGTGCAGACAGCGATAGCATAAAATACCTTTTTGAATGGGTTGAGGGAACCATTGCGCCGTTGGCGCGGAATGTGTGCAGTATTTTAGGCGGTTAAGCGAACAGCGCAAGGGATAAGCGAAAGACGCGCAAACTCAACCATAAGAACAGTACCCTACTATATAACTCAACCTTTTTTCTCTATAATTCACCCCTGCCAATTCGGCATCTCTATTTAACGGCACCGGATTTACGCTCCGACCAGCGAGGTAAAATGACTCATCCAACCAACACCCCCATTGTGGTGTGCGCCCTGTATAAATTCGTCACACTCGATGACTACCGCGAACTGCGTGACCCCCTACTTGCAGAAATGACCCGCCTAGAAGTAAAAGGCACCATCTTGTTGGCCCACGAAGGGCTAAACGGCACCATCGCTGGCACCCGCGCAGGCATTGATGGCGTGCTAGCGTGGCTCAACGCTGACCCACGCATTGCCGGTATTGTGTACAAAGAAACCTTTGAAAACAGCAACCCCTTCTACCGCACCAAGGTGAAGCTGAAAAAAGAGATTGTGACCATGGGCGTGGACGGCATCGACCCCAAACACATAGTGGGCACCTACGTGAAGCCCCAAGATTGGAACGCTTTAATCAGCCGCGACGATGTGGTGTTAATTGATACGCGCAACGATTACGAGTACGAAGTAGGTACTTTCAAGGGCGCGGTAAATCCCAATACCAAAACCTTCCGTGAATTGCCCCAGTTTGTGGCAGAAAACCTCGACCCCGCCAAACACAAAAAAGTGGCCATGTTTTGCACCGGCGGCATTCGCTGTGAAAAATCCACCGCTTATTTAAAAGAGCAAGGCTTTGAAGAGGTGTATCACCTGGAAGGCGGCATTTTAAAATACCTCGAAGACGTGCCCGAAGAAGACACCCTGTGGGAAGGCGAATGCTTTGTGTTTGATAACCGCGTCACCGTGAACCATCAGCTGGAAAAAGGCCAGTACGATGCTTGCCACGCCTGCCGCCGCCCTGTCTCTGATGCTGATAAACAACGCCCTGAATACGAGCAAGGCGTGAGTTGCCACCAATGCGTGGATGAATACACTGAAAAACAACGCCACCGCTTCCGCGAGCGTGAACGCCAAATTCAACTCGCCAAAGAACGGGGTGAAGTGCATATTGGCGATGATTTAAACGAGATTATTGCTAAGCGCCGCGAGGAGAAAAGAGCCTTTAAAGAAGCGCAGCGTAATAAGGAATAGTTGTTTTGTTGTTTTAGCTACCACGCTGCAAGGCCTAGCATGGTAGCTAAGTGGTTAATGTGCTTTAAACAAATTTAAACTTAAACCATTTGCAGCTTGTGCAAGCCCGTTGAATCTAGTTTTTCTTTTGCATGCCACAAATCATAATTATCTTGCATGCCTAGCCATCATTCTCCAAGTACGCTGAACGGAAAGCGCGCCTAAAAGCACGAGCTGTTAAATGTCTGTAAGGCTCTTTAATACTCACTTCCTCACCAAACTCTCTTGCTAAAGCGGAGAAAACCAGCACATCGTCTTCCAAGCTATTTATTACTTTATTCAGCGTAACAGCGCTTATATCGCCAACTCTTTCAAACAATGCGGCAATGCTTTTTTGGTGGTTTGGCCCGAATAGTTCTTCAAATACATCATCGCCATCTATAAGCTCGGCTGTGCCTGAATCTATCTCGTCTAACTGAGCTTTTAAATCGGTTAACACCTGCTCTTTTTCTCCTGCACCACCATGAAAAGACAATTCCCACAGCACGCTATGAATCAGCTGACCGAGCGTCATTTCTTGGCACTGACCATTAGCCACTTCCTCTCCAAAGGCGTGGGCATCAATATCGTCCTCGCGAATAGACAGATGCGGTTCAAAGCGCAGTGACAACTCCAATAATTCTCGCACAGGCGTGAGGGATACAGACCAACTTGTTTGCTTGCCATCTTTAACGCCAATCCCAACCAAGTCCAATAATTGCGTATTGCTATAAGTATTGGAGTACGTATCCAGGTTCCAATGCCAGCCTAGCTGCAAGTACTCAACTCCTTCACCATCACCCAACACTTTAGGTGGCACCGCCCCAAGTTGCGCCTGCTTGCAAACATCCATTGACCACTG
>DAHVSB010000106.1 GCA_027324795.1 Alcanivoracaceae bacterium
CCCGGCAGTATCACCAGAATTACGCCAAGCCCTAGGAGAGGCAGCCGTGGCAGCCGCCAAGGCATGTAATTACAGCAATGCCGGCACAGTGGAATTTTTGCTCGATGAAGATGGGCAGTTTTACTTCCTCGAAATGAACACTCGCTTGCAAGTAGAACACCCCGTCACTGAGCTTATCACCGGCCTTGATTTAGTGGCTTGGCAATTAATGGTGGCCGCGGGCGAAAAGCTCCCCCTCACCCAAGAGCAAATTCAACTCACAGGCCATGCCATTGAGGTGCGCCTGTATGCTGAGGACCCGAGCCAAAACTACCTCCCCCAAACGGGTACCATTAGCCACTGGCAGGTGGCAGAGGGCGAAGGTATTCGCGTGGACCACGGCATTGAAGTGGGCAGCGAAATCAGCCCCTTTTATGACCCTATGATCGCCAAGGTAATCAGCTATGGCGAAAACCGTGAAGTGGCACGTCGCCGCTTATTACGCGCTTTAGACACCACAGAACTATTAGGCCTACAAGATAATCGCGCATTTTTGGCCGCCATTCTGCGCCAGCCCACCTTCATCGAGGGCCAGGCCACCACGCAGTTTTTAAACAACGAAAAATTCACATTTTGCACCGCGCCTACTAACAAACACTGGGCCCTAGCTGCGGCACTCATACAAAACCATCAGCCCAGCTCAGAACATCTCGGTAGTCAGCTACCCCATCCCGTGCATTTAACCCAAGATGACGCTGACACCATCGTAATACTTCAGCATACTGGGGCAGAATGGCTGGCCACCCTAGGCGAAGAAACCCACACCATCCATATCACTGCGCAAGGTTGTCATATTGATGGCTATCGCCAACCTTATTACTGGTGTCATACGGATACGGGTTTGTGGCTTGGGCTTGGCAGCGAGCAATGGTTCTTTGAGCATCACACTTATGCCCCTGCGAATAGCCTAGAGGCAACAGGCAGCGGCTTACTCACCGCCCCCATGGACGGTGCTGTTATTGCGGTGCAGTGCAACGTGGGCCAAGAGGTGCAAAAAGGCGATGTGCTTTTGCTGCTTGAAGCCATGAAAATTGAACATAGCCTCATTGCCGATATCGACGGCACAGTGGCAAGTGTTGAGGTGCAAGTGGGCGAGCAGGTAAAAAGCAAACAACTGCTCTTGTCAATTGCACCGAAAACAGAATAAGGAAACACAAAACCTTGCCCTCCAAAACGCTTAGAGGGTAAGGTTCTGCATTGAATTGAGACAATGGTATTTTATTTGCCAAGCTTCTCGCCAAACAACATAAGCCATGCATGCAAAACAATAAAGACTGGAGCAACAATGAGCCGCACTGACGACTTAATTACCTTGCCTAAACTGCTATCGCGCATTACAGCGCTTAGCCCCCATTTACCAGGTTTAATACGAGGAGCCGTTCTCAGTAAATCATCCAACCCTCGGAAACGCCAAGGCCTCGATTTGCGATTTGAGCAAGCAGTTAAAGATAACCCCCATGGAGTAGCGGTGGGTTTCGAAGGCCGTTACTATACGTATCAGGAGTTTAACGCTTGGGCCAACCAACTGGCCTATTATTTTATCAGCATAGGTCTGAAGAAAGGTGACGTGATTGCGGTAAATCTTGAAAACCGCCCAGAGTTGTTAGTCACCGTATTGGCCGCTGCTAAAATTGGTGTGTGTAGCGCCCTAGTGAACACCTCTCAACGTGGTCGGGTCCTCACCCACAGCATCAACCTAGTTGAACCCAAGTTGTTAATTGTTGGCGCAGAGCTAGTAGATGCTGTAGAAGAAGTACGCAGCGATTTAAACCTTAATGCTGATAAGTTTTTTGCTTGGGCAGACCAAGACACCCACAAAGACGCAGGCACAGTGGCCACAGGCTACATCAACATCGGCCAAGAACTAAAAGCATTCGGCACCGACAACCCGCCTCAATCTGGCAACAATTACCTCAACGACCCACTCTTTTATATTTACACCTCTGGCACCACGGGCTTACCCAAAGCGGTGATATTTAATCATGGGCGTTGGGAAAAAGCCTTTAACGCCTTTGGTTTCGCCGCTGTACGTCTCAACTCAAATGACCGCTTATACGCCACACTTCCCTTCTACCATGCCACGGGCATTGTAGTGGGTTGGGCATCAGTGGTTGCTGGCCGCGGTGGTGTTATTTTAGCTCGTCGCTTCTCAGCCAGTAACTTCTGGGATGATATCCGCAAACACGACTGCACCGCCTTTGCCTATGTGGGTGAGCTTTGCCGCTATCTACATGAGCGCCCACGCCAAGCCGATGACCGCAATAACAAAGTCCATGTGATTGTCGGTAACGGTTTACGCCCGAGCATTTGGAAAGATTTTAAAGAACGCTTTGGTATTGACCGAGTGGTTGAGCTGTATGGTTCATCAGAAGGTAACGTTGCGTTTACCAATGTTTTTAACTTTGATAACACCGTAGGTTACTCACCCGTCCCTTACTCTATTGTGAAGTTTGATAAAGAAACAGAAGAGCCCATTCGTGGTAAAGACGGTTTCTTAGTAAAAGCTAACAAAGGCGAAACAGGGTTGCTTGTGGGCAAAATTACCAAACGCTCTCCCTATGATGGCTATACCGATACAAGCAAAACCGAAGAAACCATTATTCGCAATGCGTTCAAAAAGGGCGATGCTTACTTCAACACTGGCGATCTAATGCGCGATATCGGTTTCAAGCATGCGCAGTTTGTGGACCGCTTAGGCGACACCTTCCGTTGGAAAGGTGAAAACGTTTCCACCACCGAGGTTGAGCATATTTTAGATGCCTTTGATGGCATTGCTGAATCCGTGGTGTATGGCGTAGAAATACCTAACTGCGATGGCCGTGCAGGCATGGCACAGCTGCGCTTAAGCGACGGTAACCACATTAATGATATGGACTTCGCCGTATTAGCCCAGTACCTGCGCGCCGAATTACCGGCCTATGCAGTGCCTATATTCCTACGCTTGAGAGAAAGCGAATTTGAGGCTACAGGCACGTTTAAACACCTTAAAACTGACCTTAAAAAGGAAAAGTACGATTTAAGCCAAGTGGGTGATGACACTATTTATGTACTTCTCCCCGGCGAAACGGCCTACCAACCGCTAACGGAGGATATCCAAAAAGGTGTGGACAGTGGTGCCTACCGCCTATAACCCACTGCTGGCTCTTTATTGTAAGCACCCCTAGCCAAGGGGTGCTTTTTTTTGCCTAGCCATTTCTTGACCCATTTTCAACCCCGTTACGTATGTTATTTGTACTGTTAATAACTTTTTGGCGTGGACGGAAGATTTACTAGCCAACCTGTGGATAACTCTGTGCATAACAAGTGGAATTACCGTGAAAAAACAAAGTCAATATTGACTTTTTTGTTCGCTTATTTTTAACACAAACCCATAACCCTTATAAATCATAAGCTTACAACAACAGCAAAAGAAACAACCTCAGGTGTCTTTCGTAAAAGCAGTTATTAGTTGCAGTGTGCATAACTTCTAATATAGCTTGCTGAAAAACAAAAGATGTCCACAATTTCTGTGGATAACTTTGTGTATAAGTTGCTTACAACTGCAGCAAACATTCATGGAATCTAGGGTTCAACTGTTCGTGTAATTTTTAGCCTACAGAGAGTTGATAAATAAAAAATTAGCTTTTAAGCGCTAGCCACAAAGCACAGGCAAAAAAAAGGGAACCCAGAGGATGGGCTCCCTAAAATAACACCACTAAGGGGATAGCGGTGTTTGCTACAAATTTGGTTCAGTCTTCGCTTTGCTGCTTCTTGTCTTTCGACTCAAGCTCAGCGGTAAGCTCTTGGATACGCTGCTTAAGGCTTTCTACCTCGCGCTTGCTAGGCAAGCCTAGACGAGACAGTGCTTTATTAAGGCGTTCATCAAACGCCTTTTCCATCTTTTCCATGGTTTCGCCAGTGCGATGACGCACTTTTTCGCGAATCTCATCCACCTTGGCCTCGGCTGAGCGTGTTTTGGCTTCTAGGTCACGCCCTGTGTCCACTAAAGCATCAAAGAAACGTCCCCCTTCTTCTTCTGCCTTAGAAAAAGCACCAAGGCCTGCTAACCAGATTTGGTGCGTATACTTACGAATATCCAAAGCACTACTGCCACCAGAACGCTCTTCTTCAGAGTTTTCTACAAGGTCTTGGTCTTTCTGGTCGTGGTCTGTCATCAATCTCTCCTCGATGCAATTCCACAAGC
>DAHVSB010000107.1 GCA_027324795.1 Alcanivoracaceae bacterium
TTCATCACGCTAGCGCGCCCAGTTATCGGGCGTTGCTAAGCTACTTTAGGCCCAAGTTTATGTTGGGCTTAACTGCCACGCCCGAGCGCACCGACCAAGCCGATATTCTTTCCCTGTGCGATAACAATTTAGTGTTTGAGCGCAATTTGGTGCACGGCATTAACGATGACATCTTGGTGCCCATCACCTATCACGGCATTTTGGATGAGTACGTTAACTACCAAGAAATTCCTTGGCGCAGCGGACGTTTCAACCCTCACGATTTAGAAAACGCTTTTGCCACCCATAAACGCGCCGAGCATATTTACCAACATTGGCTACAACAAAAACAAAGCCGCACCATGGGCTTTTGTATTTCGCGCAAACATGCGGATTTTATGGCAGCGTTTTTTCGTGAAAAAGGCGTGAAAGCCGCCGCCGTGTATTCAGGCTCTGAACTGGGCCGCACCGAAGCACTACGCCAATTAGAAAACCAACAACTGGATGTGATTTTCAGTGTGGATTTGTTCAACGAGGGCACGGATATTCCTTCCCTTGATACCTTGCTGATGATTCGCCCTACGGAATCTAAAATTATTTTCTTGCAGCAATTAGGGCGTGGTTTGCGTCGCAGCGAAAGCACCAATAAAAAAGAAGTGGTGGTGCTCGATTTCTTAGGCAACCATCAATCCTTCTTAAATAACCCGGCGGCATTATTGGGTTATCACGATTCCCAAACCGCCCTTAATAGGGCTCTACGCAGCCAAGGTGAACCTATTGAACTCGCCGCCGGTTGCTATGTTAATTTCGACCCGCGATTATTGGATTTTTGGCAGCAACTAAAACGCCGCATTGGCGCGAGCGCGCAGGAAGATTACCAACAACTCACCCTTGAACTTGGCCACAGGCCCACCGCCACGGAGTTTTTCCATGCCGGCTATTCTCTACAAAAGGTGCGCCAACAACATGGGAGTTGGCTAGGCTTGTTGGCGGTGCAAGAGGGCGCTGAATACAGCGCACTGCTAAAAGCGCACGGGGAGTTTTTCTTGGATGCGGTGGAAACCACTCGCCTCAACAAAAGCTTTAAAGCTTATTTATACCAAGCATTTGTTGAGCTAGGCGGTGTGCGAAACGCCGTTAGCGTAGATGCCGTGGCCCAGCGTTCGCGGGAGTTGCTAGAGCACAGGCCCGATAGGTTAGCCGTGGAGCTGCCAGCCTCCGTGCGACGCGTGGCAGGCGATAGCCGTGCTTGGATTAACTACTGGCGCAAAAATCCAATTCATTATTCTTGCCAGCAAGATAAACGCAGCCCGCAGGCGTGGTTTGCAGAAGAAAACGGTGTTTTTACGCTGAATTTCACTGTGGAGGAAGCACTGCAAGAACGCTTTGAGGCGTATTTTATAGAGCTTATCGAGTTGCGGTTGGCTGAGTATTTTGCTCGTTCTAGCGTGGCGGAAAGGATGGTGGCGGAGCCTGGGGATAGCTTCAACAAATCTTAAAATCGAGTTCAAAGAAAACCAATAAAACAACTGCGCAGCGGCTTCATCACCCCTTCCTATGTGCGATTCCGGTGTGATTAAATTCTGCACTTGTAATGAGATTCATGAAGAAGAAAAACCACGCATCAATTGGTGGGAATACCATCACTGCAAGTTCACAATATGTAACCCTGTCGGCATGATGGTGCTCCCTATGCATTCCACAAGTTTCCAGGATTATATCGATACTATTATCGAGAAGCTTAACGCCCAAACGCTTTTCGATACCCATATAGCCCCTCAAGCGGGGGATAGGCTCACTGTTTATTTAAACGACATGGAGCAGCTGGGTTTTACTGAGAGTGATTCAAGTAGAAAAGAGATAGCTTTTGAATATAAAAACGGCCAGTGGGACAAGTTTTTGAGTTTGTGCACAGACTACACTCAAGACAAACGCCACTCTGTTGGTACCCACCACCGTGTGACGTAAAGTTGCTATCTTCTAATTATGTAGCCGCGGTGCATTTTGAGTGTCTAGCGCTATTTTCCCTTCTTGGTTTTATTCCTCACGTACAAGGTTTTACCCGTGCCCGCCTGGCGCTCTTCGTATTCGAATAAGCCAATAGCTTTTACCAAGCTAGAAAGTTTGCTGTAACCATAGGTTCGCGAATCGAAATCATTAAATTGTTTACCAATAAAGCTACCCACTGGACCAAGGGCAGCCCAGCCCGCATCATCAGAGGCGGCTTCAATAGCATTTCTAATGACATTTACTAATTTAGTGTCTTGGCGCAAATGCTTCGCATCCACGGTGGCGTTTTTGCTTTCTGCCTCATCCTCACTAGCTTTCGCTAGCACATCGGTATAAATAAATTTATCGCAGGCGGTACGAAATGGCTGCGGTGTCTTGCGCTCGCCAAAACCATATACCAATAGGCCTGCTTCTCGTATGCGCGAGGCCAGACGAGTGAAATCAGAATCGCTGGACACCAAGCAAAACCCATCAAAATTATTGCTATAGAGTAAATCCATGGCATCAATAATCATGGCAGAGTCAGTGGCATTTTTACCCACTGTGTAACGAAACTGCTGTATGGGCTGAATAGAAGCAGATAGCAGGGATTGCTTCCAGCCATTGAGTTGCGGCGTAGTCCAATCGCCATAAATGCGCTTCACTTGCGCTGTACCATACTTCGCCACTTCAGCTAAAAGAGCATCTATTAGCGAAGGCTGAGCGTTATCTGCATCGATGAGCACCGCTAGGCGGCAAGTTTGTGCTGACATTTTGACCCTTACCTTTCTGTTGTGTGGGTTTATCTTAAACCCTGCCTCTAGGTTATCCAGCACTATATGATCCTGCTCCAGCACGACAAACTTTAACAGACCCACTCATTTACACCCTTTGCCAATCGCTGTAGGATAACCCCATTCAAACTTGGTTTACCCAGATTATGCCGCTTCTCCACCGCTCTACAACAGCTCGCAATTTCAGCATAAGGCAATGCCTTGTTGTGCTGCTGCTTGTATTGCAAGTGGGCTTTATCAATGCGGAATCCTTGTGGATGGCGCCTGTGCAATCGGGCCATCATCATGTGCTTGATGGCACCGAGCTCTCTGTGCAAGAGCAACAAAGCAACGCAGACCATTGTGATATTTGTCACGGCAACGGCGCACACCTAGCCCTCCTTCCCGTAGCCTCAACCGCTAGTCCTGTGGTTTACCCCGCTGCTACGCAAGTTGCGCCTAAATTTCTGTATCTTTCCACCAGCCTCAATGCGATTTATCGCCCACCGATTACCTCTATCTGAATTTCGTTTTTTCTTCATTCACTAGATAGAGATTATTATGACACTTATTTTACCAAACCTAAGGGTACGGGCGTTTTTGTGCGTTCGTATAATAGGGTGTATATCCCTATTTTCGTTGGCTAACTCGGCGTCTTCCGCCGCTCTTAGCCTCACAGAAGCAACAACCAGAATGCTCGCTCAACACCCTGAGCTGCATCAATACGCGGCACAATCTAAGGCCTTAGCCACCGATACCGAACTTGCGCGACAAAGCGCACCGTTCAGCCTCGGCCTTGAAACGAGCGAAATTGGCGGAACGGGTGAATACAAAGGGGTGAGCAGCGCAGAAACCACATTATCCGTCAGTTCTTTATTTGAAACGGGCGGCAAGCGCGAGCGACGTGTGCGCTTAAGTGCCACCAAACTTGAGCTCGCCAACCTTGAACGAGAAGCGGCAACGCGCACCTTAATTAGCCAGCTTACGCAAGCCTATATCACTAGCCTTGCCACCCAAGAGCTGTGCCGCATTGCAGAAGATACCGTTGCGCTATCGCAAGAAGCTTTGCGTTTAGTGCAAGAGCGCGTCCAAAAAGCAGCATCACCCAGTGCTGAAGCCAGCCGCGCTAATGTGGCCTTGATTCAGGCGACGTTTGCTTTATCCAACTGTGAAGCGGAACGCGACAACAACCTGCAATCTCTTGCCATGGCAATGGGGCAAGCTGAAGTAGATTTTAAGCTCCTTCAAGGAGATTTATTTGCTTGGCAACCTCTCCCAAACCTCCCTGAGTTACAACGCCAACTGGCCGAATCACCGTTATTACAAACCTATGCCAAGCAGCGCGCGGTACAAAGCAGCGAGCTAGAGAACCTACTGGCACAAGGCAAAGCAGACGTCCAATGGCGCTTAGGCGTGACCCATTTTGCAGCGAGCGA
>DAHVSB010000108.1 GCA_027324795.1 Alcanivoracaceae bacterium
GCTAGCAGGGATTTTTCACCCGCAGGGAGCTGTGCTTCGGGTGAGTGAAGCGCACTAATATTTACTTGGCTTGAATCAATCACATGGAGAATATGATCGGCACGCTCAATTTCTGCCCATGCACGCTTAATACCCTCTTGTTCCACCACACCGGGGGATTCTCGCAATCCTGCGGTATCAATGATTTTAATGGGCATACCATCAATATGAATGGTTTCACGTAGCACATCGCGGGTGGTGCCTGGAATATCAGTAACAATAGCCACGTCATCACCCGCCAACCGGTTAAGCAAGGAGGATTTACCCGCATTGGGCCGCCCCGCTATCACCACAGTGATACCCTCGCGCAGCAACCGCCCCTGCTGGGCCACTTCTAAAACCTCTTTGGTGGTGGCAATCAGCTGCTGCAAGCTTTGCTCAATATGACCATCTGATAAAAAATCAATTTCCTCTTCTGGAAAATCAATGGCCGCTTCCACATACATACGTAGGTGAATAAGCTCTTCAACTTGTGCGTTAACCCGCTCTGAAAATGCACCCGCTAAGGAGTTTACCGCTGCTCGCGCCGCAGCAACTGTATTAGCTTCGATTAAATCGGCAATCGCTTCTGCCTGCGTTAAATCCATGCGGTCGTTCATAAAAGCGCGATAGGAAAATTCGCCAGCCTGTGCTTGACGTGCTCCGAGCTCGATACATGCTTTAACGATTTGGTCTAAAAGGACTGGCCCGCCATGGCCTTGAAGCTCCACCACATCCTCGCCAGTAAATGAGTTAGGGCCAGGAAAATAAAGCACGATACCTTCATCGAGCAATTGGTTTTTGGTGTTATAAAAACGCTGAAAATGCGCATGTCGCGGTGTAAAGTCAGCTTGCCTTGCGCATATCCTCTTCCCAATAGTGAGTGCACACTTACCGGATAAGCGTATAACGCCAACCCCTCCTGGGCCTGCAGCTGTGGCCACAGCCACTATGGTGTCATCTTGCTCGTACGCCATATCATGCTCTTGTACTGGTTATTCAGGATAAAAAAGGGGCCTTAGCCCCTTTATCTATTCCTTCACAATATTTCGTGTGATAACCCATTGCTGGGCAATGGATAGAATGTTGTTAGTGAGCCAGTAAAGTACCAACCCTGCTGGGAACCAGAGGAAGAATATTGTAAACACCACTGGCATCCATTTCATTATTTGCGCTTGCGTTGGGTCTTGTGGTGCTGGGTTTAGGCGCATCTGGAACCACATAGAAGCTCCCATCAACAAGGGAAGGATAAAATAAGGATCCATCACAGAGAGGTCTACAATCCAACCAAAGAATGGTGCTTGGCGTAATTCAACAGATTCAAGTAGCACATAATACAGCGAAATAAACACTGGCATCTGTACCAAAATGGGCAAACAACCCCCTAATGGATTAATTTTTTCTTTCTTATAGAGCTTCATTAGCTCCATGGATTGTTTTTGTTTATCCGATTTATATTGCTCACGGATGCGTTGCATTTCAGGCGCTACTTTGCGCATGCGTGCCATGGAGCGATAGCTAGTGGCTGACAGCTTAAAGAACAATAATTTAATAAATAGAGTAAGCAAAATAATAGCTACACCCCAGTTACCAACACCAAAGCCCAAGCTAATTTCTTTGCCAAAAATAGTAATGTTACCGCTTTGGAGGAACACTAGGACTGCAAAAATAGGTTGAGAAATAAACCATAGCCAGCCGTAATCCACCGTCATATGAAGGCCAGGGCTTAGGGCTTTAAGCTCATCTTGCAATTTGGGCCCTATAAATAAATTAGCTTCAACTTCTTTGATTTGTCCTGGTTTAACCTCTAAAGCGGGGCTAATAAAACGCAAAATATAGCGGTCACGACTGGGCTGATAGACAGTGCTGTATTTATATTTTTGATCTTCTTCTGGAACCCATGCGGTGACAAAATAGTGCTGGATAAAAGCAATCCAACCGCCGTTATGTTCAACATTTAGGTTGCTCTCTTTCATATCAGAAAGCTTAATTTTGTTATATGGCTTATCAGGTGCCCAGTAGGCAGCTCCTAGGTAGGTGGGCATGGGTGCAAATCCAGCGGTTGCTTTGCTGGGATCGCCACTACCATCTCGTGTAATTTGTCCAAATAAGTTAGCGCGCCAAGGGGTGCTACTGTTTGTGTTATCAACGATATAGTGATTTTTGATTTGGTAATCACCGCGCTTAAACTCCAGTTGGCGCGTAATAAGCGTTCCCGATTCTTGCTGTAACTGTAAAGAAACTACGAGTTTTTCTTGGCCATCAGCTAGTTCGTATTGTTGGCTTTTTGTTGTCCAAGTGGCATTGCCATCACCGCCGTGGGTTCCTTGTTTGCCAGCAAAACCTGTTTGTGCCGTGTAGCTTCTTTCAGGGCTTATTAACACAAAGGGCTCTTCAGGCGTATCTACTTTGCGTGGGTAGTTGAATAGCGCAACCCGCGTAATGTCGCCTCCATTCAGGTCTATATCTATATCGTAAACATCTGTTTTTATATTAACGAGATGATTTGTAGGCTTTTCTACAGGTATTTCAGGCGTGGTTGAGTTGAGTTCGTCGCCAACGGAAAGTTCTGGAGCGTCTGATGAATCTGGAAAATCATTGTCTTGCTGAGTAGCTTGGTTGGTTTCAACAACCGTTTGGGTGTTGAGGCTTTTATCAGTGGAATAGTCATCTTTCCACGCGAGTATCATTAGGTAAGTGACAATACCTATGGCTACAAAAAGTAAAGTACGCTGTATTTGCATGATATAGACCGATCAAACTAGAAAAATGGCTGCAGTTTCGCAGGCTTATACTTGCTTGGCAAGGAGTTGCTCAATGCATTGTTGAATCTCTGCGGGGATTGTAGCTAAGTTTTCTTTGTTTATGTTTTTTCTTAGCAAAAAAATAATGTCGTAGTTGTTTAATTGTGCTTTATGTGTACGAAAAGAATTGCGTATATGTCGCTTGATATGATTTCTCACCACTGCCAGTTGCGCTTTTTTTTTAGTGATAGCTAAGCCCAGGCGAGGATGGGGTAGATGATTTTTTTTTGCTAAGAGAAGGAAGTGTTGAGTGCTAATTTTTACGTCTGGTTGCTTGAAGACAGGTTGATAGTCTTTTGGAGTTAGCAATCGGTAGGCACGTGGGAAATCAGTCGATGTCATAGGATAACGGTACTGATTTCCCAGTGTTTAATAATTAAGCAGACAGGCGCTTACGACCTTTGGCTCTGCGACGTGCTAATACAGCACGACCACCAGCAGTTGCCATACGTGCACGGAAGCCATGCAGACGCTTGCGCTTAATGTTACTTGGTTGAAAAGTGCGTTTCATGGTGCTCTTCCTAAATTAGGTTGTTCATGTTGCTTTGTAGGCGGCTGATGATACGGATGAGTGATTATTTTGTCAATAAATCTTCACTGGCTCAGTTTTTGATAGAAAAGCTGATGTTGCCTATATCTTTTATATAAATTCTTTAATAGTCGTATGTCGTCTTAGTAGCTGCGGGATATTTCTGTGGATAAGTTAACTTTGTTTATATTTATCATGAAGTTAGTTTGTTGATAACTATGTTTGTATGGTTGGTAATAGTGAGGGTAAAAACTATGAAGTATCGGTGATGAGTTGGGGACAAAATTAGCACTTTAAGTTGTGCACAAATTTATACATGAGTTGTTTACCTGTTTGTCCTGCTAGTTATCCACAGATATTTTTGATGAATACAGTGTTTTTTGTGTCATGTTTCCTGTGGATAACTTTATCTTCTGTCGCTAGAATGGTGCTCTTTTACACGGTGCCTGTAGGTAATATTTGTGTTAATTAGTGTTTGGAAATTATGTGTTTCTCGCTTGCAAGAGGAGTTGCCTAGTCAGCAATTTAATATGTGGGTTCACCCACTCCAGCCAAGTGTGTCTGAAGATAACCAAAAACTTACTTTGTTAGCCCCTAATCGTTTTATTGTGGATTGGGTAAGGGAAAAGTATTTAGAAAAGATTAAAGATTTGTATTCAGAGTTGCATGAAGGTGTGATGCCAACCATTGATGTAATGGTTGGGGATGTACGCGTAAAACCGTCAAATACACAAAAATCTAATAAACCAACACCTAATACAAAGGGCAGT
>DAHVSB010000109.1 GCA_027324795.1 Alcanivoracaceae bacterium
GGGGTGTTACAGGCAATAAAAAGCCCGCGTCCGTGCGGGCTGTGGAGGAGAATAACTTAGGCGCTTTGCAGCAAATGACGAGCAATGCTTTCCACGTGCGGGTCGGGCGTACCAAGTTTATTTAAAGCGGCATGTAGGTTTAGCAAGTAGTCTTTGTTTGGGCCGCTAGCACCATGGCAATGGGCAATGTGGCGCGCAATTTCCAGTTCGCTCGCAGGGCCTAAAAAAGCACCGTTATCTGGAGTAGCTACATACACAAGGGCTTTGTCGGTGCCTTGCACTTCATCGCTAAAGTAAAGCGGTGTGCTAAAGCGTAAATAACCATTGCGCTCGCGGTGGTCTAAATAGGAAAACACTTCGGGAGTAATTAAAAACGCCATGCCGTGGCAGATAGCATTGGGCTTCTCGATTAATGTTGCCACGCGGCCAGGCTGCGCCATGGTACCACGGTGGTCGTGTGAGCCCTGCCAAAAGCGACGCTCCCAGCCTTTAATAAAAGCGGGACGGCTTTCTAAATAAGAAAAGCCAGGGCGGTAAATAAGCGAACCATAACCAAATAACCACACTTGCTGCTGGCCATCAAAGTCCCTGATTTGCTGGTTGATTGAGCGTGTATCTACCACTGTTCTGTTCCTCGTATTGGCACTGTCACTGTGCGCTTTGTTCGTGCTTTATAACTGAATGAGCAAAATCATAGCATTGCTATAAATAAAATAAAGATTCCTAGTAAGAATAAGTTTTTCCACTGTTATTCTGTTTTTGCATAAGCCTTCTGAGATAAAAAAATGTCTGCGTGCATCATACGGTAGGTGTATCTAAAAAGTTTTAACCTAAGGCCGTGCTGGCTTTGGGCGGCACGGTTACCCTACTTGGCAGTAAGTGCTAAGATTCGTCTTTTGGTGCTGAAAACCAAAACAGAATATTATCCAAACAAGGAATTAACTCCGTGTCTTCTAAATCTTCCTCTGAGAAAGTGTCCGAACGCATCCGCCAACGACTGTTAGCCGCAGGTCAACGTTTCCACGCTAACGATAACATTGCTGATTACATTCAAGAGGATGAGCTTGAAGCCTTGCGCGCTGAAGTAGAAGTGCAAATGCAGGGTGTGCTGCAAGCACTTGTGATTGATGTAGATAGTGACCACAACACAGCTGAAACCGCTAAGCGTGTGGCAAAAATGTTTGTCAATGAAGTGTTTCAAGGCCGCTATGTTGCAGCACCGCCCGTAACAGAGTTTCCTAACGTGTCTGAGCTCAATGAGTTGATGATTGTGGGCCCCATTAAAGTACGCAGTGCGTGTTCACACCATTTATGCCCCGTGATGGGCAAGGTGTGGGTGGGGGTGTTACCGAATGCAGACTCCGAATTGATAGGCCTTTCTAAGTATGCACGCCTAACAGAGTGGATTATGACGCGCCCGCAAATCCAAGAAGAAGCGGTGGTGATGCTCGCTGATGAACTCGAATCGCGCTTGCACCCCGACGGCTTGGCCATTGTGATGGAAGCTAGCCATTACTGCATGCACTGGCGCGGCGTAAAAGATGACGGTGCCCTGATGCAAAACTCCGTGATGCGCGGTGCTTTCTTAAAAGACAGTAATTTGCGTCGTGAATTTTTGAGCTTACTCAATCGCCATTCATAACAGGCATGAGCGTTCTTTGTAAAACAGAACGCTCATGCTTCTCCCACCCTCATAATAATATTTGTTATTATCCTCGCACCTTGAAAACAGCCGAGAACATCATGTCCAAACCAGCACCTTTTGTGCCAGAGCTGCTATCGCCTGCTGGCACGCTAAAGCACCTTGAATATGCCTTTGCTTATGGCGCCGACGCCGTATACGCAGGCCAGCCACGCTATTCACTGCGAGTGCGTAACAACTCTTTTAAAAACGCTGAGGCCTTAGCTGAGGGAATACAGGCGGCGCACAGCCGCGGCAAAAAATTTTATCTCACCTCTAATGTGAGCCCGCACAACGATAAAGTGCGCTCATATTTGCGTGATTTAGAGCCTATTGTAGAAGCGGGCCCCGACGCCATTATTATGGCCGATCCCGGCTTAATTATGATGGTGCGCGAGCGCTGGCCTGAGCTTGAGGTGCATTTATCGGTGCAGGCGAATGCGGTGAACTACGCCACGGTGAAATTTTGGCACAACATGGGGCTTAAGCGCGTGATTCTATCTCGCGAACTAGGCTTGGAAGAGGTGCGCACCATTCGTGAGCAAGTGCCAGAAATGGAGCTAGAGGTATTTGTGCATGGTGCCCTGTGCATGGCGTATTCAGGTCGCTGCTTGTTATCGGGCTACATGAACCACCGCGATGCCAACCAAGGCGCGTGCACTAACGCGTGCCGCTGGGATTATAAGCCCCTAGAAAGCCAGGTGGATGACACGGGCGATATGGTTTCTTTAAGCGGCGTTGAAATCCCCACCACCCAAGACCTTACACCTGAGCCACGCTCTATTCTGCTGAAGGAGCCAAACGATCCGCGCGGCACTATTTCCATGCATGAAGATGAGCATGGCACTTATATTATGAACTCTCGTGATTTGCGTGCTGTGCAGCACGTAAAGGACTTAGCTGAGATGGGCGTGCATTCTTTGAAGATTGAAGGCCGCACTAAATCCGTTTATTACGCCGCCCGCACCGCGCAAGTGTATCGCCGCGCTATTGATGATGCTGTGGCAGGTCGAGAGTTTGATATGAGTTTAATGGACGAACTCGAAGCCATGTCTAACCGTGGTTACACCGAAGGCTTCTTCCGCCGCCACCCGCCACAGGAATATCAAACCTATGAGCAGGGCACGTCTAAACTTGGCAGTCAGCAGCTAGTGGGCGAAGTGATGGACGCCGATGATAAGTGGATTTATTTCGATGTAAAAAACCGCTTTGAAAAACACGATGAAGTGCTGCTTATAACCCCTAACGGCAACCGTCGCTTTGTAGTGGAAACCCTCGAAAACAAAAAAGGCCAGGCCGTTAACGAAGCCCCTGGCTCGGGCCACTTTGTACGTATCCCGCGTTTTGAAGGCCTCGACGACGAAGCGCTAAAGTGGGGGATGTTGGCGCGATATATGGGGTAGCCCTTAGCCCTTGCACCGGGTGGGTGGGCGGCCCTTACACCGGGCGGGTGCCACCCAACGGGTTCTAAACGTACTGCATCAGCAATAAGCACTGCGAGGCACGCGGAACCGCGTAGGTTCCCGCTACCGAGAGTTCTTAAACTCCACTGTGCCAAGCAAGCTTGCACTTGCCCTTGCACCGGGCGGGTGCCACTCAACGAGTTCTAAACATACTGCATCAGCAATAAGCACTGCGAAATCACTCTTTTTTTGCGGAAGAGCACGCAAAAGAAAGAGTGGTTTCTCCGTGCCTCCCACCGGTGGCTCTAAGATAAATCGGGTTGGTGGGATTTGGGAGGATGTTGGTGCCACTAAGCTAGGTTTCCTTAAGAGCGCAGTTTGGTGCTCTGAATAATAATCTCGCACAAAACCAATCTTTCTCATACCCCGCCCGCACCCGATTTCTCTTAGAGGCTAGGATGAATAGGCTGGAAGAAATGGGTTACACCAGCATGGGGTTCGCTGGTGTAACCCATTTCTGCAAGCTTGCTTGCGTTAAAGGTTTTTAAGAACACCTAGTGCCGGGAACCCGCGCGGTTCCAGCGCAAGCCCACCCCCCACTAGGGCTCTCAGCTGCAACTGATTCATTATCAGCGCCACTTGTGCTTCGAGTAAATTAAGCTCCGTTTCCGCAAGGGCGTTTTCGGCGGTGAGCCTTTCAAGGGTGGTGTTGTCGCCTAGCTCAAAACCGAGCTGTGTGGCTTTAAGGCGCTCTTTATTGGCGGTGTAGGCGTCTTGAAGGGCGGTTAAGCGTTCGTAATTAACGTGAATACCGCGCCAAGCGCTGTGAGTTTGTCGTTGGATTTGTTGCGCCAGTGAAACGCCTTCAGCGCGACGTTGAGTCAGCAGGTAGCTGGCTTCTTTGCGTTTGTTGCTGCGGTAGCCACCGGTGAAAA
>DAHVSB010000010.1 GCA_027324795.1 Alcanivoracaceae bacterium
CTGTCCTATTTACTTTCCGCTACTTTATCATAGCTAGCATATTCTCAGCACCTCGGAAAAACAAAAAACCCCTAGCAGCACTAAGCTACTAGGGGATTAATAAATTTTCTATATGTTCAGAGGGATAATTACAAATTTCAAAACCCAGCCGACACCCACCCTCTCGGCAAGCTTTCGACCTCTTCGCTCTCTAGAGGTTCACCGCCATAAACCACTTGCTCAGCATCGCCGTAACGCAACCAAGGGATTGTCTGTGTTTGTGCTACGGGTGCTTGGGTATAGTCGCAAACACCATCGGGGAATATTTCCCGCACTTTTTCCGCAAAGTGCTCTGGGTCGGGTGTAAGTGTGGTGGCCAAGGTTTCTAAGATCGACGTAGGTAGTGAGGTTGGGTCTTGCACGCCTCCTTCTAATAGGCCCACCAAATTGTCCACCACAGAGGTGGGGTTAGTGATCACCGCAGGCAACAGGCCTTTAATAATCCCAGGGATGCTTGTTGGGTTATCTGCTGCGTCTGCCATTTTGCTTGCTAGCTCTTTGGCGAGCCCTGCGGGGTCAGTGAGACTAATAAAGGGCGCTGTTGCGTAATCCTGCGGATCCACCTCTTTTAACACGCATTTGTTGGTAAGGGTGGCGATATTGTCACCCGCCACCGTGCGTGGTGTACCAAAGCGTGTGGTGACTACTGTGCTTTGCAAATCCGTCACAGGCTTGAGCAATTGATCGAGGGGTTGTGTGATATTCGCTAACGCATCACCAATCGCTCCGCCATCGGGCAGTTGTAGCAACTCAGAAATATTAGTGAGGTGCTCGATATTAATACCGCAAGCTTGGTTTGTTACCGCATCCACCACCAAACCAAACTGATCGGGCGCGGCGGGCAATGGTTCTAGTGATAAATACGGAATCACGGGGTTAGGATAAAACAGAGGGCCGAGTAAAGGCGGTATATGCTCTTCGTCGAAGAGCGATGAAACGGATAAGCATCTGTCACGGGCTTGCACGGGCCGCGCTGTGCGCACCTTCTCAGACAGAGGCACTTCTTTATCCGCTGCCTCTACTTTCGCTAACCAATCATCCATCACCAATAATGCTTGAGTGGTATAAATGGTGTCGCCCGCCACAGGCACGGGGCCAAACCAAATCACATGATTATCGGCATTGCCGTGCGCCTGCTGTAAGCGCTCACGCAATTGCCAACTGTGGAAAGCATCATGTGCGGCACCAGGATCGAGGCCACGTAAATCAATAATGGGCAAATCGTTCATGTTATCGGTGGTATTAATGGCGCCCGTGCGGTACGCATTGCTCAAGGCCTGCATATTGGCTTTATTGCGTTCATCTTGGCGGCGGAAATCCACATCCAAGCCACCAATGTTGCGGTTCAGCTCTAAGAAAGTCTCACCGCTGATTAAGCCACTTTGCAGTGCTGCGAGGCCGTATTGCACGCCCGTATTATCAAAGGGGACACCGGTAAAACCACGGCTGATTTGCTCTTCCACTGGCCCCCAATCTTCCACCGCTCGTGGGCCAAATTGATTGTGCATCCAATCCACCAAACCGCACCGGAGACCCTCAGGGTTATCCGTGGGGTGATACAGCAAGCTAGCATCATCAATACCACGGCACTTTTCTTGATCTGGAAATGCAGAAGGGAAAAAAGCAGCATCCGAGGCAATGGGGTTAATAGGGAGGTGGCCATAAAATGAAATCATGGGTACGGGGCCTGGGTCTGCTAATACGCTTTTTAACATCAAGGGCACATCCATGGGTTCCGAAGGCAATTGCCAATCAAACTGCTTATTCAGTAGATGATAGTCCGCAAACTGCACTGCGGTAGTCCACACGTCGGGATAGGCGCATTGCACTATCAAGCCTTGATAAATCCCAGGGTAAGCGTTCGCCACATGCAGCTGCATAATGGCGCCTCCCGAGCACCCTGTGCCAATGGTGTAGCGTAATGGGCCATAGTTCTCGATCAGGTGCTCTTTCGTCATCATCAAGGACTCAGCGCCCGTTACTAAGTTGGCATTGTGACCAAGGTTGCTCTGTGCGGTGGACATGGTGGCAAACCCGCGAGACAAGGCCACAACAATGCCATTACCCAGCTCTGTGGTTGGCGGGTTAGCCATGCCAAACTCCACCCCTACGTTGCTCCCATGATGGATCAGGAGTTTTTGGTTCCACTGAGGCTGTGGATTCACAGCATCCCAAGGTTCCTCGGGGTTATAAAGCACCATAATTTGATAGCGGTCGCGGTTAATAACGCCACGCTCCACGCGCACGATAAAGGGCACTTCTACACCCGTATCCGTTACTGTGGTGGCAATATCACTGCTGCTAGGTGGGTGCTTGGGATCGTAGTCCACGAGCTCTTGCCCAGAGATACCTATTTTGAGCAGATCCATGGGGATATCGATGAGATCCTCTGGCCCATCAATGCGATCTGCTACTTTTTTCATGTTATCTACAAACGACATATACGCCTTAGCGGGCAAATACTTAAAGCTGAACTCTGGCGCTTGGTTGCACTGCTCGTCTAACTGCTGCGCTGTGTTGGTGCACTTCCATGGCTGCACTTGTGGGCCTGAAATAACAGGACCGCCCTTGGGGTGGTTGATAATAGTGCGGGTTAGTATCGCGTTGTTAGCTAGCGTGACTGTTAGCACATTTTCACCCAGTGCTAGCCCTTCCACCAACCCCATCAAACTGCCATCTTCTTGTGGCACTAAAGCTGCGGTGACATCTTTGTTGCCTATGCTTAGCTTGGCTCCTGTTAGCTCGTCTGGGTTATCTGCAATAACACGAATCAAGGCATCGCCGCCGCTGATTAACTCGGCTCGGTTCGAGAGCACTTCGATGGCGCCTTGGCCGAGTTTGGGTTCTGGTTGTGGTTCAGGCTGAGTAATAGGTGGTTCGCTGGGCTCATTGGGGGTAGTGTTTGGGCTTTTGGAGGAACTGCCGCCACAAGCGCTCAGCCATATTGCTGCAAAAAAAACAGCCATCCATGCGTTTCTTCTCATGATTGTCTCCGCGCATTTATTCTTATTCTGGAACTTTAGTTCTAGATTTGATTTTAGTGCACGTCAATCGGGGTTAAGTGCTACAGCCAAGCAACGACTACTACTCTTGCATTAGATAGAAGCGATTCCCTTCGCTCCTTTCATGGACTTAAAACGTAATCTTGACTCCCGCCACAATATTCCGCCCCGGCTCGGGCACTTGATGCGCCAAAAACGAGGCGTGTTGCCACTGGCGCTGATTGAGCAAATTGGTGCCACGCAAGTACACATGGTAGCGGGCATCTCCTTGAATAAAGTGATTAAGGGTTAATGCCAACTCTGTGTGTCCTGGGGTTTTTTGCTCGCCTGTAGCAATGCGTTTTTGCTCCATCACGCGGGTGAGCTCCCACTCCGTCTCCAGCCATTGATGAAAACTTGATAGGCGCACCCCATAGCGGCGCGCGGGGATACGCGGCAAGTTGCCGCCTTGAGTAAAGCGTGCATTCACGCCATCAGCAAACACGCCCACCGCCCACTGGGGATGAAAAAGCCACGAGGTTTCAACTTCGGCACCCACAAACTCAGCATCGGCTTGCTGGTACTGAAGCAAACGGAAACCATGATGCTCGTCTAGCGTATGACCATAGATATAATCATTAACGCGTTGATAGTAGGTGCTTACTAAAAACTGCCATTCGCCTTTGTCCTTGGCCAAGTACCATTCAGCACTTTGCGTCGTTTCATTATTCACCCGTCGGCCCTCCCCGCCGCAAGCGGTGGAGAGCAAACCACACTCATAAGTACTGGTGGCCAAATGCAAACCATTGGCATAAAGCTCCTGCGCTTGGGGGCTACGCTGGGAATACCCCACGTTCACTCCCGTAGCCAGGTCCTCCCTAAATGACCAACGCAAGCCTGTGGCCACACCCCCTGCCCACTGGTCGCGATCCTCATGCTCGACACCTGCCGCCGTTAGCCACTGATGTTCGTAACGCGCACTGGTTTGCCACTGCAATGCGTCGTTTACAGGCAAGGTTTCTAGTGCAAAAAGCGCAATGGTTTGGGTATCCACTTCAGGCATCATGGCCTCTAAGCCGGTGGCACGCGCCTGCTCGTGTTGATATTCCATACCTACGAGC
This sequence comes from Alcanivoracaceae bacterium, assembly GCA_027324795.1. Classification (GTDB taxonomy): domain Bacteria; phylum Pseudomonadota; class Gammaproteobacteria; order Pseudomonadales; family Alcanivoracaceae; genus CALEAR01. Next base: position 4,142 of record DAHVSB010000010.1, read on the forward strand.
CCATGCCAACGCTTCCAAGAAGCATGCTCTGCCTCCAAACGTAACTGACCACCGCGGTGGCTAAAACGCGTGGTCACCGCGTCGTCGTCGATTTCGTTATGGCTATACTCTGTGTGGCTCGCCTTTAAGCGCACGGTTTGCCATACCGATGTTTGCGGCCGGTACTCGCCCTGCACATCGATACGACGGCTATTGAGCTCTAGCCATGCACCATGATCATGATGATGATCGTGGTCGTGGTCATCGTGGCTATGGCAATGCAATTGATTACCGTGGGGGTGGCAATGCTCATGTTCGTGGCTATGGCCAGGCAAGCCATACCTATTGTTATGGTCTGTCACCGCAAAGCCCAAGTAGCCGCGCTCTCCGATCCAAGATGCCCCCAAGGTGCCCACCACTTTTTCTGTGGCGGTATCTGGTACGTGGCGGGTGGTTTGTTTTGGTGCTTTATAATCGGCTGTCTCACCGAGCGCTACTGCGCCGTGAAACACCCAGTGTTCGCTCACTTGCCCGGTTAAATCAAAAGCACCCTGGTACCCGTTATCCACACTGCTCCCCTGAAATGCCACACTGCCTTCATGGCCGTTGGCAGGCATAGCGGTAGGAACGCGCTGATGCAACACATTCACAATGCCATTTAAACCACTGCCATACAGCAAAGTAGCAGGCCCACGGATCACTTCCACCCCACGCGCAAGCAAAGGTTCCACCGCATTAGCATGATCAGGCGAAAGGCTCGAAGCATCTATCACACTGGCACCATCACTCAGCACACTCACTCGTGGCGCCCCTTGTCCACGGATAATGGGCCGCCCAGCCCCAGCGCCATAACTCTCATTATGTATGCCAGGCTCCTTAGCTAAAGTCGCGCCTAAGGTGCCTTGTAAACGCATAAATAACTCTTCATCCATCAGCCAACGCTCGGGCGTGGCCTGCACTTCTGTGCTCTGCCCCTGTACTGAAATTGATGACAAATTGATCGTGTCGGCATGAGTCGCCGCGCTAACTACACACAATATAAGGCTCATTGGCCAAAAAATTTTTAGCATAATAATTTCCCATAAAACACACAAAAAACTTCCTTTGCCAATAAGGCAAAAGAAAATAACGTTATTTTTTACGTGGTGTTAGTGGAAAGGGGGAGCGCGCGGTTGCGCCATGCCTCGCACTGCACTGGTGTGCAATTGAAAGGAAACAGGCAGTGAGTATATAAACCGTTTAAGTTCGGGTAACAGTAGTGTATGGCTTGTGTTCGCTACCAATTGCGCTGAGCACAAGTCGCAAACATCTAACCAGTGGGTGGCTGTTTTTTGGGAGGGTTCTTTTGTTAGCTGCTCTGCGTGCTCACCAATGGGCAGGTGGTAGCTCGTACTATGAAAGCCACTATGCCACTGCACACCAAACAAAAGCAGTGTTAAAACAAATATTAGCTGCGGAAAAGCACGATGGCGCATTGCATGAGTCATTAGTCAAATGAGCTAAAGACTATAAATCAAAGTGAGAAGAACGGGAATTAAAAATTCACTGGTTAAGCTTTCGATGACTTGCCAGCCATCAGATTGCGCCTGTTAAGCGACACATTTTTTAATGGCCAATAAAAAAGCCGCTAAGCTTCATCAACTTAACGGCTTGTGTTGGTGCCGAAGGCGGGACTTGAACCCGCACAGCCAATGGCCACCACCCCCTCAAGATGGCGTGTCTACCAATTCCACCACTTCGGCTAAATTTTTCAGAAGCTACTACTCTTCGTTGGTGTCTTCTGCGGTAGCGGATTCTACCTCAACTGACTCCGTTTCGGAAGCGTTAGCGGCGTCATCTTCATCGATTGCCGGAAAATCATCCGATTCCATCGGGAAATCACGTTCTACGGCGGGGAAATCCCCCTCCTCAATAGCGCTCTCATCAATGGTGGGGAAATCTTGGTTGAGCATTTGCTCCCATTTTTCGCCCTGATTTTGCAACGCATTGGCTGCTTGACGTGCTTGCCAAGCGAGCCCTAAGCTGGTGACCATAAATACCACCGCAAACATGGCAGTAGCACGGCTTAAAAAGTTAGCCGAACCCGTGCTACCAAACATGCTCTGTGAACCCGAAGCACCACCGCCGAAGGATGCGCCTGCATCTGCTCCACGGCCTTGCTGAATCATGATTAAACCAATTAATGCTAGTGCAGAAAGAATGTGCACCACATGCAATATAATATCCATAAACCCAACGCTTAATGACTATTGAAAGCCTGACAAATGGTAAAAAAGTGCTCTGCATCCAGTGACGCGCCACCGATGAGACCACCATCAATATCTGCTTGTGAAAATAATGCTGCGGCATTATCCCTATTTACGCTGCCGCCGTAAAGGATAGAGGTGCTTTCTGCCACTTCAGCACTCACTTTTGTAAGCTCTTGGCGAATAAAGGTGTGCACGGCTTGGGCTTGCTCTGGGGTCGCTGTTAGCCCAGTGCCAATCGCCCACACAGGTTCGTAAGCTATCACGGGGCGCAGCCCTGTTTTGATTAGCTCCACAATAGGCGCTAGCTGCTCGGCCACTACGTTTTCAGTAACGCCTTGCTCTCGCTCTGCATGGGTTTCGCCTACGCACACAATGGGCAAAATTCCGTTTTCCGCGAGCCTCTGGCACTTTTCGGCCACATCTTCATTAGTTTCGCCAAACAATGTGCGACGTTCGGAGTGGCCCACTAACGCCAAGCTCACTTCGAGGTCGGCGAGCATAGTAGCCGCCACCTCACCGGTGTAAGCACCCTCATCAGTGGCCGCCACATTTTGCGCGCCTAATTGAATGTTGGTGTTAGTCAGCTTTTGCTTAAGCGTCGCAATGTAGGGAAACGGCGGGCAAACTGCCATCGCAACATCCACTGCCTGTTGTTTTGCCACTTGCTCCGCCCATTCAGCAACAAAGTCCGAATGCGCATTCATTTTCCAGTTTCCAATTACCCACTTCTTTCGCACAACACTTTCCTTCTATTGTATTTCTTTTTCAACAACGCTAGCTAATGCTTGACACACTTTAGCCACTTGCGTTTCGTCTTCACCTTCCACCATCACGCGCACTAGCGGCTCTGTGCCTGAGGGGCGTAATAGCACGCGCCCTTTATCTGCTAGCTCTGCCTCTGCCGCTTTAATGGCTTCTTGCACGGCAGGTTCGCTGATGTTGTCGCGATTATCGCCTTTTACGTTAATCATGGTTTGTGGCAGCATTTGCATTTCTGACAATGCCTCGCGCAGGGTTTGGCCGCGATGTTGCAACGCAGCCAGTACTTGCAGCGCCGAGACGATGCCGTCCCCGGTGGAAGAGCAATCGAGGCAGAGTAAATGCCCAGAGGATTCGCCGCCCACGACCCAGCCTTTTTGTTCAAGCATTTCTACCACATAGCGGTCGCCCACGTTGGCGCGCGCAAATTGGATACCTTGACGAGTTAACGCTTGCTCTAGGCCAAGGTTGCTCATCACTGTGCCCACCACACCTTCTAAGCCCACGCGGGACTTGCGGTCTGTGGCCAATAAATAGAGCAGTTGGTCGCCATCGATAACGTTACCTTGGTCATCCACCATAATCAGGCGGTCGGCATCGCCATCAAGGGCTATTCCTATGTCCGCTTTCTCAGCCAATACTCGCTGGCGCAATTGCTCTGGCTCTGTGCTACCGCAACCTTGGTTGATATTAAGGCCATCGGGGGAAATACCAATGGCGACTACTTCAGCACCAAGTTCGTCAAACACATCAGGGGCAATGTGATACGCCGCGCCATTAGCGCAATCCACGACTATTTTTTTACCTTCAAGGTTTAAACGGCCTAGCACTGTGCTTTTGCAAAATTCAATATAGCGGCCGCGAGCATCAACTATGCGACGCACTTTACCCAATTCATGGGCAGGAGCCATGGGCAAATCTTCATCAAGCTTTGCCTCGATGGCAAGCTCCACTTCGTCGGGTAGCTTGCGGCCATTATCGCCAAAAAACTTAATGCCATTGTCTGTGTATGGGTTGTGAGAAGCAGAGATTACGATACCGGCTTGGGCATTAAAGGTATGGGTAAGGTAAGCCACGCCGGGGGTGGGCATGGGGCCAAGTAGCAACACATCCACCCCTGCAGCTGAAATCCCTGCTTGCAGCGCCGATTCAAACATATACCCAGAAATACGAGTGTCTTTACCAATTAAAATCTTGCTGTGCCCTTCGGCAGCTAATACAGCACCTGTTGCCCAGCCTAGCCGTAATACAAAATCTGGGGTGATAGGATATTCTCCCACGGTGCCGCGAATGCCATCTGTACCGAAATATTTGCGTGTCATATCACGCCTCCTTGGTAATAACGCCCAACAGGGCAACCTGTTGTTACATTGCTTGTTGCACAGCGTGGGTCATACGCAGTGCATCCACTGTGGGAGCCACATCGTGGACACGCAAAATATGAGCCCCTTGAACGGCAGACCACACCGCCAAAGCTAAACCACCATACATGCGCTCATCTACGGGTTTATTAAGTGTTTCGCCAATCATGGTTTTGCGGGACACTCCCACTAATAAAGGTAATTCTAGGCGCAGTAGCTTATGCAAATGCGCCATTAGGGTTAAGTTATGCTGCAGATTTTTGCCAAAGCCGAACCCGGGGTCGAGCACAATTTTGTGACGCTCTATGCCAGCAGCAACACAACTTTCAACCTTGGCGGCTAAGTAATCACTTACTTCCACCACAACATCCTCATAACAGGGGGCGTGCTGCATGGTTTGTGGCTCGCCTTGGCGGTGCATTAAACACACGGCCAACCCTGTTTCTGCGGCGGCCTGCAAAGCCCCTTCACGATCAAGGGCACGCACATCATTAATCAGCCCGGCGCCTAATTTAGCGCCTTCGCGCATCAGCTCGGGATTACTGGTATCAAGCGAAATCACCACATCCAAATTACGATGGATCTTTTCCACCACAGGCAATACGCGATCCAATTCTTCCTGTGAGCTCACCGCTTGAGCACCCGGGCGCGTGGACTCGCCGCCAATATCAATAAAAGCCGCACCCTCTGCCACCATTTGTTTGGCTTGAGCGAAGGCCTTATCAACGGAATTAAATCGCCCACCATCTGAAAACGAGTCAGGGGTGACGTTAAGGATACCCATAACGAGAGGCGCGGACAGATCCACTGTCCGCGCCCCACACTGTAGTTGCTTATTTTTGCTCATAACTCTGCTTAATTATGAATTCGCAGGCCCTGCAATGGCATCATCGCCGGCGTCATCTGCCTTAGTGGTGGTTTCCACAGAAGCTGCTACACCGCCCGCACCTGGCTCATCCCAATCTTTTGGCGGACGAGGTGTGCGGCCATTCATAATGTCATCGATTTGGTCTGCATCAATGGTTTCATACTTCATTAAGGCCTGCGCCATAGCCTCAAGCTTGTCACGGTTTTCATGCAGAATCTTTTCCGCGCGGGCGTAGCTAGCATCAATAATAGCGCGCACTTCGCGGTCGATTTCTTCGGCGGTTTGCTGAGAAATATGGCTCGTTTGGGTCATGGATTTACCCAAAAACACTTCACCTTCTTCCTCTTCATAAGCCAATGGGCCTAGCTTTTCTGACAAGCCCCACTTGGTCACCATATTGCGCGCAATTTTGGTAGCACGCTCAATATCGTTGGACGCGCCTGTGGTAACACCATCAAAGCCGTTAATCATTTCTTCAGCAATACGGCCACCAAACAAAGAGCTAATCATGCTTTCTAAGGCACGCTTAGACTGGCTGTATTTGTCTTCCTCAGGCAAGTACATGGTGACACCCAGGGCACGGCCACGAGGAATAATCGAAACTTTATAAACAGGGTCATGCTCCGGTACCAAGCGGCCCACAATGGCGTGGCCTGCTTCGTGGTACGCCGTATTGAGCTTTTCTTCCTCGGACATCACCATAGATCGGCGCTCAGCACCCATTAAGATTTTATCTTTGGCGAGCTCAAATTCCTTCATGCTCACTAAACGCTTATCGCCGCGAGCGGCAAATAACGCAGCTTCGTTAACCAAGTTCGCTAAATCCGCACCCGAGAAGCCAGGGGTACCACGCGCTAATAAAGAGGGCTGAACATCATCCGCTACTGGCACTTCTTTCATATGCACTTTAAGAATTTGCTCACGGCCACGCACATCGGGTAACGGCACCACCACTTGGCGGTCGAAACGACCAGGGCGCAGCAAAGCGGCATCTAATACATCTGGGCGGTTAGTGGCCGCAATCACGATAACACCATCGTTAACGCCAAAACCGTCCATTTCTACCAATAGCTGGTTAAGGGTTTGCTCGCGCTCATCGTGGCCGCCACCAAGACCTGCCCCACGGCTACGGCCCACGGCATCAATTTCATCAATAAAGATAATGCAAGGGGCGTGCTTTTTTGCCTGCTCAAACATATCGCGCACCCGCGATGCACCCACACCCACAAACATTTCCACAAAATCAGAGCCACTGATGGAGAAGAAAGGCACACGAGCTTCACCGGCAATGGCTTTGGCTAGTAGGGTTTTACCTGTACCAGGCGAGCCGACCATTAACACACCACGCGGGATTTTGCCGCCTAAGCGCTGGAACTTGCTTGGGTCGCGCAAAAATTCCACCAATTCCGCCACTTCTTCTTTGGCTTCATCCACGCCTGCCACATCGGCAAAGGTGGTATTGATTTGGTCTTCGGATAATAGCTTGGCCTTGCTCTTGCCAAAGGTCATGGGGCCACCGCCACCGCGACCACCCCCTTGCATTTGGCGCATAAAGAACATAAAAATCGCCACAATCAAGAGAATAGGCAGAATAGAAAGCAGGAGTTGGGAAAGGAAGCTTTGGCGCTCAGGGGCCTTACCTTCAACTCGAACATTGTTTTGAATCAGGGTGGGCATTAAATCTAAATCTGCCACCGGCGGCTTAACGGTTTCAAAGCTTTGCCCGTTTCGGCCCTCACCACGGATGCGGTAATCTTGTATTTCCACACGCGCCACATCGCCACTTTCCACGCGCTCAATAAACTCTGAGTAGTCAATAGTACGCGGCGCTGTTTGGTGCCCAAGCCCTTGGGCCACCATGTAAAGAACCCCGGCTACAATTACCCAGAGCACTATGTTTTTCATCATCTCGTTGTTCAAGAGTCACCTCATCCATTACCAAGTGGGTGATTACACCGCGGCAATGCAGCTAAACAGTTAGTTGTTCTACTATACCTAATTAATGTTTCAAGCCCGAGCCTAATAAATAGACTTCTGCCGAACGTGCTCGGCTGGCTGCGGGCTTGCGCGTTACAAAACGTTTAAATGTATCGCGCATGGCAGCGCGGTACTCTTCAATTCCTTCACCATGAAACACTTTTACCAAAAAGTGGCCATCAGGGGATAATACCTGCTGTGCCATATCTAAGGCCAGTTCTGCAAGGTACATGGCGCGCGGAATATCCACTGCGCGGTTTCCGCTCATGTTGGGTGCCATATCAGACATCACCAAATCCACAGGCTCATTACCGAGTGCATCTAAAATGGCGTCGAACACCTCTTGCTCACGAAAATCGCCTTGCACAAAAGTGACATCAGCAATGGCATCCATGGGCAAAATATCACTTGCCACAATGCGCCCCGTGCCTTGCAAATGTTTGGCTGCCACTTGCACCCAACCGCCTGGGGCTGCGCCTAAATCCAAAACGCGCATGCCTTTCTTTAAGATGCGGTCTTTTTCGTTAATTTCAATAAGCTTGTAACTTGCACGTGAGCGATAGCCTTCAGCTTGGGCTTTGGCCACCCACATATCGGAAAAATGCTCTTTGAGCCAACGCCGGCTGCTTTTCGAACGTGCCATGCTGTAGAATGCACTCCTTTAATTAAGGGAGACCTATGATGGCCAATAATATTCCATTGAGCAAACAAGATATCCGCCGCTTTCGCGCCATTGGACACCACCTCAAACCCGTACTCATTCTTGGCGATGCGGGCTTAAGTGATGCCTTTATTGATGAGCTTGAGTTGCGCTTGCGTGACCACGAACTTATTAAAGTGAGCGTAAACGCTGAAGACCGTGGCGACCGTGAAATGCTGGGCACTGCCATGGCAGAAGCCGTTAATGCCAACATAGTGCAGCGCATTGGCAAAATGCTGCTCTTGTACCGTGCCGCAGAACGTCCGAACCCAAAACTCTCGAACATCCTGCGCCACCAGCACGGTGGGCTATAAGTGCTCCACCTTATCGATTTCATACTCCACCAAACCACCGGGGGTGGTGATTTGCACCACATCCCCCTCGGCCTTACCCACTAAACCGCGGGCAATAGGCGATGTCACGGAAATCTTGCCTGCTTTGATATCCGCTTCGTCTTCACCGACAATTTGGTAAACGCGCTCTTCCTCTGTCTCCACGTTTAAAATGGTGACAGTGGTGCCAAAAATCACTTTACCCGTTTGTGGCATGGACTTAACGTCAATGATTTGGGCCGCAGAAAGCTTGCCTTCAATTTCCGCAATACGGCCTTCACAAAAGCTTTGCTCTTCACGAGCAGCGTGATATTCAGCGTTCTCTTTCAAGTCGCCGTGCTCACGCGCGCTAGCAATGGCTTTTACAATACGTGGACGCACCTCTGTTTTAAGGCGCTGCAATTCTTCACGCAGCGCTTCGGCACCTTCCACTGTCATTGGTACTCTTTGCATCAAACACTTCCTCCGTGGTAATTATTGCGTTAATAACTGATGAACTTCTTGCAAGCTACGCACTGTGGTTTGATCGCCGATTTTTAATGCCTGACAAGTGGCCAACGCCGCCGCAATGGTGGTGTTGTAATACACTTTGCCCTGCAAAGCCGAACGACGAATGGTGAAGGAATCGCGCACCGCTTGCTTGCCTTCCGTGGTGTTAATAATCATGTCCACTTCACCATTTTTAATCTTATCCACAATATGTGGACGACCTTCGAGCACTTTATTAACGCGGGTTACGGGTACGCCAGCAGCCTCAAGGGTTTTAGCCGTGCCGCTGGTGGCAATCAGTTTAAAACCGAGCTCAACCAGCTCTTGCGCCACTTCCACGGCAGTGGGTTTATCTGCATCGCGCACCGAAATAAATACGGTGCCGCCTTTTTCGGGGAAGCGCTCTCCTGCGCCCAAGGCTGCTTTGCTAAAGGCTTCGGCGAAGGTTTCGCCCACGCCCATCACTTCGCCCGTGGATTTCATTTCAGGCCCTAGGATGGGGTCCACGTTAGAAAACTTAGCGAAGGGGAACACCGCTTCTTTCACGTTAAAGTGCTTCGGTACGATTTCTTCGGTAAATCCTTGCTCTTTTAAGCTCACACCGGCCATGGCACGAGCCGCAATTTTCGCTAGGGAATGCCCGATGCACTTAGAAATATAAGGCACGGTACGGGAGGCTCTTGGGTTCACCTCAAGCACATACACATCGTCCCCTTTCACCGCAAACTGTACGTTCATCAAACCTACTACACCTAGCTCCAAGGCCATGGCACGGGTTTGTTCGCGCATCACATCAAGGGCCTCGCCTTGTAGTGAATACGGTGGCAAGGAACAAGCAGAGTCACCCGAGTGCACACCAGCCTGCTCAATATGCTCCATAATGCCGCCTATCACCACGTCGGTGCCGTCACTGATGGCATCCACGTCGATTTCAATGGCATCATCGAGGAAGCGGTCTAAAAGCACAGGGGATTCATGAGAAACGGACACGGCATTTTGCATATAGCTGCGCAGCTCCGCTTCGTTGAAAACGATTTCCATGGCGCGGCCACCCAACACATAGGAAGGACGTACCACCAAGGGGTAACCAATTTCAGCCGCTAAGCGCACACCTTCTTCTGTGCTGCGGGCGGTGCGGTTAGGCGGCTGTTTTAAACCCAGCTTGTTCACCATTTGTTGGAAACGCTCGCGGTCTTCCGCTTCATCAATGGCATCAGGGTTGGTACCAATAATAGGTACGCCTGCGGCCTGTAGCGCTTGAGCGAGTTTTAATGGCGTTTGGCCACCGTACTGCACAATCACGCCCTCGGGCTTTTCTTTGTCCACCACTTCAAGCACGTCTTCTAACGTTACCGGCTCGAAGTATAAGCGGTCGGACACATCATAATCTGTGGAAACGGTTTCAGGGTTGCAGTTGATCATGATGGTTTCGTAACCATCTTCGCGCATGGCGAGCACCGCGTGCACACAACAGTAATCAAACTCGATGCCCTGGCCAATACGGTTGGGGCCGCCGCCAAGCACCATGATTTTGCGTTTATCCGAGGGCTTGGCTTCGCACTCTTCGTCGTAAGTGGAATACATATAAGACACAGGACTTTCAAAAGCACCAGCGCACGTGTCCACGCGCTTATACACAGGACGCACGCCAAGCTCGTAGCGTTTTTCACGCACGGCAGATTCTTTCACACCTAGCAACTGGGCTAGACGCACATCAGAAAAGCCTTTGCGCTTTAAGCCATACAGCGTGTCTTTATCCAAGGCGGTAAAGCCTTGTGCAGCAACGTTTTGCTCTTCTTTAACCAAATCCTCAATTTGCACCAAATACCAAGGGTCAATTTTGGTCAGGGCATGCAGTTCGTCCACTGTCATGCCAGCGCGAAAGCCATCCGCCAGCACCCACAAACGCTCTGGTTTAGGCGCGGCCAAAGCTTCTGTTACCTGTTGGCGCAAATCGCCTTTGGTGGCATCAAACTCAGGTTCTAAGCCGTATTTATCAATTTCTAGGGCACGCACTGCCTTTTGCAAGGACTCTTGGAAGTTTCGACCTGCGGCCATGACTTCACCCACGGCCTTCATTTGCGTGGTTAGGGTAGGATCCGCTGCGGGGAATTTTTCAAAGTTGAAACGCGGAATTTTAGTAATTACGTAATCAATGGCCGCCTCGAAAGCTGCGGGGAATTGCCCACCCACCACCTGGTTGGGGATCTCGTCGAGGGTGTAGCCCACCGCCAACTTGGCAGAAACATAAGCAATGGGGAAGCCTGTGGCTTTAGACGCCAAAGCAGAAGAACGGGACACCCGCGGGTTCATTTCAATCACCACTAGGCGGCCAGTATCAGGGCATTGACCAAACTGCACGTTGGCACCGCTGGCTTGCACGCCAATTTCACGCAGGATGGCAAACGAGGCATCGCGCATGATTTGATATTCTTTATCGGTGAGGGTTTGCGCAGGCGCTACGGTAATAGCATCCCCAGTGTGCACGCCCATGGGGTCGAAGTTCTCGATGCAGCACACGATAATGCAGTTATCGTTTTTATCGCGCACCACTTCCATTTCATATTCTTTCCAACCCAGCAGAGACTCATCAATTAATAGTTCTTTGGTGGGTGATAGGTCTAACCCGCGCTCACAAATTTCTTGGAACTCTTCGCGGTTATAGGCAATACCACCACCAGAGCCACCCAAGGTAAAGCTCGGGCGAATAATGGCAGGGAATCCAATTTCCTCTAGCACTTCGTAGGCTTCTTCCATGCTATGCGCAATGGCAGAACGCGGGCAGGCTAAACCAATATCCTTCATGGCCTTATCGAAGCGACTGCGGTCTTCTGCTTTATCAATGGCGTCTGCATTGGCGCCAAGCATTTCTACCTTGTATTTTTCTAGCACGCCGTGGCGCTCTAGCTCCAACGCGCAGTTCAGCGCGGTTTGGCCACCCATGGTGGGTAACAATGCATCAGGACGCTCCTTTTCAATGATTTTGGCCACGGTTTGCCAAGTAATAGGCTCAATATAAGTGGCATCCGCCATGGCGGGGTCGGTCATAATGGTGGCGGGGTTAGAGTTCACCAAAATGACTCGGTAACCCTCTTCTTTTAGCGCCTTACAGGCTTGCGCGCCCGAGTAGTCAAACTCACAGGCTTGGCCAATCACAATTGGGCCAGCGCCAATAATTAAGATGCTTTGTATATCTGTTCTCTTAGGCATAGCGTGCAAACCACCGTAGTTGCTTCAATCTGAGTCTTTCTGCCGGCCTAGCGCCGGCGCCATAATGTGCAAGTGTTATGCGTTTAACGCGGCAACAAAGTTGCGCAGCAATTCATCCGCACCTGCTGAATTCACGCTGCCCTTAGGCACGCTCTGAAACCCTTGCACGGATGCGTTTTGCCACTTGAGTCCTTGCACGGACTGGTCGAATAAGGAAATGTGGGTAACAACCACTTGCTCCGGCAGGCTAGCAGCCACCAGCGCATGACTACTGCGTTGGTCGGTGTGCTCCACTTTGGCACTTTCCACGCAGCGCACGGGATGCGAACCACCATACTGAGCCGGTGTAAGGCGCTCTTCTTGCGCTCCTTGGGCCACCGCTAATAGGCGCATACCCAAGCCCACGCCAAATACAGGCTTATTGGCAGTGAGTAAATCTTTCGCCAATCCTAAGGCGGGGTTGGCGTTGGCTGCGCCAGGGCCGTTGGATAACACCACGGCTTGATATGACGCTAAGGCTTCTGCCGATACGCTAGCAGGCACCACAGTAACATTGGCGCCCGCCTCCACTAATACACGCAGCAAGGTACGGGTAACGCCTAAATCCACCACCGCCACCTTGGGTGCCTCTGCATTGTTTTGGCTATAACCTTGGCCCCAGTGCCAGATGCCTTCTTGCCAGAGATGTTCAGCTGTTGCGCCATCCCAAGGGGCTGGCTCTGCCGCTTGTTTGGCAGCAGCAATAGCAGCGGCTTCATCGAGATTATCCCCTGTTTGAATACAAGCGCCCATGCGGCCCTTATCGCGAATCAAACGGGTTAAACGGCGCGTATCTATCTCAGCAATGGCCACGATGCCGTGTTGCTGCAAGTATTCAGGCAGGCTTTGTTCTGCACGCCAGTTGCTCACAATCGGCGAAAGCTCACGCACGATTAAACCACTTGCTGCCACCGCGTCAGACTCTGCATCTTCTGCGTTAACGCCTACGCTGCCTGCCACGGGATACGTAAGGCTGAGCAGTTTGCCCGCCAACGCAGGGTCTGTGAGTAATTCTTGATAACCGCTCGCCGCTGTACTAAATACGACTTCCGCAGTTACTTGACCTGATGCACCAATTGATACGCCGTGGAAGACACTACCGTCTTCAAGCGCTAATAAGGCAGGAACCGTCACGCAACCTCCAGAGTTGTTTCTCTCGCCAGAAAATAAAAGAGGGCCAGCCTCTCCCTACCCGCTTTGCACAGTGAAATGCTCGGGGAACCACCCAACTGGGGCCTAAAAAACTTGTGGGCCATATGCAAAAAAAGCGAGATGGAGCTCCATCTCGCCTTAGTTTCAGCGTGCTTTACGCAGTAATTCGCTACCCAATGCTGCCGACCCTAGCAGGCAACAGCGCATTTTAAGGTTTATTGCGCTCCATGTCACCCGCCTTTGGGATTTAAATTACTTTAAGTCTAAAACATCCTGCATATCGTAGAGGCCTGCCTCTTGTTTCACCAACCAAGCAGCGGCACGTACAGCGCCACGGGCAAAGTTCATACGGCTTGAGGCCTTGTGGGTAATTTCGATACGCTCGCCTTCGCCCGCAAACATCACCGTGTGCTCACCCACGATGTCGCCCGCGCGAATGGTTTCAAACCCGATGGTTTTGCGGTCACGTTCACCGGTGCGGCCTTCGCGGCCATAAATGGCACACTCTTTGAGGTCGCGGCCAAGCTCCTTGGCAATAACTTCGCCCATAACGAGCGCAGTGCCCGACGGTGCATCAATTTTGTGTCTGTGGTGAGCTTCGATAATTTCGATATCCACCTCGTCGCCCAATACTTTTGCAGCCTGCTCCAATAATTTAAGGGTGAGGTTAACGCCCACAGAGTAATTAGCGGCGAAACACGTGGCCACTTCTTTAGAGGTATCGTTGAGTACCTGCTTTTGCGCATCAGTTAAGCCGGTGGTGCCAATCACAAGTGGCTTTTTATGCTCACGGCTTAAGCGCAAATTGGCCTCGGTACCTTCGGGCAGGGTGAAATCAATAAACACATCAGCGTCTGCGATGACATCAGCAAAACTATCCACAATGGCAACGCCAATGTTGCCTATGCCGGCAAGTTCACCTGCATCTGCACCCACCAATGAGCTACCAGGCACATCCACGGCAGCGGCTATTTGCATGCCTTCGGTGCTATTAACTGCTTCAATCAAGGTGCGGCCCATGCGACCCGCAGCGCCTAAAATACCAACCTTTAACATACCCTTTCCTACTCTCTGATTATTCATTTCGTTCACCCGTAGGCGATGCCTTAATAGGGCGCCCCGGCGGTACCGGCGCATCCTCACGGTACTGGCGCCTATCACGCTCGATGGCGGCGCGGTTTAACATCATGGCTGTGACCGGCGCGCTTAGCAGCACCGCCATGGTAATCAATAACTCGTGCAGCACAAAACGCCCGCTCGTTACACTGAAAAACAGCATAGAAGCAATTAATACGCAACCAATACCAAGGGTTGCGGGCAAGGAAGGCGCATGGGTTCGTTGGTAAAAATTCGACAAACGCAGCAAACCCACACCGCCCGTTAACGCTAATACGCCACCGAGTATGAGCAGCAAGGATACAATAAACAACAACCAGGCAGGTGCATCATCCACCATTATTCAATCACCTCCCCACGCATTAAAAATTTGGCTGTGGCAATGGTGCTCACAAAGCCAACAAATACAATAAGCAAAGCCACTTCGAAATAAACGTCATGGCCAAAACGAATACCAAGCACAAGTAAGGTGAGCGCCACACTTAAATACAGTACATCCAGCGCCAATACCCTATCTTGTGCGGTGGGGCCTTTAAGCATGCGAATCATGGCAAACAACATGGTGAGCGCAAAACAAGCCAGTGCAAAATATTGAGCGCCAATAAAGAGAGTCATCATGAGCCAAATATCTCCATCAGTGGGCGCTCATAGCGCTCTTTGATAAGGGTGCGCCATGCGTCTTCATCACGCAAATCAAGCACATGAATCATAAGGTAGCGCCTGTCATCAGTGAATTCTGCCCACACCGTGCCAGGTGTGGAGTTAATGATGCACGCCAACACGGCTTGCCCATGCATGGATTCCATATCAAGAGGAATTGTCATAAAACCCGAGTGCTGACGCCGCCAAGCAGGCCCCCAAATCACCACACTCACGGCCCATGCCGAAATCACAATATCCCAGAGCACGTGGAAAAACAGCACCACAATCACCTTAGGTTTACGCACTTGCTGGGCGCGAATGGGCTGCAAACCACGCAGCCACCAAGGCAAAAACCACGCGGCGATTAACGCGAATAATACGTGTGGCACTGCTAGGCTCTGATTAAGCAGCAGCCACATGCAAAACAAAAATGCCGACTGCAAGGGAAAAGGCAACCAAGCTCGCATTAGCGCACCTCCTCTGGGCTAGGCACCGGCGCCGCATCGAGCACCGCGCGCGCGGTATCGTGAGGAAAACTTAAGGTGGCCACGGTGCGCTCTAAATACCCCATCACGGGCCCTGCAGCCACGGTGAGTACAATGCACAAGCTCAACAACCAAGCCACAGGGGCAGCTTCGATAATGCGCAAATGCGGCCGCGCATGGGATTCTGGCACCCAAAACAAACGAATGCCTAAACGCAATAAAGTAATCACGCCTGTGAGGCCAGAACCAATCACTAAGGCTATTAGCAACCAGTGCCACCACTGCACAGCTCCCTCCACAGGATTCAGCGTGGCCACTAGCAAGCTAAATTTAGCCAAAAACCCTGATAAGGGCGGCAAACCGGTAATTAAAATGCCGCAAATGACAAAGCTCATGCCCAAAAACGCCAAGGCCGCTGGGATAGCCACCCCCACTTCTTCTTGCTCTGGCAGCACCATACCTTCAGCTTCAAACGCTTCTACGGTTACCGCTAGCAAGTCGGCACCAAACTGGCGGATGCGTTCGAGCAAATCAATCAGCAAAAACATGCCGCCCACGGCCAACGTGGACACCAACAAATAATACAACGCTGCCGCCCAAGCGTTGGGGCTACCCAAGCTCATGCCCGCCAGCAAAATACCTGTGGAAGCAATAATGCTCACCCCTGCCATACGGCGTAAATCCTGTGCGGCCAACATGCCCAGTGAAGCAAAAAACAATGTGAGCATGGCAAGGCCCATCAACCAATCGGCTTCGGTTTCAAGCCCAGGAAAGTTTTCTTCAGGCACCACAATGGCCCACAACCGAAACAAGGAATACACCCCTACTTTGGTCATAATCGAAAACATGGCCGCCACGGGTGCCACCGCCACACCATAGCTAGTGGGCAACCAAAAGTTCAGCGGCCACACCGCGCTTTTCACCAAAAAGGCCACGGCCAATACCGCAGCACCTGCTTGCAGCAAGGTATATTCGTTATGGCTCATTGCGCTGGTGGCCACCGTAATATCCGCCATATTCAGCGAACCCGATGCCGCATAAATCAACCCCACGCCCACCAAAAATATAGAAGATGACACCAGGTTTACGGCGATATAGCGCAGACCTGCTCGTACTCGGGCTTTGCCTGAGCCATGCAACAATAGGCCATAGGACGCCGCCAGCATAATTTCAAAAAATACAAACAGGTTAAATAAGTCGTTAGTAAGAAAAGCGCCATTCACTCCCACCAGCAAAAGCTGAAACAACCCGTAGAAATGCACTCCGACTCTGTCCCAACGGGCAATAGCGAATACCAACGCTGGCAAAGCCAGCACACTGGTGAGCAACAGCATTAGCGCTGACAGGCGATCCACCAATAATACGATGCCAAAGGGCGGTGCCCAATTTCCAAGCAGATACACAGCGGCGGGGCTTGCGTCTGCCACTCCATCCGCTTGCACCACCAAAGTGGCAGCCACCATAAGCTGTAGCACGGCGCTCACCACACTAATGGTGATTTTTGTCCGACGCTTAAACTCACTAATTAGCGCTAACACCATGGCGGCGGCTAGCGGTAACAAAATGGGTAAAACGGGGAGGTGTTCAGCCAATCTCATGACTCCTCTTCCTCCACCCCATCCACGTGGTCAGTACCTGTGAGGCCGCGGCTGGCAATCATCACCACCAAAAACAAAGCCAACATGGCAAAACCAATCACAATGGCGGTGAGCACCAAAGCTTGTGGCACAGGGTCTGCATAGTCGGCAATGGCGTCAGCGGTTTGCTTCAGCAACACTGGTGCCTTATCCACCGACAAACGGCCCATGGAAAACAAAAATAGATTCACACCATAGGACAGGATTGAAAGCCCCATGACTACCTGAAAAGTACGCGGCCTGAGTAGCAACCAAACGCCTACCCCACAAAGCACGCCCACCACTAGCGCATACACTAACTCCATCGCATGGCTCCTCTTTTTCTTAGGGTTGGAGGCTTGCCCGAAAAATGCCTTCGATGGCTGCGCAGGGATTGGTGCGCCAAGGCAATAAGCAGCAATGAACTTGCTCCCACCACTAAAGCAAAAACGCCAATATCAAACAAAAACGCACTAGGTAAATGAAGCTCGCCAAGCAGGGGTAAATTCACCACAGCGGTATGGCTGGTTAAGAACGGATAACCAAACAACCAAGCTCCCACCCCCGTTAGCAGTGCGAGTAATATACCGCTGCCTAGCCACTGGTGCGGACGAATGCGTAGCTTGGCTTCAATCCATAAAGTGCCACTTACCATATATTGCAAAACCAGAGCCACAGTGAGGGTAAGCCCCGCCACAAAACCTCCTCCGGGCAAATTGTGACCGCGATAAAGGAAATACAAGGCAAGCAACACCAGCACCGGCATTAGAGCACGGAAGTAGATGGCAGGAATAGCCAAGTAACCACGGCGCGCCAATTGCCAAGGAGCAACGTTTTTAATATCTCCTAAACGTTGTGCGGGCAACTCAATGCTTTCTGGGGCGGGGCGGAAACGGCGCAATAAAGCATAGATAGTTAGCGCCACCACGCCTAACACAGTGATTTCACCAAAGGTATCAAAGCCACGGAAATCCACCAAAATCACGTTCACCACGTTGGTGCCGCCACCCTCGGGTAAAGCGTGTTGAATAAAGAAATCCGTGAGTTTTGTGGGGCCTGCGCTCATCAACACCATATAAGTGGTTGCCGCCATACCTAGCCCAATGGCCACAGCCAACAAACCATCGCGAATGCGGCGGCGATAATCCCGCAAGGTGGCTTTCACCCCAGTCACATCGGGGGTTAAACGCTTTGGCAGCCATCTCAGGCCAAGTAAAATCAAGACGGTGGTTACCACCTCTACGGCGGCTTGAGTCAGAGCTAAATCGGGGGCAGAAAACAGAGCAAACGTTAAGCTCACCACAATACCGGTGGCGCTCATTAGTATCAGCGCTGCTAAGCGGTGATGCTTGGCTTGATATGCGGCGGCCACAGCACAAACGCCACCCACTATCCACAACACAGCAAACATGGGTTCAAACCCAATGGGAGAACGCACCGCTTCGATGGGACTGCGCCACACTGTGAGTCCGCCCACCACCAACGTCACCAACAGCAACCAAAACAACTGAGGTTGCAGCCGCTCTGAGGTGAGCTTTTCTTCCACTCGCACAGCAAAAGACGTTACCGCTAGCAACACACGCTCAAATTCGCGCTGGCCATCTAGGCGGTGCAATAGAGGCACCTTATCCAAACGGCTGATGCCATAGCGGCGTTGCAACAGGAAATACAGCACAAGACCAAAGCCAAAGGCCAGGACACTCATTAGCAAAGGCAAATTAAACCCGTGCCAAATCTGCACACTGTACTCGGGGGTATAAGCACCCAACATATGATGCACCGCAAGATTCAACGCAGGCGCCACCGTCACACCCGGCATGGTGCCCACCACAATGCAAAGCACCACGAGCATTTCAATAGGGAAGCGCATCCAGCGGGGCGGCTCTTTGGGGGTTTTCGGCAATTCGCCACTAGGGACTGGGCCAAAAAACACTTCAGTAATAAAACGGAGGGAATACACCACGCTCAGTGCGCCAGCAATCACCGCCAAAGTTGGCAACCAAGTATTCCCTGAGCCAAAGCCTGCAGCCTCGGCAAAAAACATCTCTTTGGATAAAAAACCATTCAATAAAGGCACGCCCGCCATGGCCGCTGCCGCCACCATAGCCAAGGTTGCAGTGATGGGCATGAGTTTACGCAAGCCCGTTAGTTGGCGTAAATCCCGGGTGCCACTTTCATGGTCGATAATGCCTGCAGCCATGAAAAGCGATGCTTTAAAGGTGGCATGGTTTAGCACGTGAAACAATGCTGCCACCGCTGCTAGAGGGGTCCCCATACCTAACAGCAGGGTGATTAGGCCCAAATGGCTGATGGTTGAGTATGCCAGCAAACCTTTTAAATCTTGCTGAAAAATCGCCACAAATGCGCCCATCACCAGCGTAATCAAGCCTGCAAAACCAATGATATAAGACCATGCCTCTGTCCCTGCGAGCACGGGCCAAAACCGCATCAATAAAAACACTCCCGCCTTCACCATGGTGGCGGAGTGCAAATAAGCAGACACAGGCGTAGGTGCTGCCATGGCTCGCGGCAACCAAAAATGAAACGGGAACTGAGCGCTTTTGGTGAGCGCGCCAAGTGCCACCAATACCAAAATCGCCAGATACCAAGAATGCTCGCGCAAGACATCGCCAGAGCTGAGAATATCGCTAAGCTCGTAACTGCCCACCACATGCCCCATAAGCACCAAACCCACTAGCAAGCAGAGCCCGCCCGTGGCGGTGACTATCAAGGACATACGTGCACCACGGCGCGCATCGGCTCTATGATGCCAATAACCAATCAGCATAAAGGAAACGAGGCTGGTTAGCTCCCAAAACAGCGCCATCTGAATTACGTTACCCGAGAGCACAATGCCGAGCATGGCTCCCATAAAAGCGAGGAAAAATGCAAAAAAACGGGGGATTGGGTCTTTTTCGGATAGGTAATAGCGAGCGTACAACACCACTAAAATGCCAATACCGCTCACTAGCAAACTAAACAGCCAAGCAAAGCCATCCATGCGCAAAGAAAAGTTCAGCCCATAGGTGGGCAACCATTCATACCGCAAGGTCGCTACTTCGTTACTGGCTATGGTGGGGAAATAACACAAGGTAATCACGGTGGATGCCGCAGCCACTAAGCCAGCGAGCCACGCTTCCCAGTTTTTAGAATTGCTAGGCAAAAAAGCAACACACAAGCTGCCCAGAAACGGCAACAAAACAATGAGCATCAACCACATAAAATTAGCTCGGCTAGATTCTTTTCCCTACACGCCGGCAGCAACGACTACCATATTGTTTAGGTTGAATATAAAAAGGTTAGACACGTTCATTGCAAATCGCAGCAATGACTCTGACATTGGCTGCCCAATCAACACAACCCCCAAGGAAGAGATGGGACAAAACAGGCAAAAACCAGCGTTTTACTTTAGCGTAAACCTCGACGCTGCACAAAGTAAAAAGCTGGTTTTTTTAGGATTTCCCTCTTTTTTTATTTAATCAGTTTCAAAAAATCGCTTCACTGCATCAAAGAAACCAGATTTTTTTGGGTTGTGACGCTTGCCACCTTTTTGCACTGATGCTTGGAACTGGCGCAGTAGCTCTTTTTGCTCCTTGGTGAGAGACACGGGTGTTTCGAGAGTCACTCGGCAAAGCAAATCACCCACGCCGCCACCGCGCACGCCTTTTACGCCTTTACCGCGTAGGCGGAACAATCGGCCTGTCTGGGTTTCAGCGGGAATCTTAAGGTTCACCCTGCCGTCTAATGTGGGAACTTCTACTTCTCCACCTAGTGCAGCATCCACAAAATCTAAAGGCACTTCGCAGTATAAATCGTTGCCATCACGCTCAAAAATGGGGTGTTTTTTCACGCGGATTTCAATATATAAATCCCCCGGCGGGCCACCTTTAGCGCCTGGTTCACCGCGCCCCGTTACGCGAACTCTATCACCATCATCTACGCCCGCTGGAATACGGATATTTTCTTCGCGGGTGGTTTGTGTACGACCTTCACCGTGGCAATTGTTGCACGGGCTTTTAATTTCTTGGCCGCTGCCATGACAGGTGGGGCAGGTTTGCTGAACACTAAAGAAACCTTGCTGCATACGCACTTGTCCCATGCCGCCGCAAGTGGAACAGGTTACAGGTTGAGAACCGTCCTTAGAGCCCGAGCCCTGGCATGCGTCGCAATCATCCCAACTTGGCACGCGAATGGTTTCTGTGGTGCCGCGCACTGCCTGCTCAAGGGTAATCTCCATGGCATAACGCAAATCAGCGCCGCGCGAAGGGCCGCCACGACGAGCGCCACCAAAAATATCGCCAAACATGTCGCCAAAAATATCGCTAAAGCCAGCACCACCGGCCCCCGCACCACCAAAGCCACCTTGGCCACCGCCTACGCCGGCATGGCCAAACTGGTCGTAAGCGGCGCGTTTCTGCGCATCAGAAAGCACTTCATAGGCTTCCTTAGCTTCTTTGAACTTCTCTTCAGCTTCTTCGTCACCTGGGTTTCTATCGGGATGATAGCGCATAGCCATGCGGCGATAAGCGCGGCGGATTTCTTTTTCATCCGCCCCCTTCTCAATGCCCAGTACTTCGTAATAATCACGCTTAGACATACAATAAACCTATGGTTTTACTTTTATCGGTAAACGCATCACGCCGGGCATTGCCCGGCGTGATGGAACGACTTATTGCTTCATTCAGCAACAGGGCCTTATGCTTTCTTCTCGTCGTCGCTTACGTCTTCGAACTCAGCATCAACCACGTCGTCATCCGCCGCCTCGGCACCCGCTTCAGCCTGGCCTGCACCCTCTTGCTGCGCCGCTTCTGTGTATAAGCGCTGGGCTAGCTCGCCAGAAGCATCGGTAAGCGCCTTGGTCTTGGCTTCGATATCTTCTTTGTCGTTGCCTTTAAGGGCTTCCTCGAGGGCATCGATGGCTGCATTAATGGCCGTTTTTTCTTCCTCTGTGGCTTTATCGCCCGCTTCCTCTAAGGTTTTGCGGGTAGCGTGTACCAAGTGGTCACCTTGGTTACGTGCTTGTACCAATTCTTCAAACTTGCGGTCTTCTTCGGCGTTAGCCTCCGCATCGCGCACCATTTGCTCCACTTCTTCATCGCTTAAACCTGAAGACGCTTTGATTTGAATGGTTTGCTCTTTGCCTGTGGCTTTGTCTTTGGCGCTCACTTCTAAAATACCGTTAGCGTCAATATCAAACGTCACCTCAATTTGTGGCACGCCACGGGGGGCCGCAGGAATACCCTCTAGGTTAAATTGACCTAAGGATTTGTTTTGCGCCGCCTGTTTGCGCTCACCCTGCAACACGTGCACCGTTACCGCAGATTGGTTATCCGCCGCAGTGGAGAAAGTCTCTGTGGCACGCGTTGGGATAGTGGTGTTCTTCTCAATCAGAGGCGTCATCACACCGCCCATGGTTTCAATACCTAGGGTGAGTGGGGTAACGTCAAGCAAGAGAATGTCTTTCACATCTCCGCCCAGTACCGCACCCTGAATGGCTGCACCCATGGCCACTGCTTCATCGGGGTTCACATCACGGCGCACTTCTTTACCGAAGAACTCAGCCACTTTCTTTTGCACTAGCGGCATACGGGTTTGGCCACCCACCAAAATCACATCAGACACATCACTAGCGGAAAGACCAGCATCCTCAAGGGCCACTTTACAGGGCTCTAGGGAACGCTCGACCAATGCTTCCACTAGGGCCTCTAAGCGCGCACGGGTCACTTTCACCACCAAGTGCTTGGGGCCTGTGTTATCAGCAGTGATATAAGGCAAGTTCACTTCTGTTTGCTCAGCAGAAGAAAGCTCGATTTTTGCCTTTTCTGCTGCTTCTTTTAAGCGCTGAAGCGCCAAAGAATCATTGGATAAATCAATGCCTGTATCTTTCTTAAACTCATCGGCCAAGAAATTAATCAAGGCAATATCGAAGTCCTCACCACCGAGGAAGGTATCACCGTTGGTGGCTAATACTTCAAACTGGTGCTCACCATCAATTTCAGCGATTTCGATAATAGAAACGTCGAAAGTACCACCACCTAAGTCATATACTGCGATGGTGCGCTCGCCGCCTTTTTTATCCATGCCGTAGGCAAGGGCTGCTGCGGTGGGCTCGTTAATAATACGCTTAACATCTAAACCTGCGATGCGGCCAGCATCTTTAGTGGCCTGGCGCTGGGCGTCGTTAAAGTAAGCAGGCACCGTAATCACAGCTTCGGTTACCTTTTCACCAAGGTAATCTTCTGCGGTTTGCTTCATTTTCAGCAATACTTGTGCAGAAATTTGAGGCGGTGCCATTTTTTCGCCTTTCACTTCTACCCAAGCGTCACCGTTATCCGCTGCGATAATTTTGTAAGGCACCATTTTGATGTCTTTTTGCACAACGTCTTCATCAAAACGACGGCCGATTAAACGCTTAATCGCAAATAGCGTGTTATCGGGGTTGGTCACCGCTTGGCGCTTCGCCGCTTGGCCCACTAGAGTTTCATCATCGGTGTACGCGACGATGGAAGGGGTAGTACGACCCCCCTCGCTGTTCTCAATCACTTTGGCTTTATCGCCTTCTAATACAGCAACACACGAGTTCGTGGTCCCTAAATCAATACCAATAATCTTAGACATCAGGTCATTCTCCTTGCTCGCTGCGTAGGTAAACAACAAACCTGCGCAGAGGTATTACAGTAAAATTAACTAGCTTCTATATGGTGATAGCCGCAACAGTTTCAAGTGCTTGGCAAAAATTTATTCGCCTTTCGCCACCACCACACGAGCGGGGCGCAGCAAACGATCGTTAAGAACATAGCCCTTTTCCAATACTTCAATCACTGTATTAGGGGCTTTGCCTGGCATAGGTACCATGGCCATGGCTTCGTGATGCTCGGGGTTAAACGCCTCATCCACTGGGTCAATGCGCTCAATGTGGTGGCGCTTAAACACATCGAGCAACACCTTAAGGGTGAGCTCGGTGCCTTCACGGGCCGCTGTTAAGCTCTCATCATCCGCGGGCAACTGTGTCAAGGCGCGCTCTAATGTGTCGGCCACAGACACCACGTCACTAGCAAACTTTTCTAACGCAAACTTGCGCGCGTTTGCCACATCACGCTCGGCGCGACGGCGCATATTTTGCACTTCTGCTTGCGCACGTAAATCAGCTTCAGCTAGCGCTTTTTCCACTTCAGCCAAACGCGCTTGCAGCTCTTCAACGGTGGGCGCTTCGGCGGCTTCTTCAGCAGCAGCGACCTCACCTTCCACAACCTCTGCTTCAGCGACTTCAGGCTGAGCTACTTCTTCTGCAGTAGTATCAGATGCTGTTTTTGGTTGTTCACTCATGGGAAACTCCGTTTTAACTGGCAGCGCACCACTGCCTCTCTAAAATAAAAAGGGTGACAACGATATGGGAACTCAATGGCAAGATTCAAGAGGAAAGGTAAAAAACTGATGTTTTTAGAGCTTATTTAGCGCTTTAGAGAGCAATCGAGCGGTAATATCCACCGTGGGAATGACCTTTTCGTAGTCCATGCGGGTAGGCCCCACTACAGCCAGTACACCCACTGAACCATCCTCCATGGCATAAGGCGAAGACACCAGCGAATAATCTTCGAACACTTGAATGCCCGCCTCGCGGCCAATGAAAATCTGCACACCATCGGCAGATACGCTGCGCTCGAGCAAGTGCAAGATATCGTACTTTTGCGAGAAAGCGTCGAAAAGCTCGCGCATGCGGTGCATATTATCCCCCTCTGCCATATTGAGCAGGTTGGTCTCGCCCGCTAGCACATAATCACCTGTATTGTCTTTTTGCGTGGTCAGGGCTTTTTCAGCCACGTCCACGCTGGTGGCGAGCAACTGCGACATATGCGCTTTTTCACTGCGCATGGCTTGCACCAAGGCCGTTTTAATATCGTCTAAGTGCTGCCCCGCATAGTGGTGATTAATATAGTTAGCCGCTTGGCGCAGCGCTTGCTCCGTATATTCTTTGTCAGTATGAATAATTCGATTTTGCACTTCAGCGCGATTAACCACTAGCACCACCAACACGCGACGCTCGGACAATGGCAAAAACTCCACTTGTCGCAAGGTGGTTACCTTTCGCTTGGGCATGGCCACCACACCTGCCATGCGCGTAAGCTCTGCTAGCGCTCGGGACGCACGATTATAAATTTCCTCTGGGGACTGGTCGGGTTGAATAAGCTGATGCAAATCCTGCTGCAAAGGGATGATATCGTCCGCATTTTTGATACTTGTTTTAAGCAATGCATCCACATATAAACGATACCCCAACTCCGTGGGCACGCGGCCGGCAGAGGTATGCGGGCTCGCCAACACCCCCATTCTTTCAAGCTCTGCCATAAGATTGCGGATGGTGGCAGGACTTACCGATAGCGCCCCTGAATTCGCGATTGCTTTTGAGCCCACGGGCTGGCCATCACGGATATGGCGCTCCACCAACGTCATTAGCAATGTTTGTTTTCTATTACTCAAATCCATAATAGTTACAGACTCTCGGCTATCGGGTATCTCATCACAAGATACGAAATTCCACTCAACAATAAAAGTGATTGCCTTACTGTTCTTTTGGACAGTATACTGGCACAAAATAAAACATGGAGGCGAACCGTGCTTATCTCTCTACGCTTACGTCATTTTGCCACGATTGAAACCCTTGAGCTCACCCCTAAAGCCGGCCTTACTGTATTAACAGGGGAAACCGGAGCGGGCAAGTCTATCATCATCGATGCGTTAAGCTTAGCCCTTGGCGCGCGAGCAGATAGCAGCATGGTGCGTGCAGGCCAAGAGCGCGCCGAAGTAGAGGCTTCTTTTTGCATTAGAGACAACCTTAAAGCCCAAGCTTGGCTCAAAGCTCGCGAGCTAGACGAGGGGCTAGAATGTACCTTGCGGCGCACCATTAGAGCAGATGGCCCCTCCCGCGCTTTTATCAATGGCCGCTCTATGCCGGCGCAAGAGTGCCGCGAGCTTGGCGCTATGCTCGTTAATATTCACAGCCAACACGAACAACAAGCCCTGCTGCATCAACAGAATCAACAGCAGCTACTCGACAGCTATGCCCAAGCCCACAACCTCAGCGAACGCGTGGCCAATGCTTGGCGTTTATGGCAAAAGGCACGCCGCCAACACGATGCGGCTCGCCAATCGGCTAACGAGCAAATTGAGCGTCAAGCCTTGCTTGAGTTTCAACTCGAAGAACTCAACACCCTTGATATACAAGCCGGCGAAGTTGAAGAACTCGAGAGCTTGCAAAAGCGCCTCGGTAACAATGATTATTTATTGCGCACTTCTCAGCAATGCATTAGCAATTTACTCGATGGCCACGAAGGCCCTTCAGCCATGGACCTTATGGGCCAAAGCCTAAGCCAGCTGCAAAAAGCGAGTGAACAAGACATCGCTTTGCATAATATAGCGCAAACCCTTGAGTCTGCACTACTGCAGGTGGAAGCCGCCGGCGATGACTTGCGCCATTATTTAAGCACGCTTGAAGAAGACCCAGCGCAATTACAGACCACTGAAGAACGCCTGAGCAATGTATATCAGCTGGCTCGCCGCCATCGCATACGCCCAGAAGAGTTGCACATTCTTCACCAAGAGCTTATCGATCAAGCCCAAGTGCTAGGTAGCTTTGATGAACACTTGGAAGCTTTAGCCCAAGAAGAACAGCAGGCTGAGCAGCAATATCACGAGCTTGCCCAACAGTTATCTGAGTTACGACGCAAAAAAACCTTGCCCCTTGCAAAGGGAGTTGAGCGCCATTTACACGAACTGGGTTTACCTAATGCGCGCTTTCAAATCGAGCTTTCTGCTCAAGCTCCTGCCATTAGCGGCTTAGAAAGTATTGAGTTTGTATTTTCTGCCAACCCAGGCCAACCCTTGCGTCCACTCGCCAAGGTAGCTTCCGGCGGTGAACTATCCCGAGTTAGTTTGGCCATCCAAGTGATTTGCGCACAAGTACTCACAGTCCCTTGCTTAATTTTTGACGAGGTAGACGTGGGCATTGGCGGTGGCGTGGCTGAAATTGTAGGGCGTTTGCTTCGCGAACTAAGTAAGCATGCTCAGCTGCTCTGCATTACCCATCAGCCACAAGTGGCGTCCCAAGGCCTGCAGCATTGGCATGTGCGCAAAAAACAATCTCAAAAAACCACATTTAGCTACGTGGACACGCTTGAAGGTGAAAATAGAATTACTGAAATTGCACGTATGCTTGGCGGCCTAGAGCTAACGCAATCCACACTAGCTCATGCCGAAGAAATGCTAAGCCTTAGCCAAGCGGGCTAGTTTATTCTTTCTTTTTAGGGCGAACGTAGAGTACGAGTGAGTGCTCTACGAGCTCATAACCATGCTCTTCTGCCACAATTTTTTGTTGTTTTTCAATTTTCGGATCTAAAAACTCAATTACAGCGCCGGTTTCTAAACACACCATATGGTCGTGATGCCCCTCATCCGCCACCTCAAATACAGCAGAGCCTGCTTCAAAGTTATGGCGCACCACAATGCCGGCCTGCTCAAACTGAGCCAACACCCGATAAACAGTAGCTAAACCTACATCCTCACCCGCATCCATCAGTGCCTTATAAATATCTTCAGCACTCATATGCCGTTCATCATCTTCAGCAGAAGTGAGAAGCTCTAGAATACGAACTCGTGGTAACGTAACTTTTAACCCTGCTTTACGCAATTCATGATTTTCCAACGTAAAACTCCTTGCTTGAACGGCGGAACCTTGTGTTCCAATGTCGAGTCTGTATTATCGCCACTACTTAACGGAAATCAAAAAGCGATGCAAAAATACTATTCTTTACTCATCATCATACTAGCAGCTGTCTTAGTAACAGGTTGCAGCAAATTGCGCTTTCCTGGCGTGTATCGAATCGATATCCCCCAAGGAAACTTCATTACCGAAGACATGCTAAAACAACTTAAGCCAGGCATGAGCCCCGATCAAGTTACCTATGTAATGGGCGAACCCATCCTGATTGACCCCTTTACAGAAAACGCTTGGTTTTACCCTATGATTTATCAGCCAGGGCGCGGTGAAAAGACCGAACAACGTATTGTAGTCTATTTTGAGGATGGTTATTACAGCCATTATGAAGGCAAAATTGTGGACCGCCTTGGCAGTAAAGTGGCCACCGAGCAAGACAAAGAGCTCAATCGTCGTTTAGAGGAACAACAACGCGACCAAAAAAGCTCTCCGATCAGCATCGAAAGTGGAGAGGGCGTTAATCAGCCCGGCTTGCCACCACGCTAGACTCTTTTTGCTGGGCGCGCTCACGTCGCGCCTGTTTCGGGTCAATCAACAGGGGGCGATACACTTCTAGTCTATCGCCCTCTTTTACTTCGTACTCTGTTGGACTTTTTAGCCGCTGGCTAAACACACCCACTTGAAGGTTTTCTGCTTGTAGGCTCGGCACTTTTTCCAAAAGCCCAGAGCCCTCTATCACCTCAAGAGCTGTGCTACCTTGAGGCACAGTCACTGTAAGCAAGATTTGCTGTTCAGGTGTGGCATAAGCAACCTCTGCAATAATGGTACTAGCTGCCATCGCTATCGTCCTGCTCTTCTTTTTCTTGGGCCTCTTCGTTCTGGTTGTCGCGCATCTTATCCACTTCCTTGGCAATATTGTGTGCACCTGAAGCAACCGCATCGCCTAGGCTTTCTACTGCTTGCTTTACTGTGTCTAGTGCTTCTGAGCTGGCAGCAATCTCTTCGACGGCAACAGGCTCCGGCTCTGCTTCAGTGCTTTCCGCAGCAAACAAACCTTGCCAAAACACAATCAACATAACGATGGGGGCCAAAATGCGTAAAATCGCGCGCCAGCCTAAATACAAGCCGAAGTTTTTCATGGCTAACTCCTTGCGAATATGAGTTTCCTTCATAACCCAGCCCGCAAAAATAGCAATCAGAAGACCGCCTAGTGGCAACATAATGTTGCTAGTCAGGAAATCCATGCTATCGAAGAAGCCGCGGCCCGGAAGGATATAAACTTCATCCCATATGTTAAAGGAGAGCAAACTGAATACGCCTAGCACCCAAGCTAACACTCCTACCATTGTTGCCGCCGTTACGCGTTTTATGCCTTTTTCTGTTAGCCAAGCCACCGCAGGCTCGCCGATGGAAATCGATGAGGTTAAACCGGCAAACAGCACCAACACAAAAAACAAAGCGCCAAACACAAGCCCCACAGAGATACCGCCAAGCTCCAGCGGCATTGCCGCAAAAGCTTGTGGCAAAGTCACAAACAGCAAGCCTGGGCCTTCGCTAGCCTCTAGACCGTTAGTAAATACCACGGGGAAAATAGCAATGCCCGACAACAAAGAGGTAATCACATCCAGGGAGGCAACTATTAGCACCGTCGACGCTATTGATATAGGAATGAGCTTGCCGGTTTTTTTCACCTTAAAGTGTTTGGGCATATAAGCACCGTAGGCCATGATGGCACCCATGCCTAAGCTCAAGCTAAAGAAGGCCTGCCCCATGGCCATAAGCACCGACTGCCCATTAAAATCCTCCCAACGAAATACAAACAAAAACTTTAGTGCCTCAAGGGCGCCTTCGCGAGTCAGCCCATAACCTGCTAACAGCACTAAAATCACAAAAAGCAGAGGCATCATGATGCGCACGCCAACCTCAATGCCTTTGCGTACACCGCGCGCAATAAAAAACATCGTCGCCGTTAAAAACAACGTGTGGCAAAGCATCATTAACCCTGGGTTGGCTAGCATATTCTCGAAAGTGACGCTGGCTTGCCCCCCGCTTGCTGCGGCTAAATCGCCAGAACCCAACACCCAAATATAATAAATGGCCCAGCCGCCAATGATGGAATAAAACGAAAGAATCAGGAAACCTGTTAGGGCGCCAAGATACCCCACAGCACTCCAACGGCTAGTCACGCCTGTGGCTCTGGCAAGGGCACGCATACTATTGATAGGACTTAAACCGCCGCGCCGCCCGATGGCCACCTCGGCCATCATAATGGGGATCCCCACTAACAACACACACACCAAATAAGCCAATACGAAAGCGCCGCCGCCATTGCTGCCCGCCATGTAAGGGAACTTCCAAATATTTCCCAACCCCACAGCAGAACCTGTGGCCGCTAAAATAAATGCCCAACGACTTGTTAAACCGCCGTGCGGCGAAGTATCCTTGCTCATCATTTACCCTCTTCAGTTCGAACTCGCCATTGTCCTGACTTTTAAGAGGGTGCTCAAGCTCTTAAATTGGCTTATCATTGCAAACCATGACGAAATCCAAACGAAATCAAAAATCCAACACCATTGCTCAAAACCGCAAAGCTCGGTTTGACTATCACCTTGAAGAAACCTTTGAAGCTGGTTTGTCCCTTCAAGGCTGGGAAGTAAAATCCCTGCGAGCTGGCCGCTGCAACTTATCTGAGTCCTACGTGCTACTCAAGGATGGCGAAGCGTGGTTGTTTGGTTGCCACATTGAGGCCTTACCCACTGTGAGCACCCACATTAACCCCGACCCACTGCGCTCACGCAAGTTGCTCTTACACAAGCGTGAACTTGCGCAAATTTTTAGAGGTGTACAACGTGAAGGCTATACCTGTGTGCCCGTAACCATGTACTGGAGCCAGGGCTATGCCAAACTCAAAATCGCTTTAGCAAAGGGTAAGCAAAAGCACGACAAACGCGCCACAGAAAAAGATCGCGATTGGCAACGCCAGAAACAACGCATCTTAAAGGCGAACTAATTTTTAGGCACAAAAAAACCCAGCCCACCTATACGTGAACTGGGTTTTCTCTTTAGAGCAGCATTTGCTCGCGTTATGTTGAAACCTTAGCTTTAGCTATGGCCTAGTTCTTTTGACTGATTCCAGCGCTTTTGAAAATCTGCTTTTACTTCCCAGTAAACAAGCAACCAAGCACGCAAGACAGCCGGTAAGAAGAAGACCGCAAACGCCACTAGTGGTAGGCGAGTGTCCATTACACTATCAATTAGCAACAATCCAGAGGCATAAGCCACCAGCGCTATCAACAACCCTAAAGAATACTGGATTAAGGGGTGCTGGCTGAAAACAGCTTTGATGTTGTCGAACACGTTCAGTGCATTTTGGTTTTTCATTTGTCATTCCTCCATCTGAGGACTCATACTCACGGCAAACAAATTTGAAAATTTTATTCAACTGCTTGTTAGGCCGTTTTTACACCCCCAGCCGTCTGCTTAAGACCTCCGAGGGCACCTAATGTAACACCGCATGTGTCGCTGTGTTACGAACGGTAGCATCGCCCATTTCCACACAAAAAGCCACTCATATGTCTAACAATCCTACCCCTCAAGTCAATTTCTCAGCCCTTTTTTACCCAATTAACAAACCTCTCGCCCTACTACTTGAATAAAGCTGCATAAGTCCCATATATAAGCTACAATTCACAACCCTCAAGGGGCCGACCAGGTTTCGACGCCGGTTATGAATCTTGTGGTGCATGTCGAGAAGTGTCACGGTTCTCGTAAATCTATTGTGGCAACTTAAAGTAATCGCAAACGACGATTCTTACGCACTAGCAGCTTAGTCTGCTAACCGCCGAACGACCTTGCCTGTGGGGAAGTGAGGCGGGCAAAGCTACACAGGATCGCAGTGAAGTGTTTCCCGCACGGATCTGCTAAAACTTTAGGGAATCGGCTTTTCCGCCCTGCTCTTCGGGCCGGCAAAGCTTAAATCAATAGAATGAGCTAAACATGTAGATCTATAAGTGGATTGCTGACGGACGCGGGTTCGATTCCCGCCGGCTCCACCATTTTCTTATCCAAACCAGTCCCAACCAACATCGAAAGGCCTTACATATCAAGCCTTTCGATGAATACACTAGCCCAATCTGTCCAAACTTATCTATACTCATAGCACCTAAAAAGTGGCTATAAGTGTGGCACATAGCCACAGCAGCAAAATCATGTGCCGCATTTTGCATTTTTGATGGGGTGCAACATGAAATTATTAGACGGCACGGAGCCGCGCAAATTAAGCGACACAACAATCAGAGGCATAAAGCCCACCGACAAAACACAAAGCTTTGCCGATGGGTATGGCTTGCGCTTAGAGGTTCCGAAAGATAGCAGCACCGGTTATTGGCGTTACCGCTTTAGGTTCGCAGGTAAGTACAAGACCTTGGCAATAGGCGCCTATCCTAAAATGTCGCTAGCGATGGCTAGAAAGCTTCACCGTGAAGCCTACAACCAAGTATCACAGGGCGTAGATCCTGCACTCGAAAGAAGCAAAAAGCGGCAAGCTCAAAAACAGGAGTACGAAAACACTTTTGAGGTAGTCGCTAATAAGTGGTTCTCGCTTTACATAAAGGATAAAAAATCGGCGAGCCATCAAAAGCGGACAAGGGGCTTACTGAATAACCACATTCTTCCCTATATAGGTAAACGTCCTGTTAGCCACTTAACAAAAGGCGATGTTTCTGGCGTACTTGAAAGAATGCAAGCGGCTGGAATCTATAGCTCTGGCACCAAAGCGCGGCAGGTAGTGCGTAGCATCCTTAGGTACGCTTCAAATGGCGATGCACTTGACACAATAAAAAGAATTGAGCTAACAGAAGCTATGGAAAACGTGATAGATCCGCCAAAGCCGCTAAAGGAATGTAACTTTGCAGCTGTGACAGAGCCCGACAAGTTGCGCCCCATCTTATTAGCCATCGATGCTGTGCCCAGTCATGTGGTTGTCAAAACGGCGTTGCAGCTGGCTCCAATGTTATTAGCACGCCCTATTGAAATATGTGCCGCAGAATGGAGTGAGGTTAATTTTACTCAGCAGCAGCTGGAAATTGACGCTCAGCGCATGAAGTTAGGGGAGCCCCACATTATCCCGCTAGCTAGCCAAGCGATGGAGCTGCTGCATGAATTACACGCCATCACAGGGCATAGCAAATACGTATTCCCCAGCTTCCGCAGGGCAAACGGTGGCGCGAATCGCCATATCACCACTGAATCACTTACGGTGGCCCTACGTAGCGCAGGCGTGCCCAAAGAAGCGCAAACGGTCCACGGCTTTAGAGCAACAGCAAGAACCATGTTGGCGCAAGAAGAGACGCTCGAATATCGCGTAGACTGGATAGAACACCAGCTCGCAAATGTGAAGCCGCCACACGAGTGAGCACGGCGCCCGTATGGGCTTGTTCACGAAACACGCTTTCGCCCGTGGTGGTCACCGCTAAACTGCGCGACGTGGGTACACCTAAGGCGGCCATGGCTTCGCTCATAATGTGTTCACGCAACACAGCGTTGAGGGTGGCACGGCCATCACCACGGCGTGAAAACGGTGTGGGACCTGCACCTTTAAGCTGTAGGTCGAACCGTTTTTGCTGTGGCGTGATCAGTTCGCCCAAGAGCATGGCGCGGCCATCGCCGAGCATGGTGGCGTTGCCAAATTGATGCCCGGCGTATGCTTGGGCAATGGGTTGCGCGCCGGGTAAGGCTTGTTTGCCGCTAAAATAAAATGCCGCTAAGGAGTGATCCATGAGCGGCAGGCCGAGCTCATCTGCCAACGTTTGGTTATACAGCAACAACTCGGGCTGGCTGGCCGAGGCAGGCGACACATGAGCATAAAACTCCGCGGGTAAGGTTTGGTAACTATGGTGCAACTGGATACGGGCGTGGCTCATGATGCCTCCTTCAACGGACGGGTTAGCTAATAGTTATTTGGCCTGAATCTGGCAGTTGTTCCACCAACTCTTTGCCCATCAGTACCGAGGGGGTGTAAGTGCCGCCTGCGGGTGATTGTTCTAACAAAAAGGTGGCCACGGCTAAGGAACCGGTGATGGTGAGGCTATAGCCATTGGCTGTACGAATACGTGCCGTTTTTATTTCGCCCTTGGCGTTTGTGGCTTCGCCCCACACATAGGTGGGCATGCTTGCTCGTTGCTCTTCGCTAGGACCAATAACGGTTTTAGCGAGGCGCGCCTGGATTAATTTTTGTACAAAGCCAAGCCCTAACATTGGGCGAATTAAGTTGGCGCGTTTTACTTGCTTAATAAAACGGGGCGAACCGGGAAGATACACTTCGATATTAGGGATGCCAGTGGTGTGGTACGCGGTGGACACATCACCCCAAGGGATGGTCATGGCCTTTTTTACGCCATCGCCGAAATCGATGCTGCGTACTTTGTACGCTAAGGGAACGGTGTCGATAATGCCATTGCGGCGTACTTTACAGCCTTGCGCTAACCCTTCCACAGAGGTTTTGGCGGTGCCGGGGGAAAAACCTGAGCGAGAGTCAAACCCCAGTGCTAAGTGAGTGGCATCGGGCATGGCGTCTTTTAAGGCTGCCGCCATACAGTCCGTGGGAATTACATCAAAACCCACGCCAGGGCAGAGCACCACGCCGGATTCTTGAGCTTGTGCGTTAAGGGTTTGCGTCAATTCAAACACAGTAATTTCACCGGTAATGTCTAAATAATGTGCCTTGGCGGCGAGGCAAGCTTTCATCATGGGTTCAGCGGTGGCAGAAAAAGGCCCCGCGCAATTGAGCACCAAGGCGTGGCCATTGAGCTGATCGCCAATGTTATCCAGTGAGAAGGCTTGGGCTTCTACACCGAGTTCGCGCGCTAAGGGTTCCAGTTTCTTTAGGTTGCGCCCGGCTAGGGTGGGGGTAAGCCCGCGTTTAACCGCTTCTCGAGCGATGAGTTCGCCGGTGTAGCCGTTCGCGCCGTAAATCAGCCATCGGTTGTTCTGCATAGCGTGCTCCGAGTGTGGTGAAGAGGCGTTCTGAGGTGTTTGCCAATGCAGCACCTTACCATTTTGGTGAGGTGATATCTCAGCCGAACAGGGTTGGCTAAGCGTTACGGCGAGCGGCTGCTAACCCGCGTTCACGGCCTAAACGGCGGTAGTAGCTTTTGCCGCAGGCGTTTTGGTGGTGCCAGTAGCCACGCAGCAACAGGGGTAATTCAGGCACCCAAAAAGTATTGCTAATAGGCTGCGTTGGGGCCGGGGCATCTAAGGTAATATCGGCCACCACCACGCCTGGGCCTTCTTGGGTGCGGCGCTGAGCGAGAACACGGCCTTGGGCATCCACAATTTGCGTGGCGCCCACGTATTCAGTGTCGTAAGGCACAGACAAGTTGGTGCCTGGCACGAGCATAAAATCTGTGCGAAATTCGCCACAGTGCGAGGCTTGAATCACCGGCACGCCCAAGCGACGAGCAAATTCTGCGGGCGCATTTTCAGACATATAGCGATTGTACTGGCCCAAAGCAGCAAGGCTGCGATTAGTAAGCGAGCCCCAGTTGGTGGGCAGAGTCCACCAGTGGGTGCCCGTCATGGCCACATTCACCCGTTGGTGCATGCGTTGCAGAGTTTGGTTGCGGATGAGTTCCCAACACACCGCCGCCCCCACGCCGCCGAGCTGGGTGTTAAACACGCCATCGTCGTTGCCCGAGGCGTAAAAGCAGTTCTCCCACATAGTGGGTAAGTCTTTGTCGTGCTGATGAATATCGCCATTGGGCTCAACAAAAAAATAGCGGTTATACACCTCGTCGCTGTCG
>DAHVSB010000110.1 GCA_027324795.1 Alcanivoracaceae bacterium
AATTTAATGGACGCGCAAAACGCTCAGAATTCTGGTGGTTTGTTTTGTTCACCTTTTTAGGCTCTTTGGTCACAGGGGCCTTACATGAATATTTATCGGCGCTTTTCTCGTTGGTGGTGCTGTTGCCAAGTTTGGCGGTAGCGGCGCGCAGGCTGCACGACATCGATAAAAGTGGTTGGTTCTTACTCTTATACTTGATTCCTTTTATTGGTTGGATAGTGCTGCTGGTGTTGTTTGTTCTGGATAGTAAAGATCCCAACCGCTTTGGTTAAAATGGCACCTGTAAGCATTAAAAGGCAGAGCAGCATTAACGCTGCCTGCCTTTTTATTGCCGTAATAAAATACAGTGGTGTGCAGCGAGTTAATACATCACGGCCTTTAGCTTCCCGCTTTCCGCATCTGATAACGGCAATCCGCCACAGCCACCACTTTTCCCTCAGGATTAATTAGTTCCACCTGCCAATCAAAGTCGCATTTCCCCTCGGCAAGGGTTGTAGCATTAATACGCTCAATCTCTTCGTCACTTAAGCTAATTTTTACTTCAATGTCCGTGGTGGCGGGGCGGTAAAAATTAATATCTAAGCCCTTAAGAATGGGGTACATCTTGGTCACATCAAAGCAGGTGAGATACACCACGCCACCGGGAAACTCTGCCAGGGTGAATAGGGCACCTGCATACATAATGTTGATATGGTTTTTATTGCCTTCTAAAGGCATGCGTAAGTGGCATTCGCCCCTTGCCACATGGAGTACCTCGATGCCGCAGCGCTCGATAAAAGGGAATGCTTTTTCAGCGGATTGGGCGATTTGGGCGTAAAATGCTTCTGAACTCATTATTATTTTCCTTATTAAATTAGCGAGTATTACGTTAGTAGGTATTGAAGGCCTCTTGTATGGCGGTTTCATCCAAGTTGAGCTTAATTGCCAGTAATAGCAAAAGACGGGCTTTTTGCGGTGGCAAGTCATCGGCTGTAATAAGGCCAAAACGTTCGTAATACTCAATGGGAAGCACTCGGCCGCTAGCTAAGCGGCTACTCATTACCACGGGGATGTTTTTCTCACGGGCGCTTAGCAAAGGAGCTTCTTCTAAAGGAGAGCAGCGTCCTGCACCAGTGCCAGCCATAATAATGCCATCAGGTTGATGATGCGCCATTACACTTTCTAAAAGGCGATGGTCCGCGCCGGCATGGGAAAAAATAACAGGCACATAGGGCGAGAAATCATCTAAGGGCACAGCAAAGCGAGACTGTGATGTGTGGAGTCGTGCTGGTCGATGAGCAATGCGCACTTGTCGATCCACGTCCACCGTGCCTATGGGGCCTGTATTTAACGCTTTAAAACTATCCACGTGGTAAGTGTGGGTTTTGCTGACGTCGCGAGCAGAGTAGATGTTGTCGTTCATCAACACCAAGGCGCCCAGACCATGGCACGCAGAGCTCGAAGCCACACGCACAGCATTTAGCAGATTAAGATGCGCATCGCTGCTGAGGGCGGAAAAAGGGCGTTGTGAGCCCACTAACACAATGGGCTTGGTGCTATTGACCGTGAGATGTAGGAAATACGCGGTTTCTTCTAAAGTATTGGTGCCATGAGTGATGACAATGCCATCGGCCCCTTCGGCAAGACGCTGCTCAATAGCATGTTTAAGCTGTAGCCAGTGACTTAAATCCACAGCGGTACTGGTGACATTAGCTACCTGCTCCACGCTAATGTGAGCGGTGTCGCTGATTTCAGGCAAGGTGTCGAGTAAGGCTTGGGCGGTGAAATGCCCAGTACGGTAATGACGCAGCTCATCGCGCAAGGGATGATGTGCAGAAATGGTGCCGCCTAAAGCAAAAAGAGCGATGTGAGGCTTGCTCATGAAAACTCCTTAAAGGTCAAATTTATCGCATATTTCTCAAAATATGCTGCAAAGCTTGATTTTAATGAGGGGCTCAGGAGCAACTAAAGGTTAGCGGCTCCTGAGGAGGCTAGGCTCTAGTTTAGGATAAAACTTGCCATGGTGTTTATGGCGTGGTCGGCTTCTTTCAGCATGCGTGCGTGGAGTGGGAAGACATGCCACATTTTTTCATAGATGGCTAAGTCGGTGGTGACACCTTGTTGCTTGAGTTTAGAGGCTAGGGACTTGACGTCTGCCAGTAGGATTTCCTCTGTGCCCACAATAATGAGTGCTGGCGGAAGCCCTGTTGCGTCGCCTAGCGCTGGCGAAATACCAGTATGTGTAAGTGGTTCATTGCCAGCGTATCCTTTGGCGGCGGCGTTTAAACCCTGCCAGGTGAGCATGGCATCTTGGGGCTGGTTAGGAGCTTGCGCATTGGGGTGGGTTAAGTCAGCCCAAGGGGAAAGCAGAATCATCCCTTTTGGCAGTGGTATTTGCTCTGCCTTCAAATGCAACAACAGGCTGAGCGTAAGACCACCACCAGCAGAGTCGCCTGCCACCGTTATATGTGTTGGATCAAACCCTTGCTCAAGCAGCGCCTGATAGCAAAAACAAGCATCTTCTAAAGCAGCGGGAAAGGGGTGCTCTGGGGCTAAACGATAATCGGGCACAAACACAGTGGCTCCACTGGTTTGTGCTAAATGACTAGTGAGGGATGCATGGGTTTTAGGTGAGCCGGCAGTGTAAGCACCGCCGTGCAAATAGAGTACTGCGGTGCCGTTTTTTGCTGGTCCATAGCGCAGGCTAGGCACGCCTTGCAACTTTACTTGCTCAGGCTTAAGTCCTCGCGCATTTAGAGTGCTTAATGAGGCAAGCTCTAGCCCTTTACGCCTTAGTTTAGGGCTTATGTAAGGCGCGAATAGTGGTTTCACTGCGAGCCGTAACGCATTAAAAAGTGCGCCCCGTAGTAATGCTGATGAAGAAACACTATGCAGTTTCAAAATGATAATCCTCGGGATTGACATTGTGAGTGAGGGCGCGGTACTTGAAGGTAAAAGTTGGCCAGTTGTTAGTGTTTTTACCGGATTCGTTTTGGTACCAGCTAGTGCAACCTGCTTGCCAAACTGTGCCTTCAATTTGTGCTTGAATAGCATCGTTAAATTTGCGCATGCTCGTTGCTTTAACGTCAATAAAGCGTGCTTTTCTTTTGTTTGCAGCACTAACGCAGCGCAACACGTATTCAAACTGGCTTTCTAACATATAAATAATGGAGTTATGCCCAAGGTTAGTGTTGGGGCCGTATAAGATAAATAAATTAGGGAAACCAGCTACGGAGACTCCTTTATAGGCCTCTGCACCGGCTTGCCAAGCTTGGTCTAATGTCTCTCCATTTCTGCCTGTTACATGAATAGGGCTTAAGAAATCAGCTGCTTTAAAGCCTGTGCCAAAAATAATCACATCAGCAGCGTGCTCTACGCCGTCTTTGGTACGAATACCCTGAGCCGTAACGGTATCTATGCCTTGAGTTTCCACATGCACATGGGGCTGTGCTAGCGCTGGGTAGTAGTTATTAGACATCAGGATGCGCTTGCAGCCCATTGGATAATCAGGGGTGAGTTTTTTTCGCAGAGCGTCGTCTGTAATTTGCTGAGATAAAAATTGTTTAAATCGCCGCTCAAAGAGTTTCATGGTGTGTTTGTGTAGGCTTCCAAAGCCAAGTACCCGCGTTTCATAAATGCTATACAGCCCCAAGCGTTCTAATGAGCGCAGTATGGGCAGGCGCGTTAATAATTTTTTTTCAAATTGGCTATAGCGGCGATCTGGCTTTGGTAATACATAAGGCGCAGAACGCTGAAATAAAGTTAGTGTTTGAGCAGATTTTGCTACTTCTGGTACAAATTGTATGGCACTAGCGCCTGTACCCACCACAGCTACCTTTTTGCCGCTAAGATCGAGATT
>DAHVSB010000111.1 GCA_027324795.1 Alcanivoracaceae bacterium
TAGCTAAAACAGCGCAACTCGCCGCACAAATTAATCCCGATTTAGTGCTTTACCAAGCGGGGGCTGATTGTCACCAAGCTGACCCCAAAAGCCAGCTGAAATTGAGCACCCGACAATTGTTTTGGCGCGATTTATATGTGTTTAGCTTAGCTAAAAGCTTACGCTTGCCAGTGCTGTTTGTGCTAGCAGGAGGCTATCAAAATGCAGAAAAAGTAGCGTATTTAAACGCCAACACAGTGCGTGCGGCACGGTGGGTGTGGTAAGGCTAAAAGGCGTTTGGCAAAAGTAGGGCGAACTCGATGTGCGTTGCGCTTTGTAAAACAGAGCGAGTGTAAATGTCTAGCCGTTATAAAAGCCACAGGCGCTAAATTCTTCTGCGTTATCCACGTGATTAAGTAATAGGGTGTCGGCCAGCTATTTGGCCAGCGAGCTGAATGCGGCGTATTTATGGGGTAATTTACAACATGCAGAAGCCATTTGCCAACAGCGCTTAGCGCTATGGGAGCTGTATTTTAAAAAGCTTTCACCTTTAATGGCGCAGGGGAAGTTTGAATTACCCACGGTGCCCGCAGGCTGCCAGCACAATGGTCATATTTTTTATATCAAGCTTAACAATCCACAAGAGCGGCAAACCCTTCAAGAGCACCTAGCTGCACAACATATCGAAACCGCCACTCATTATGTGCCTCTTCATAGTTCACAAGCGGGCCAGCGCTATGGCCGTTTTCATGGCGAAGATAGGTACACCACCCAAGAAAGCCAGCGCCTACTGCGCTTGCCCTTATTTTATGGTCTAGCCGTTGAGCAGGTGGAGCGAGTGTGTGCCATATTGGAGCAGAGCTTTGCTACTGAATAATAAAAACCATTTGTGGTAGTAACAACTACGAATAATATCTGTTCTCCTAGAAAGCAATCGGTGTATTTTCTTTTATTGTTGGCTGATTATTTTTTTTGGATGGTTTTTTGAGCGGTTGTGGCTGCTTGAATAGTGTAATAGCGTGAGTTGAATCACAAAAATAAAATATAACAGGGAAGAGCAATGAAAAAGAACTTTAGCCATTGTTTTTTGGGGATGTTGTGTTTGTTGATGCTTGCTGCCTGCGGTGGATCGAGCAGCTCGTCGCCATCATCTTCGAGTGTGGTGGAGGAGACGCCCCCACCGGAAGAACCCATTGTTGAT
Source organism: Alcanivoracaceae bacterium (assembly GCA_027324795.1). GTDB lineage: Bacteria > Pseudomonadota > Gammaproteobacteria > Pseudomonadales > Alcanivoracaceae > CALEAR01. The sequence continues at coordinate 1,181 of DAHVSB010000111.1, forward strand.
TTAGAAGAACTTGAATACGAGGCTACTATCCGCTGGACGAGCCATGGTATTCCTCGCATTAAAGCAGCCAATATCGCCAGTCTAGGCTATGGTTATGGCTATAGCTTGGCTAAAGAAAATGTTTGCGAAATGGCTGACATTTATATGACCTTAAGGGCTGAACGAAGCCGATACTTTGGCCCTGAAGGAACGTATTTTTTCTCAGGTAATAGCAGCACCTATAAAAATATAGACGCTGACTTTTTCTTTCAACACATTATTGATACACAAAAGGTTGAAAGACTCGTTGAGCAAGAACCGCCCCTCGGACCTTTACCTGAAATTCGGGAGGGGGTGCGTGGGTATGTGGCAGGTTATAATCGCTATCTACAGGATGTGGGGGTAGATAATATTCCTGATGAGCGCTGCAAGGGTGAGCCTTGGGTTAAACCTATCACAGAGATTGACGCTTACCGTCGTTTTTATCAGCTCGCTTTGTTAGCAAGCTCGGCGACATCTATTGATGGTATCGTGGGTGCACAGCCTCCGCCTTCGCTAATGTTAGATGGGCTAGGTTCGGTATTAAGCGAATTACTTTCCTTCTTAAAACCGCTCACTGATGCTGCTTATAGCTTGCCTGACCCCAGTGTTGTGGCCAAGCAATTAGCAGACGCTTTCGATGGTATAGGTATAGGAAGTAATGCCATCGCGTTGGGTAGCGAAGCTACGGCGAATGGTAGTGGCATGCTGTTAGGCAATCCGCATTTTCCTTGGACGGGCGGCGAAAGGTTTTTTGAAGCGCAGCTCACTATTCCCAGAGAGATAAATGTTTCGGGGGCAAGCTTATTCGGAGTTCCATTAATTTTGATTGGGCACACTGAAAACTTGGCTTGGAGTCACACGGTGTCTAGCGCATTTCGCTTTACCCCAGTGCAGTTGACGCTTGTACCAGGTAAGCCCACTACGTATTTAGTGGATGGGCAACCGGAAGACATGATAGCTCATAAAGTGACAGTGGAAGTACTCACAGAAAGTGGAAAGCTTGAGCCACGCACCCGCACATTGTACGAAACACGATATGGTCCTGTAGTGGATTCACTGTTGGGGCTTCCTCTATTCCCATGGACACCGTTAACTGCTTATGCAATCAATGATGCTAACGCAGCTAATTTCCGCTTTGTGAATCACTTTTACGAAGCTAATAAAGCGCAAAGCGTGGATGAGCTGTTAGCGGTACTAAAACGTAATCAGGGGGTACCCTGGGTAAATACTATTGCTGCGGATAGTCAGGGCAATGCGCTGTATGCTGATATATCCGTAGTGCCCAATGTGCCAGATGCACATGCGATTGCCTGTGCATCTCCGTTGGGGTTGGTTACATTCCCTGTAATAGGATTACCGGTGTTAGATGGGTCGCGTTCGGCATGCGATTGGCAACGTGATGAGGATGCTTTGCAACCTGGAACCATGGGGCCAAGCCGGCTGCCATATTTGGTGCGTCGTGACTATGTGATGAATGCTAATGATAGTTATTGGCTCTCTCATCCTGAGGAACGTCTCACGGGCTACTCTCGTATTGTCGGCAATGAAAATACGCCTCGTTCTTTACGTACGCGTAGCGGTTTTGTGCAAATCGAAGAACATTTATCAGAAAATCAACGATTCGAAAGACAGCATCTGCAAGATTTGTTGTTTAATAACCGTCAATACGCAGCCGAGCTATGGTTAGATGAATTATTATCTATTTGTGAAACCGTACCTGTTGCATTGGGTTCTCAGGGGCCGGTTTCTACTGCTGAAGCCTGTAGTGTGCTGGCTAACTGGGAGAGGCGTGATGACATAGAGTCTCGCGGGGCGTTACTGTTTAGGCGTTTTGTGGAAAACATACTTTTGCTTAGCCTGCCCAGTGGTAGTGCGGCTAGCACAGATGTGTTCTCATTGGCTTATACAAGGCCCTTTAGCCTTAGCGACCCAGTTAACACCCCAAGTGGTTTAAATCCCTTAAACCCTCTGGTGCAAGCAGCGTTGGCTGATGCCATTACAGATCTTAATTCAGCAGCGATACCATTGGACGCGCCACTAGGAGAATACCAATATGTAACGCGTAATGGCGAACGCATTCCTTTACCAGGTGGCCCGGGCACGCTGGGCGTGTTTAATGCTATGAATGTGAATTGGGACCCAGAACGTGGTTATGTGGATGCGGATCATGGAGCTAGCTTTATTCAAGTGGTGTCTTTTAATGGAACTCCGTGCCCTGATGTGCGTAATATTCTTGCTTATTCGCAATCCACTAACCCAAACTCCCCGTATTATGCAGATCAAACCCGCTTATTCTCGCAAAAAGAATGGGTACATCCACCTTTCTGTGAGCATGAAATAGAAGCGGATACGGCATTGGAGATCGAACGGATTGGAGAATAACAAAACGGGGTAGTGGGTAAGCCGAAGCCATTATCCGTAGGGATATGGCTATACAGTTCTCGTCCGAGAATAATTAATGGAGCCTAAAATGCAAATTAGGCTCCATTAATTTTATCTTCCTTCGATTCAACCAGGAAAGGAACGAACCTCCCTAGAAATGAAAGTTCACTCTAGTACATTGCATGGCGGCAGCCCATAATGTTGCAAATGTTGAAGAGCCAGTATTTC
>DAHVSB010000112.1 GCA_027324795.1 Alcanivoracaceae bacterium
GTTATGGCCGAATATTCACGCTGAAAGCGCGGCAACAAATAAGGCGCACTGCGCTGAAACACATTGAGCTGAGCCACCTCGGGCGCAATACGCGGAATAAATTGAATGGCACTGGCCCCCGTGCCGATCACTGCCACCCGTTTGCCGGCCAATGCATAATCATGATCCCACTCGGCGGAGTGAAAACTGTGGCCTTTAAAGGTATCCATGCCCTCAATGGCGGGCATTTTAGGGCGGCTCAACTGCCCCACCCCGCTGATAACAGCATCATAGTGGTGTTGCTGCCCATCTTTAGTGGTAAGAAGCCACTGCGCAGATTCTTCCTGAAACCTGAGGGATTCCACCTCGGTGTTGAATTGAATGTGCGGGTACAGCTGGTACTTTTCAGCACAATAGCGCTGGTAATCTTGAATTTCTGCTTGCTCAGGATAGGGGCAAGTAAACCCCACCCCAGGCTCAAATGAATAGGAATACAGGTGCCAAAACACATCGCAAGCAGCCCCAGGATAAGTATTGGCGCGCCACACCCCGCCCATATCATCCCCTTTTTCATACAGGGTGAAATCCGTGAAACCAGCAAGTTTGAGCTTGATTGCTGCACACAAGCCTGAAAAACCAGCGCCGATAATGGCGATGCGGAGATTGTTACGATGAGTTGTATTCATTTAATTATTCTTATTTATCAGTTGTGTATGAAAAGAGCATACGGCCAAAATGCTAGTTAAAGCAGCCAACTACCACTTCAAAATCCCCCTTAGCACCCGAGCAGTGCCCAGCATATAAGAGCCTGTATTGCGCTTAGTGCTAGCCACCAACATGTTGTAAAAGCCCAAGTAGGGAAAAGCCTGCCTTACTTTACGGATATTTCGGCTGCTGATGCCATGACGAATAATGCCATAAGACACATCAATCCAATCCGCTTTGCGGCAAGCGTTCACCACCTCTGCATTGGTGCCATCAAAGGGCGTGATTTTATGGTGCCAGTGGATGGCCTCTTGTAATAGTTGCGGCTCAAGGCCCCACTGCTGCTGCGCATTATCTCGCAGCGCCAAGGCCGCGGAAGGCTCAAGATACGCCATTTCCTTATGGGTCCACAGAGCGATATCGTGATAAACAAAGGCGGTTTCCACCAAGGCTTCGTGCTGCTCCTCGTTACCAAGAAGGTGCATGGCGTAAGTCGTGGTGCGATACACATGATTGCGATAACGCTGAAAGTCCTCGCCCAAATCTTGGCGATAAGGCGCTAGCAACTTCTCTATGCGAGGGCGCTCGGTTTTAATTTTTATGTGATTAAACATGGTTCCTCTAATGACAAAATGTATTTAATTTCAAGATTTAAACGCATGAACAAGCGTTGGATATCAGTGCTGCTGCCATAACACGGCCACGGCTAAACCTGCCGAGATTACGCAATCTTGTGCGCCTCAAACAGGCGGGTTGTTTATGGATAGCTTAGTGGAAATAAAGGGAGGTGGCATTTGTGGTTGGGGCTTAACATCTCATCATCACGGGGTTTAGCCTTGGCGCGCTATCTCACCAAAGTGCCACACCCTCCAAGCACCACCCAAAACGTTGGCATCTAGCGCCTCATCAATAATTAAACACTCGCGCCTTTCCACCCAAGCCGCTTCAAGCTCAGCAACCACTGCACCATCGCTGCCAACCACTTCATAGCCAATCTCTGGCGCTGGATAACCGCGTCTTTGCATAATAAGCAACTCACCACGCACGGCTGGATCTGCAAGCTTTAGTGCTTCCTCCCACCCCCCATGCATTGTTTGCTGTTGTTTACGCAAACGGTTAATTGTTTGTGTATCAATGTGGCTTACATACATAGATGTGCCATGGCGTTTGCGGTGGCAATCAGCACACAGCACTTCTAGGTTTTCAAGCGCGTTATCATTTTTAACGCCGTTTATGTGGTGCACATGGCACAAATGCTTGTGTTTAACTAAGCTCACCCCACAATCACTGCATGCATAGTTAGCCTTTTCTCGTAAACTACGTGAAATGATTGGCCAATCTTCCGTATAGCCTCCATCGCCATCATCGGACATCCGTTTAGGCATTTGTTTGAAAAACGAGCTATATGTTTTAAAGAATTCCTGATAATCAAAGTTTGCAGCTAGGTTGTTCCTAATAGCAGTGGAATCACGGGAGCTCCTATAATTTAGAAGGCTTAAGCAGTTCTTACATACATGCAAAGGGACTTCTGCACGCTGCCCTTGGGGGCCTGCAATCTCAAATTGGCCAGTAATATTATTGCAGGCCACATATCTATCAAAGCGGTTTTTTTGCACCATTTCTTCTAGGGTTCTACAGGTGGCCACATGTATTTTGTTACCCTTGCTTGGGTCAGCGACAGCATTATCAAAGGAACTAAAAGTGCCTCGCATGTAAGTATGATCCTTGATATAAAGCACGACTTGGCGCCCCTGAATTGTGGGTAAAATATCGCCTATTACTTTATAATCTTCAGGTTTGACAGGAGCCCCTTTTTCTAGCTCCACATCAATGGGCTCAAACTCCATGGGACCCGGTGGCAAAATGATTGCTGGGTAATCTCCCATTTTTTTTGCTAGTTCGTGAAGGGCCGAAAAATCTACAGAAATCTTCATGGCTAATTAGCAATTATCTTACGTATCTGTGTTTCGGCGTTAGTGATGACTTTGAAGGACACTCGGCGAGACCTTTCCGCATCTTCTAAACCGCCCAAAGTGTAAACCAGTTGTGAAGAGGATAACCCTACGGCCGCAAACTTGCTCTTCACCCAAGCCCTTTGTGGCGCAACCTCTGGCAATGCATATACATATTCCAACACAGTACGAGTGCGGCCTTGAGAAAGTTCCATGTTATTAAAATAGGCCTCCTCCTCTGTTACGAACCGGTTCCATGCGGAACTCGTGTGCCCCTCAATACGAATTTCAGAAATACTGTCCTGAAAATTATTGATCACTCCTAAATAGCGAGGGAAAAAGTCTTGAAGTATTTGTTCAAACTGAGGTTTAAGCGTGATTTTTCCCACATCAAATAGCACTTCGGGGGATTTAAAGCGGAACTCTAGTGTATCTTTATCTATTTCAGCGTCCCACCGCGGGAGATCATTTTTAAATTCATGGAATAAATCATCATAAAGTGCCACTTGAGTATTTTGATACGTAACAGCCACTTCCTTGATTTTATCGCGCTCAATTTGAGCATGGCGCATGTACGCGATGGAGATAAACAAAAACACCATCATCAAACCGGCCATCAAATCCGACATGGATATCCAGTGGCTCTCTTCGTGTTCTTGAGCATTGGTAGTTTTAGCTTCACCAAAAATATTTTTCATAGAGGATGACACCTACTGCACGCTATTAACCACACGTTCCATGGCCTCAACCATTCGCTGATAATCATCAACAAAACGTCCCGTAATATTGGTGAGCTGATTTGCCATTTCTTGCATGGCGCGCTGAATCTCTCTTGCTGTTGCTTGTTCAATTAAGCGCAACTGCTCATTAATAGTATCGCCAGAGGATTGTGCCGCTTGCCTCATTACACCCTCAAAGCTGCTTTGTGATGCAGATAAACTACGAGATAATTCCTCGTTAAGCGCTTCAGAATTGCGCTTGAAATCTTCCACAGCTTGCTGGCTATTGTTGCTAACCTGTGAAGCAAGATCGCGAACTTCTTTAGTAGCATCCTGCAAGGTGCCTAAGGTATTGCGCGCATGGTCAT
>DAHVSB010000113.1 GCA_027324795.1 Alcanivoracaceae bacterium
GCGGCAAAAAAAACAGAGCCAACAACATTAAAATCAGCGTGACCACTTCCACAGAAACCTGTGTTAAGGCCAAATCGGGGGCGGAAAAGCGGGCAAATATCAACGCCACAATAAGCCCCACCACCGAAAGAAATAGCAAGGCCACTAATCGCTGATGAATCATTAGCACTATGCCTGCCGTGGCACCTATCATAAGCAAGGCCACCAATAGACTCACCGCATCCACCGCTAATAATTCACGTGGCCCGCGAGCGGAGAGCAGCTCTAGCATAGGTTCAATCATTACTGCCAAGGCAAAAGCAAGCAGCAAAAACACATAACGCTGCAAAGCGCCATTATCGATTCGTTTCATGGCACTTTGGCAAAAAAACACTAACCGTTGTACGGCGGCTTCAAACACTAAACTGGCATTTGGCTGCGCGAACTGCGCCTGAAAATGAAAGAGTCCACGGCGGTAATAATAAATAATCAAACCGCCAAGCATGGCCACCAAGCTCATGGCTAAAGGCAAGTTCAACCCATGCCACAGGGCCACACTGTACGCAGGTGCTGAAGAGCTCACGCTATTCACCGCCAAGGCCAACAATGGCCCTACGGTGAGGTTGGGCGCTAAGCCAATGGTTAAGCACAACAGCACCAGTATCCCCATGGGTAAGCGCATATAAGTGGGGGCTTCCTTGGGTGCCTTGGGCAAATCCCGTGGCTCACCATTAAAAAACACATCGTGAATAAAGCGCGCTGAATAAGCCACAGAAAAGGTGGCACCCAACACCGCCAGCACTGGCACCAACCAAGATAAAGACCCCAGCGTACCCTGGACTAAGGTTTCCACAAAAAACATTTCCTTGGATAAAAACCCATTGAGCAGAGGCACCCCTGCCATGGAGGCAGCTGCCACAATGGAAAGCAAGGCCGTGCGGGGCATGTATTTCCACAACCCATTAATTAAGCGCATATCACGGGTGCCGGTTTCATGGTCGATAATACCCGCCGCCATAAACAAAGAGGCTTTAAACACCGCATGGTTGATAATATGGAATAGCGCCGCCACCACCGCCAAAGGCGTATCTAAACCGAGTAACAAGGTGATTAGCCCCAAGTGGCTCACAGTGGAATAGGCCAACAACCCTTTTAAATCATGTTTGAATAGCGCCATATAAGCGCCTAGCAGCATAGTGACTAAGCCCACCAGCGTAACCACTAAAAACCATAATTCCGTGCCTGCCAGCACGAGGTGGAATCGGGCTAATAAAAAAATACCGGCTTTTACCATGGTGGCAGAATGCAAGTAGGCGCTCACAGGCGTAGGCGCTGCCATGGCATGAGGCAACCAAAACTGGAAAGGAAACTGTGCGGATTTGCTAAAAGCCCCCAGCAATATGAGCGTCAACACCAAAGGATACCCTGCGTGGGAGCGCAACACATCGCCGCTGGCAAGCACTTGGCCCACATCGAAGCTGCCCACGATATTGCCCATTAATAGTAGGCCCGCCAACAAGACCAAACCACCAGCCCCCGTTACCGTAAGGGCCATGCGCGCCCCTTTACGTGCCTCAGACTTATGCCACCAAAAACCAATTAATAAAAAGGAGCTGATGCTGGTTAGCTCCCAAAAAAACCAAAGCTGCAGCAAGTTATTGGAGAGCACTATGCCGAGCATGGCAGCCATAAAACTTAATAAATAGGTATAAAAAAGTGCTACATTTTCTTTCGCGTCAAGATAATAGTGAGCATACAAAATGATGAGTTGGCCGATACCCAAAATCAGCAAGGCAAACAAGAACGATAAGCCATCTAACCGAAAGGCCAATTCAAGCCCAAGCTGCGGCACCCAAGGCAGTGCAAAGGTAAGCGTTTGTCCGGCCAACAAAACGTGAGTTTGTGCGAGCAGTAACAACAAAGCAGCAGCGGGTAACAGCGCCGTGCCCCAAGACAACATTTTTCTAGACCTATTGCGCAGCAAGCTAGGCACCAAAACACCGAGCACTGGCAGCAATGCTATCCACAACAGCTTCATAGGTATTCCTTGCTTTTTTCACAGAGTAAAGGCTAACACTGCCAAGTACCAGAATACTATTTCTTGTGTGGTAAAATTTTTATGTTGCTAAGCAGCATCGGCTTGCCTTACGAATTTTCACCCGCTAGCCTGTAAACTTTTATCGTCCAACAGAGTTTACCAATGAATCCGACCGCCTTTGATGCGCAACACATTTGGCACCCCTACACCTCTTTGCTTAATCCTTTGCCCTGCTATGAAGTGGTGAGCGCTAAAGGCGTTACCCTTACCCTCGCCGATGGTCGCGAATTAGTAGACGGCATGGCTTCATGGTGGGCCTGTATTCACGGTTATGGCGTACCCGAGCTAGATGCAGCGATTCATCAGCAGCTTGAAAGCATGGCCCACGTGATGTTCGGCGGCATTACCCATGCACCTGCCACCGCCTTATGCAAAGCGCTGATGGAGATATTGCCCCAAGGGTTAGACCGATTTTTCTTAGCGGATTCAGGCTCTGTGGCCATGGAAGTGGCCTTAAAGATGGCGCTGCAATATTGGCAAAGCCAAGGCAAAAACAAGCACCGTTTTGTTTCCCTTGCCAAGGGCTACCACGGCGACACCTTTGGCGCCATGGGCGTCAGTGATTCAGACACGGGAATGCACAGTATTTATGCAGGCTTTTTACCCGCCCAGCTCAAAGTGCCAGCGCCAAACTCCCCTTTTGATAGCGAATTTAACCCCGCCGAACTCGCCCCCATAGAAGAGACCCTACAACAACATCATCAGGATATTGCCGCCTTCGTGCTCGAACCCATAGTGCAAGGCGCAGGTGGCATGCGTTTTTATCACCCTGAGTATTTGGCCGCGGTGCGACAGCTTTGTGATAAGTACGAGGTGCTGCTCATCGCCGATGAAATCGCCACAGGGTTTGGGCGCACCGGCAAAATGTTTGCTTGCGAATGGGCGCACATCACACCAGATATTATGTGCATCGGCAAGGCACTCACGGGCGGTTATCTCACCCAAGCCGCCACCATCACCACCCAAAAAGTGGCTCACACTATTGGTGCGGGCAACCCCGGTGTACTCATGCACGGCCCCACCTTTATGGCAAACCCTCTTGCCTGCACCGTGAGCCTCGCCAGCCTCAAGCTGCTACTTGACTCCCCTTGGCAACAACGCGTAAACGCCATTGAAGCCCAGCTCAAAGCTGAACTCGAACCCGCCAAAGCCCTGCCTCAAGTGGCTGATGTCCGCGTGCTCGGTGCCATTGGTGTGGTGGAAATGAAAGCCGAGGTAAACGTGGCCGAGCTACAAAAATATTTTGTGGAGCAAGGCGTGTGGATACGCCCCTTCGGCAAACTGATTTATGTGATGCCGCCCTATGTGATTAAGCCGCAGGAGTTGAGGCGGCTGACGAGTGCCATAATCGGGGCTCTGGTGCCGGTACGCGGAACCGCGTAGGTTGGCTCTCGTGCCGAGCGGGCAAGCTGCCCTCGTGCCGGGCGGCACCACGCAACGGGTTCTTAACATACAACATCAGCAATAAGCACTGCGAAATCACTATTTTTTTGCGGAAGAGCACGCAAAAGAAATAGTGGTTTCTCCG
>DAHVSB010000114.1 GCA_027324795.1 Alcanivoracaceae bacterium
TGGAGCGTGGAATCACAGTGGCTACCCACCAACCGCAACAACCTTGGGAAGTGGATGGTGTGAACGATAAAATTCAGCTGGCTCGCCTTGAGCGCATCTATCAGCAGCAAATTGCTGAACAGCTGATGGCACAAGGCGCCAAGGTGCTCGACCCAGCACGTCTCGATGTGCGTGGCCAAGTCAGCGTAGATGAAGACGTGGTGCTTGATGTGGGCGTGGTGCTCGAAGGCAACGTTACCCTCGGCAAAAACGTGGTGATCGGTCCCTATTGTCATATCCGCAACAGCACCATTGGCGATAATACTGTTATTGAATCTCACAGCGTGATTGACGGCACTACCATTGGCGCCAGCGCTACTATCGGCCCATTTGCACGCTTACGCCCCGGCACCCAACTGGCTGACCAAGTGAAAGTGGGCAACTTTGTGGAAACCAAAGCCACCACAGTGGGCGTGGGTAGCAAAATTAATCACTTGAGCTATGTGGGTGATGCCAATTTAGGTAAAGACGTTAACGTAGGCGCGGGCACTATTACTTGTAACTATGATGGCGCCAACAAGTTTACCACCACTATCAAAGATAAGGCGTTTATTGGTTCTAATAGCAGCTTAGTGGTCCCTGTGAGTGTGGGCGAAGGCGCAACCGTGGGGGCTGGCAGTGTGATCACCTCTGATGTGGAGGATGGTCAGTTGGCGGTTAGCCGCGCCAAGCAACGCCAAATCAGTGGCTGGCAAAGGCCCACCAAAAAGAAATAACGGTCACCCCGTTTTAATGAGGCAAATGCTTGCTTTGAATGGGCGCTACCGCATTGCGCTGCTGCAATAGTAGCGCTCTGATTTCAGCTTCAGGAAGGGGGCGGCTAATATAATAACCTTGGATAATATCGCACCCCATATCAGTTAGAATTTCTAGCTGGCGTTGCGTTTCCACCCCTTCCGCCACCACTTGCATGTCCAAATTGTGTGCCATATCGATGATGGCTTGGGTAATAGCACAATCTTGGGCGCTGTGTTCTATGTCTGTGATAAACGAGCGATCGATTTTAAGCGTGTTAATGGGGAAGCGCTTTAAATAACTTAAGGAAGAATAACCGGTACCAAAATCATCTAGTGACAAGCTAACTCCTAGCTGACGAATCGCCTGCAGTTGGGCAATGTTATCGTCTAGGTTTTCCATAATAAGACTTTCGGTGAGTTCTAAATCCAGCTTGTCTGCAGGCAATTGGTGAGTGCGTAACGCTTCTTTTATGAGCTCAGGCAGGTCACCACGGCGTAGTTGAAAAGCAGATAGGTTGACCGAAACACTAAGGTCTTCTAGGCCTTGTGAATGCCATTCTTTAATTTCGGCACAGGCGGTATTAAGCACCCATTCACCAATGGTTTCGATCAGCCCCACTTCTTCTGCAATGGTGATAAATTGCGCTGGAGATTGCAGCCCTAGCTCAGGATGGTGCCAACGCACTAGCGCCTCTACGCCAGTCACACGGTTTTCTTTCAGACTCCATTTGGGCTGATAATAAAGCAGTAGCTCATTATTGCTAATGGCTTTATGCAGTTGTGCTTCCAAGGACAATTGATCCTTGGTGCGTTCACGCAATCCTTCGTGGTAGAAAAAGGCATTATTGCCGCCTAAATGCTTGGCTTGCTCCACGGCCAAACTCGCTTTGTAAATCAAACTGTGCGCATCCTTGGCCATGGCTGGGAACGTTGCGACGCCTATGCTTGCGCCAAGCAAAAGTTCATGGCCATCAATAAAAAATGGTGAGCGAATGCTTTGTAGTATATTGGTGCACAATACTTGCAACTCAGCGCGCGATGTTTCGTGGTCGATAAGGACTGTAAATTCATCTCCCCCAATGCGTGCTAACTGGTGTTGATGAATGCCGCAATCGAGTAAGCGCTTAGCCACTTGTTGCAGTAGCATATCGCCAACGTGAGAGCCCATAGTGTCGTTGATAGGCTTAAAGCGGTCTAAATCAATGGCAATTAAGGCCACTTGGTCGCGGTTTAAGCGTGCCAAAGTGATGGCTTTGTGTAATCGGTCATGAAACAAGGAGCGGTTGGCTAACCCCGTGAGACGGTCAAAGTGCGACAGGAAGCGCACACGCTCTTCCACGCGCTTTTCTTCGGTGCGATCTGAACACAAGGCCACATAGTGGGTGCGCTTCAGTACCTCATCAAAAAGAGCGGTGATTTGTACCCACATGGGGTAGGTGTCACCATCTTTGCGCCGTTCAGTTAGCTCGCCCTCCCAACGATTTTCAGCATCTAAGGCTTCGCGAATGCTTTGATAAAGGCCAGCATTGGCATCTTGGCTAGCGAGGGCGGATAAGCGCGTATTAACTAATTCATCAAAGCTGTAGCCCGTCATAATCGTAAAACGTTCATTAACGGTGAGAATGCGGTATTCCGAATCAAATACCACCACGCCTTCTGACGCTGCATCGAACACCGCTGCTGCAAAACGTTGGCGCTCTTGCGCCATCATTTCGGCGGTAATATTTTTGCGTAAACCGAGCATTCTTACCGCTTTTCCTGTTACCGCGTGGCGCTCTACCACTTGGCCTTCATCACGGAACCATTGTGGCTCTTCGGTGGCAGAAGCCACGGCATAAACCGCTTTGAATTGAGGCGTATCACCCTGAAGGTGGGCTTCAAGCTTGCGGTGTATTTCTCGCTTGTCTTCATCGTTAAGGTGGGGGGCAAGCTGCTCTACCAGCCCCCCTTTTTCGGTGTGTGTGGGGTTATTCAGCTGTTCCACATAGGTCATAGTGTTAGCAGCAATATTCCAATCCCATAGGGTGAGATCGCTAGCCTTAAGCGCTAATGTGAGGCGCTCTGTGCTTAACGTGAGGGCTTGGTTGAGCTGTTCTAAGCTGTGGGTGCGCGCTTGTACAGCACGTTCGAGTTGGCGCTGCGACGCACGCAGATGTTGCGCGGTTTGTGAGTGGCTTTTGGCTTCAGTAACAAGGCGATTAACACGCGTACGATGGGTGTTGATTTTGTCCTCTAGCTTGAGAATTTGGTCTCGCTGTTGGCGCCACAGTAATAAGAAAAGCAACACACCGGGTAAAGCGTAGAGCAAAGTGCGTGAATAAGGCAGCGCGTGGGTTTGCCACAAAATGGCATAACCTGCGGCAAAGGTTAGCGGCGCATATAACCAGCGCAAGCCATAAGGCTTGAGCCCCAAAAGGGTTGAGCAAAAAGCAAGGGCAAAGGAAATGTAAATTAGCCAAGGGTGATGTTGCGCAGGGAACGCAGGAAGTGTGAATAAATACCCCACTGTGGTTACGAAAAGTAATGCCGATAAGAGCAGGCTTAGCTGTTGTAGCTGGGTACGTATGCCTTTGATCAGGCCAAATAAACGCAAAAAAGGCACCAAAAAAAGGCCCGCCCACAAGGCAATTAGCACGGGGGAAGGCGTGGGCAAAAACCGATAACACGCCAACAACGCTAATGCCGACGCGACTTCCAGCAGCGTAAAGAGCATCGCCGTGTATGAAAATGTGGTGCGGGCACGTGGCATGTTTTCCCCTTGAATAATGGTG
>DAHVSB010000115.1 GCA_027324795.1 Alcanivoracaceae bacterium
TCACAGGAGTGTTTAGTGCGGATGATTTGCTTGGGCGTATTTTCGGAAGCTTTTGTATCGGTAAATAGGGTGAGAATATTTATTGGATGCGACGGCTAATAAACAGCTAGTTGGGATTGTCATTATTGTAATATGCTGCTTGGGAGTTATGCCTAGGCTGAGCTATGGAGGCAGCCTCGATTATCGCCACGAATATAAACACCATACGGAGCAGCACAACAATCGCCTCAAACTCAGTTATTCTACCAGTGCGTTTTACTATGGTGGTTTTGTAAAGTTTGCCACCGAAAAGAACCCCGATGGTAGCCAAGATGCCTTTGGTAGAATAAAAGCACCTGAAGCGATGCTAGATGTGGGGACAAAGCACAAAATTAATGAGCAATGGTACTTCCGACCTGGGATTCGTGCAGGGGGTGGTAAAGGGTTTCACGCTACTGATTTGCAAGCCAGGCTAGGATTTAACCCTCAGGGTGTGCCGCTAAAAACTTACGCAAGGTATCGCCGAAGTATTAAAAATTATCATCAAAGCGATAAGAAAAGTACGGTAAAAAACAAGCTTACTTTATCACTCATTTATAGCCATGGCGCGAACAAGTTACTGCTAAAAACTAATGTGATTCGTGCTGAAACCAAGCCTATCTATCATAATAAAAAGACAGACTACGATTACTCCCTAGGTTACAGTAGGGATATTCAACAGTGGCAACTGTATCTGGAAGTGGCAGAGGTGAGTGCCCACAGTAAAACCGCCACACGCCAGGTTCGTACACGCATGGGAGTGAAATACAACTTCGATAAATGAATGAAAAAACTACAATAACACTGGCCCCCTTAGCGTGGGCTTCTGCATTAATTCCCCTGATAACCATGCACCTGTGCTATGTGGTTTCTGCCCACGCCGATATAGTGCCTTGGTGCTTACCTTGGTTTGAGGGCTGCACTAGTATTTCCCGCGCCTCTCGCTCAGGGGCCGCTTATTTTATTTTCAAGGGCGCCATGCTGCCTGCCATCGTGCTCATCATGCTGTATTGGTGGTGTAACCGTCTGTGGATTATCCAACTTGGGGGGAAAACCAGGGGATGGTGGTGGTTAGGCATAGTGGCCGCAGGGCTTTTGATTCTTTACACAGTGGCACTCGGCCATATAGGAGAAGCCTTCCATTGGCTGCGCCGTATTGGGGTGGTGGGGTTCTTTGGGCTCACCTATTTAGCACAAGTGGGGCTAGGGGCTGCGTTATATAAAAACGCTTGGCCCAAACTAGGAAGGGTGTTGGTGTATTTGAGCCTGTTTAGCCTCTTGGTGGGCTTGAGCTCTGTGTGGGTGAATATTGTATGGCCAGAAAAGCACGACAGCATGGAAGATAGTTTTGAGTGGTCCTTGACGGTGCTGCTTAATATTCATTCCATGATAGTGGCTTATGGTTGGCAGAAAACGGGCTTCGCCCTGCATACCACTACGTCAAACCTGCCATAAGCTAACCGTATTTGTCATGTCCGCTAATTAAGGCGTATCGATATTTCCTTGCTCCGCCGCTAAACGGTTCCACACGTCTGCGCTAGAAATGGGCTGCCCTGGCTGCTCGCCCCACAGCATGCCGATGGGTACCGCGAAGCAGCCGGGAACGGGAAGTTTTAAGCAGTGTCGCCCTGTGTAAATAAGCATACCGCCGCGAAAGCCCTTACCCACTTGCTCAGCCAGTTTGGCCAATCCCGCTGCATCTTTTTGAGGCTGGATACTGGCGGCGCGCTTTACTTCCACACCCCAGGTATCGCGACCGCGTTCAATGACTAAATCCACTTCGGTTTGGTCTTTATCGCGGTAATGATAGAAACGTAAATCGGGGTCCACCCAACCCGCTTGCGCAATAAGTTGTTCTACCACATGGCTTTCGAGTAAGGCCCCAAAGCGTTCTGTATCGGTTAACCATTGGCTAGGTTCAAGCCTTGCCAAGGCGGCGCTTAACCCCGTATCCACCAAGTGTACTTTTGGGCTTTTAATCAAGCGCTTAGCCTGGTTGCGGTGCCAAGCTGGAAGTTGATGCACTAAAAATAGCCGCTCAAGAATCCCTAAATACTTACTGACCGTGGCACGGTCTAGGCTGAGCTCTTTGCTGAGGTTACTGATATTTAGCAAGCTTGCTGTTCGGCTAGCGAGTAATTCCATTAAAACGAGCAAACTGTCTTTATCTTGTATGGCGGCAATATCTTCCACGTCGCGCTGTACAATGGCGTTGGTATATTGTCGATACCATTGGCGCGCACGATGCGGAGCGCGGCGATTGGGTTCTGGGTAACCCCCTTGGCATAGCACGTCTGCCGTAGGGGCTAAAGGAACGGCGTCTGACACCACTTGCGGTGCTAATTCATTATTAATTAAGGTGTTAAGCAGAGTGGTGGTGCTTAGGCGTTTTTCTTGCTCTGTAAGTGGATGTAGGTAAATCACTTCCATTCGACCGGCGAGGGAGTCTTGCACTTGGGGTAAAAGTAATAAGTTGGCAGAACCCGTGAGCAAAAAACGCCCCGCTTTACGCTCGCGGTCTACCACCGATTTTATAGCGAGTAACAACTTAGGAGCGCGTTGTACTTCATCAATTATCACCCGCTTGGGCAGACTTTCAATGAAGCCGGTGGCATCTTGTTGAGCAGCTTGCAATAAATTCACATCATCCAAGCTGATATAGGCGCGCTCGGGCTCTAAGCGTTGCGCCAAGGTGGATTTACCCACTTGGCGAGGGCCTAGCAGGCACACCACGGGGGTGTCGGCTAACGCTTCAAGCACACGATGGCGGATAAGTCTGGGGAGATAGGGCGTATTCATTGTCTATATTACCGACTAATTGTGGAAAGTTATGCCGACTAATTGCTGAAAGTATGCCCGACCAATTGCTGAAAGTAAATCCGACCAATTGCGGGAAATATGCCCGACTAATTGCTGAAAGTGAGTTGCTGGGAAGAAGAGTTGAGGGGCATTAATCAGCGGTTTATTAAAAAAACAATCGTGTAAATAGCTGTTGTGTAACGTGTTTTATAAAACCAAACAACAAGCCTGGGTGCTGCATAAACATTGCCTAGGCTTGTTGTTACTTATGAATATTAGAATAGGTCGGTGATGGCTCCTTCGGAAGCGGAACCCACGGTTTTCGCGTATTTGGCTAAAACACCGCGTTTGACGTTGGGCGCCGGTGCCACCCAAGCCGCACGACGTTGGGCCAACTCCTCTTCGCTCACCTCAAGGGTGATGGTATCGAGGGTGGCATCAATAGTGATGGTGTCACCGTTTTCCACTAAGGCGAGGGTGCCGCCCACCATGGCTTCGGGAGCAATATGGCCCACCACAAACCCATGGCTACCGCCAGAAAAACGCCCATCGGTGATTAAGGCGACTTCATTACCTAGGCCGCGGCCCATAATGGCGGAGGTGGGGGAGAGCATTTCGCGCATGCCGGGGCCACCCTTGGGGCCTTCATAGCGAATTACCACCACATCGCCTGCCACCACTTCGCCGCTTAAAATGGCATCGAGGGCCTC
>DAHVSB010000116.1 GCA_027324795.1 Alcanivoracaceae bacterium
TCGTGAGTGTATGTTTTTTTATTGTAATCCGTTCTTGCAAACTCAATTCTCACATCAATCATTTCGTGTAACGGAATAAGGGCACCAACTCCATAACGAATACCATCGTGCTTGCTAGTTTTCGCCCACTGCTGGTTATTTTCAGCGTTACTGTTCTTAAACTCAGAACTTTGCCAACCCACCCGAGCATAAGCAGCAAAGTTATGGGGTAAATTAGCACCCATTAAAAAGCCTGCACCAAAGCTATCTTTCATTTCGAGGGTGGACTCATCGTGACCTAGCTTCAGATCCACCTTGGTGTCACTCATGGCCACATTTAGCTCTAGCGCTAAAAAACCATTAGCTCCCATGCGGCCATAACCTGCATAGAGTGAGCCCCCGAAATCATCATCTTTTTTATCCACACGCTCAGCCAAGGCTCCCCCGCTAGCGTTGGTATCAATTTGAGACCAAGCTACGTTAGCACCTATATAAGCGCCCTCGCGTGCTTGGGCTGCCATGCATAGAGGGAGTACGACAGCGGCTATTGTTAGTTTTTTTATCATGGCATTCTCTTTTTGTTATTAGTTAAATTTCACAACGTTCGATTGAGCAGTTTTCAATTACGCTAACTTTACTTTGTTCAACGCCTGTAATCGTTAACTTAGCTTCACCTAAACTAACACCTAATAGCTCTAGCAAAGGGCCAACAACATATTCAATTAGCGGAGATAGCACCGCTGACAAAACCGGAGTCAAAACATCTAAAAGGCCATTAGCCAACTGACCAATAGGTATACATGCAACATCTGCTTTCACTGTTAAGCTCTCAAGTAATCCAATAAGAGTGTCAGCTAGCACTTTACCACTAGGCATCTTTACAGTTTTTTCAATTTTTTCAAAAACTCCATTTGTAGTGGATAAGTCTATATTATTAATGTAGATGGAAGTATTAGATATACTTTCGATTTTTTGGGGATTTGCATAAACTCCAATGCTAATCAGTGAGTTACATTTATTCTCATAGCAACAACGGCCCCAGACATTTGTATTATCAGCGGGCCTAAAATCATTGCTATGACAATGCTGCTCTAACACCCACCATTTCGTCAGTGAGTAATGGCACCAACCCCATTGACTAGTTCTTACTGGCTCAAAAGAAGGATAATCACCCTCTTCACTAACTGGACAATGTTGTTGAAGAACAGCGGGAAAACATACTTCTTCAAGGCCGGTACTGGGTGTCTCCAATAAGGCGACCTCAATCGACGAATCTAATACTAATACTTGTTTTTCAACTTCAAAATCAAGATCCACACGATTTTCTTTGCCTTTAGCACAGCTAGACCCTGTGAATCGAGCCGTTGTTTTCCCACCTTGAACTTTTACAGGCACATCAACGCGCAACAAATTAAAAATATCATTATCACCCAGATACAAGTAAAGACTAAGCTCCACACCAATATCTGCACCATGAGCAACACCCATCCAGGTACCAGTTGCATCCTGTCTAGCTGGTGCAATAACGAATTCTGGAGGACTTTCTATATCTAACTTTAATCGAACGCCTAAAATATCAGATAATAATCCACTATCCATACCAGGCAGTTGCAACAACTGATTTGTGTTTAATTCAATATAACCTTCTAATTCTTTGCCTAAATCTAGCACTAGACCTATAAGCAAGCCCAAAACAGGTATTTGAGCCCCCTCAGGTATCTCTTCTATATCACCAACTATTTTTAATACATTTCCTAGTTTTACATTCGTTTCTGTTCCTATAGCGCTTAGTAGTTGGTCAAGTCCTTTACCCACCTCTGTTGTGGCACCACCCACTCCGCGCAAAAGTCCTTCCACAACTTTATGAAGTGGAATATCCCCATTTAATAAATTATTAACCCCCGGAATTTCTTTAGTTAAAAACCACAATAAATCGCCTACGTCGAATAAGGCATCCCCGATGGAGCTAAAACTCACCCCATCTAAATCAATATGATTGCCCCCTAAAACATATTCAAATACAGGACCTAACAATAAAGAGTCAGCTGTGCTTAATCTTAATAAGCTTCCATCTGTATAAAAAGTGGCGTACACCTCTTTTTTTGCTACAGCGCTAGATTGTATTTCATCAACAAAAAACGAAAGCAACCCTATATTTTTTTTCTTTAAAATGACGGAAGCTCCATTACTTTGATATAAACTGGAGTCTGCCGATGAGATCTTGTGTCGGCCATCTACCGTATCTACAACGACCCAATCAGCTTTAGCCGTTACGCTATCTGCTATCCCCAGTCGCTCTAACTCCGCGAGCAAGGCACTGTCAATATCCGTATTGCTATTAATACTGCACGCGTCGTTGTTGTTAACTAAAACGGAAGCGATAGAGTTTGCTTGGCTTTGTAATACTCTCTTACTTTGATACAAGAGGTAGCCATCCACCACCAGCGCCAACATACCCACAATCATAGTAAGGGAAACCAGCCACACCAGTGCACTGCCTTGCTGCTGTTTTACGCTATGGGTCCTCATAGTGCTTCCCTCCTAGTTCACGCAGGTGATTATTGCGTCGATTGAGTGGAGCGAGCCTTGTCCTGCAAGCTATCTGGAATGCTGCTGGAGAAGGTGTTGCTCAATCGGCGCTGGCTATCAATATAAAGCTGAGCGGGTAGCTCGCTTTCGGGTTTGGGTGGCGTGGCTCTTTGTTGTTCTAGCAACCAATCGGTTACGGTTTCACGCTGTTGGTTTATCACTGAATCAGATAAACCAAACTCGTAACTATCGTTCGCCACCGCGTTTGCTGGCACTAATGCTGCGGCAAAAACACCTGCCATTAAGGTTGTGAGTAATTTATTCATTGTGCGCTCCGAATTTGTCTAGCAATTGCTTGGGCGTAATTCTTTTCGTCATCGCTAAAGTGATACACGTTCTGCATCATGGCGAGGCCTTGATCGTCGTTAGAAAGCAAATAGGCCACGGCCAAATTTTGGCGTGCTGTGCCGTTGCCATTGTTTAGCTCAAGGGCTGTGCGCAAATGGCCTTTGGCTAAATCGTAATGACCGCGTAACAGCAAGGCATAGCCATAATCATTACGTATTTGGCTTGATGAAGGATTCTGATTCACCGCTGCTTCTAAGTAACGAATAGCCGTGCCTAGCTTTCCTTTTTTGATACTTACTAACCCAAGACCGTGATTTGCTTCGCTGCTGCCACACTTATCAAATAGCTGCTGAAACACTGACTCACTTTGGTCTAAGCGTTCGGTTTTAGCTAACAGCTGACCATAACGGCCCCAGTATTCTAGGTTTTGTTGTGACTTTTGCTGTAAACGCGCCAGCGCAGCGAAATGTTGATTTCGAGCCACTAGGGTATCCACCATTTCTAGCTCCACCCTTTCTTCTGGTGCCACGCGCGCTTTACAGCGCACATCCACTTTTAGCTCTGCGGTGGGGCTAGTCACTGATGTGTTCGGCTGGCTCGCGC
>DAHVSB010000117.1 GCA_027324795.1 Alcanivoracaceae bacterium
CTGCTTCTTGCTTGGGCAATCCTGTGCCTAGCAAGGTTTGGCTGTATTGCTGCAGCAAAGGGAACACTTTTTCCCAAGTGGCTTGTTGGGTTCCGCGAATTTCCTGGGCAAGAAAGGGGTTGGTGACAGCACCACGCCCAATCATTAAATGAGGGGTGCCGCTTTCCTGCGCACATTGCACAGCATCCGCTGGGCGCCACACTTCACCGTTGGCAATCAAAGGAATGGTTAGCGCTTGGTTTAGCGGCGCTAATAAATCCCAATAAGCAGGCGGACGGTAACCCTCGCATTTGGTGCGTGCATGCACTGTGAGCCAGGCGGCGCCGGCCTCTTGTGCGGCTATAGCATTGGCAAGCGCACTTGCTTTATCGGTGTTTCCCAAGCGCATTTTTACTGACACGGGTAAGTGTGCTGGCACTGCTTGGCGTACGGCGTGGGTAATGCGATACAACAACTCGGGCGTATCTAAAATCACAGCACCGCCACTGTGGCGATTCACGGTTTTGGCGGGGCAACCAAAGTTTAAATCAATGGCGGGGGCGCCTAATTCCACAGCGCGAGCGGCGTTCTCAGCCATGCAAGCAGGGTCAGACCCCAATAGTTGCACATGCACAGGGGTGCCGCTTAAAGTTTTAGCATCCTGTTTAAGCTCTGGGCACCAACGGTAAAACACCGATGGCGGCAACAGGCGCCCACTCACACGCACAAATTCAGTGACGCACCAATCATAACCGCCCACCTGAGTGAGTATTTGTCGTAACCAGTAATCCGCCACGCCCTCCATGGGCGCCAACACTAGCGCGCCTTCTGCATATAACGCTGCTGTACCAGTATTTTGCTGCCACATCATCTTTGCCTCTGAGCCCTTTAAAGTTGACACCCCGCCCTTGCTCTATTAGCTTCTTGCTGTGACTAATCAGGAGCCACCATGAGCAAGCAAACCCTATCCATTGAAGACACTCTCATCCAACTCGAAACTCTTGTGGAAAAAATGGAGGCTGGTGATTTATCACTGGAAGAGTCCCTAAATGCTTTTGAGCAAGGCATCGCTCTAACCAAACAATGCCAATCCGCGCTTAAAGCCGCAGAGAATAAAGTACAAAGCCTAATCAAACAAACAGAATTGGACGATAACGAGGAAGGCGACGACCTGCCCTTCTGATTCTTTTCTTTATGTAGCCAAAGGTGCCAAACGGAGTGTTTTCGTTTATCCTTGCACCCTTATATTTGCAATGACTGCGCCTTAAACTGCAGCTTTGCCTCGGCTTCATTTTTTCACTTTTTAATAGTGGGTTTTTCATGCCAAGCGCCACGGATTTTTCAGCGTTAAATGAGCTGTTGTCACAACTGCAGCAGCGTAGCGCTTCCTTGATTCAACAAAAACTACCACCCGTTGCTAGTTCAGCTGCGCCACGTTTGACGGAAGCCATGCATTATGCCGCCCTTGCTGGGGGCAAGCGCATTCGCCCCATACTGGTCTATGCAGGTGCCATGTTTTGTAACGCAGAAATCACCGAGGCTGATATCCCTGCGGTTGCCATTGAGTTAGTACATACTTACTCTCTTATTCATGATGATTTGCCGGCCATGGACAACGACAACTTGCGTCGTGGCAAACCCACTTGTCACATTGCCTTTGATGAAGCCACGGCCATTTTAGCAGGCGATACGCTACATACTTTAGCCTTCGATTTATTAGCAAGCGCAGGCAACTATAGTGCTGAGCAGCGTGTGGCCATGATTCAAACCTTGAGCCAAGCAGCTGGTGTCAGCGGCATGGCTGCTGGGCAAATGTTAGATATTCAAGGGGAAGATTTGAATGCTAACATAGCTTGGTTAGAAAACATGCATTACCTAAAAACAGGACGCCTTATCACGGCGGCGTTGGAGCTCGGCGCCATTGCTGCCAATGCGAACCCAGAACAGCGTCGCGCATTAAAAGTGTATGGTGATAACATAGGTCTCGCCTTTCAAATTCGCGATGATATGTTAGATATTATTGGCGCCACAGAGGAACTCGGCAAAACCCAGGGTTCTGATGAACGCCATAACAAAACCACCTTCCCTGGGCTTATCGGCCTTGGGGCAAGTGAGTCGAGAGCTAAACAGCTCTGTTTAGAGGCTCAAGAAGCCCTTTCTGATTTTGGCGATAACGCCAACACCTTGCAGCAGTTAGCAAGCTACATTATTGCTCGAACCCATTAATTTGCCCTTGTTATGTTGGGCACCGGCTTAGTGAACACAGAGTGGCACATGGCTAAAACATTTACCGAAATTCCTTTAGAGCGGCCTCAAACGCCGCTCTTAGATAGCATCCAAACCCCTACAGACCTGCGTCGTTTGCCAAGCTCTGCCTTGCTGCAAGTGGTGAAAGAACTGCGCGCTTATTTGCTCTATGCGGCAGGCCAAACGGGCGGACATTTTGGCGCTGGCCTGGGCGTGGTGGAGCTCACCGTGGTGCTTCATTACCTCTTTAACACACCTGAAGACCGCCTAGTATGGGATGTGGGGCACCAAACCTACCCCCACAAAGTATTAACAGGCCGCCGCGATGCTTTGCTGACTATTCGTCAGCAACACGGACTTTCGGGCTTTCCTAAGCGTTCCGAATCTGAGTTTGATACCTTTGGCGTGGGGCATTCTTCCACCTCCATTAGCGCCGCTCTGGGCATGGCCCTTGGCGCCAAAATGGCCAACAATGAGCGCAAAGTAGCCGCCATTATTGGCGACGGTGCCATGACCGCAGGCCAGGCTTTTGAAGCACTAAACCATGCAGCACACACCAAGGCCAATATGTTGGTGATTCTGAACGATAACACCATGTCCATTTCCAACAACGTGGGAGGCTTAGCTAATTATTTCGCTCGCATTTGGGCCTCTAAAACCTACATTGCCCTGCGTGAAGGTGGCAAAAAGGTGCTTTCTTCCATGCCCGCAGCGTGGGACTTTGTACGTCGCACCGAGGAAAGCATGAAAAACATGGTGAGCCCTGATGCCCTCTTTGAAGCCATTGGGTTTAATTACATTGGGCCCATTGATGGCCACAATGTGGAGGAGTTGCTGCACACCATTGGCAATATGAAAGACCTTGAAGGGCCGCAACTACTGCATATTTACACCACCAAGGGCAAAGGGTTTGCCCCCGCGGAAAAAGACCCCATTGGCTACCACGCCATCAGCAAGGTGGAAGAGCCCAAAGCCAGCCCTAAAACGGAAAAAGGCCCTCGTTATCAAGAGGTATTTGGCCAGTTTCTGTGTGATATTGCTGAGCAAGACCCGCGTGCAGTGGGCATCACCCCCGCCATGTGTGAAGGCTCGGGCATGGTGAAGTTTAGCCAACGCTTCCCGCAACGGTTTCATGATGTGGCCATTTGTGAACAACATGCGGTGACCCTAGCAGCAGGCCTTGCTTGCGAAGCGCAAAA
>DAHVSB010000118.1 GCA_027324795.1 Alcanivoracaceae bacterium
AGCGCAGCCCACTGCATTTACCACAAGCAAGCTATGCGTGGGTGCTGTGGCAAACATCCACTGCAACCCCCTCTCAGAGGCTAACCGCAAGGCCGCGCCTAATAGGGCCCCTAAAAATACAATCAATAGGTTTTTGCTCACGCTAGCCACTGCACTACTCCAAAACCAAGCCAACCTAATCCCGCTGCCATAAGCACAAGCCCTAATATCAGCCCATAATGGCGCCAACCCGTGGTTTCTCGCTGATACACCCAGCCCACTTGCCCCGAAACAGTGGAAAACCCTGCTAAAAAGGCAATAGCCAACCCAAGGCTCAATTGTTGCGCTGGCTGGCTCGCTGCTTGCACTTAAAAGGCACTAAAATTAAGCTTGAAGACACCGCAACCATTGATGAGGTAAACGCCATGTGGACGTTTGCATCAGAGATTGAAAGGATTAGCTAAGAAAGAGCACAACAGGCCTTATTGTCTGCGCAACGGGGGCATGAGCAAAAGTTTGAGGAAGCAATTGAGCAAGCACATGAGCAGAATGCCCGCGCAGCCGCCAAACGCATGGCCCAACGCGGCATGAGCTATGCTGAGATCGCAGATATTTTGAGTATTACCCAAAACAAAGTTGTTGAGTACGTGGAAACCCGCTGAAACTTAAATAGGGCCTATACCCACAATCTACCCGCCCTTTGTGTCTTCATAACCTGTAATCATCGCTTTCACGTACGCATAAAACGGCTTGCCTGTAAAAGCTAAGTACACATGAGCAATCAAAAACACCAACATCGCAAACGCAGCAGCTGTATGCATAAAGGCCACGGCACCAAGACTTAAGCCTTCCAGCCCAAGCGTAGACCAATAAGGATAACTTAAATATAGCATCCCCGAGAGCCAAATTGCTGGCGAAATAGCAAGTTTAAAAGCTAGATAAGCCAAACGCTGCAAAGGGTTATGCTTTGCACTTAGGGATTTTTTATAGGGGTTTGGCTCTTGTTTAAAAATGCCGAACGCATAATAACGCACCATGGCAGCGAGCTTTTCTGTGGTGGGAATATAATGGCGCCACTCTCCTGTGGTGGCGTGCCAAAAGATGGCAAACACCCACAATGCAATGAGCGCCACTGCAAATACAACGTGCGAGTTTACTGCCGCTTCAAACCCTAACAACACAAAGCTACCGTGGATTTCAAAGCCAGTGATAAGCAGCAAGATGATGAGCAACGCTTGTGACCAATGCCAAAATCTTTCAAAGCGCTTATAAATCATTGTTTTCATTACTTCCCCCTCCACGCCAACAGCATTCGCAAACCACCGTGCCCTGCAACACTAAGTAAGGTTGCCAATACCGCAAGCCAACCAAACTTATCTAGCCATGGCGTGGTATCGCGGCCAGGCAAATAAAAACCCGACAAATGCTGCAAGCGACCATTGCTGCTATGGCATTCATGACAAGCCAACGCCTCTTCTTTAGGTGCCACCATGTGTGTAATTGGCCAGTACATTTCATTTTTCACAAAGCCATATTCGCCGCTAAATAACTCAGTAGCAGCGCCTGTGGCTACGGCATCTGCTTGCCCCACCTCCAACGCTTTTACCCAATCAAAGTTGCTCCACAGGGCCGAATCCGTATTGGGGCCGTAGACGTTAGTGGCCAACAAGCGCCGTGTGATTTTGTCATAAGGCTGTGCGCCTACCATGCGCTTAAAAGGCCAAATGCGGGAGATTTCATCGTTGTAACTGCCGCGAATTTTATTCACCGACACGCGCTCTTCGGGATTAATCTCATCATCAAGCAGGGTGTATTCCACTGTGCCATCAAACCAGTAATACTCGGGCTGCACGTCTACTTCGTGCTTAAAATCACCTTTATGGCTAGCATAGGTGAGCCAGCCATTATCATCGTATTCAAATAAAATTTGTGGCTTGCCCTGGGCATTCAAACGCAGATTACCCTCCTCATCACGGTTCATTTTGGTGGTGGCTTTGGACCAATCCCAAAATGTAGTGGTGGGCACACCTCCCCGTGCAAATGCAGGAATATGACAGGTTTGGCAGGCTATTTTTTCCACATGCTGATTGAGTTTGCCATTAAACTGGAAGGGGTGTGGCGTATGACCATGGCAAGATTCGCAACTTGCGCGGCCACCGTGGCTGCTGCCTGGCACATCGATGCCGTGGGTATCTTTGGCTTGCGCCGCGTAACGACTGCCCGCAGTTTGGTGGGCGTCGGTGGTATGGCATGTGGCACAACTAAAATTCAAACCCTCTGCATCCATGTGTACATCTAGCGCACGATCAGGAGCAATCAAAGAACTATCCAAGTCTCCATGTTTTACACCATCACCCCCGCCACCAAAAAAGTGACAACTCCCACAAGTAGCACGGCTTGTTTTACCTACCTGTTGCGCCACCTGAGTTAAATTTACTTTTTTAACTGGTCTTAAATTCTCTATTTTATGCGCTCCGAGAGCATCGATAATATCGTCATAGGCTGGGTGGCCTGCATCCGCTTCTGTTTTAAGATAAGTGCCAGTGGTGTCGTGACATACCAAGCAATCTACGTTTTGTTCTTGGTTAAAATCAAAATTTTTATCTTCCCAACCGTAGCCTATATGGCAAGAAGTACAGCGAGGATAATTGGATTTTAAACTACCACAAAACACGTTGGGTACGTGCTTTTTACCTAAGGTTTGTCCTGTGGTGAAGTGCTTATATTCCCACGTCCAATGGATGGATTGGTGGATTTGTTGCGCCGCTTCTGTGTGGCAGCCCAAACAAACGGCAGTAACCTCCGGCCCCGTGGCAAAGGGCTGCTGCAATACTTCAAATTTTGAGTGGTCCGCAGTACTGGCGCTCACCGTTAGGTTCTCTATTGCTTGCGCAATGCCCGTGCCAGCCCATATCAAACACACCAACAAAAGCCATTGTTTTCTCAACTTAGCCGCCCTTTCTTACAAATATAAGCAAACACTAATACAAAGAATCATGATTAGCAATGATCTATGGCTGCGGAACTTTTATTCCATCCTTGCCTGGCGGTAAAATACACCTTGGCGAAAGCACTAAAGATGCTCTTATTAGAGAAATTCGCGAAGAAACCTCGCTCATTATAGCGCCCGTACAATTGCTTGATGTTGTCACCACATTTGAGCATGCCAGCACGGGCAAAGTAGAACGCCAATACGTGATTATTAGCTACCTGAGCCAAGTTTTAGGAGGTTCAGCAAAAGCCAATGATGACGCCTGCGAGCTACAGTGGCTCACTCAAGCCCAGGCACTTAACTGCCAAGAGACTTGCCATAGCGTTATTCAAGTAACGAAGAAAGCATTTGCCTTTATTGCAAAAAAATAGGTTGCCTTTGTAGTC
>DAHVSB010000119.1 GCA_027324795.1 Alcanivoracaceae bacterium
GGAGGCACGGAGAAACCACTCTTTCTTTTGCGTGCTCTTCCGCAAAAAAAGAGTGATTTCGCAGTGCTTATTGCTGATGCAGTATGTTTAGAACTCGTTGAGTGACACCCGCCCGGTGCTAGGGTAACCCCAGCGGTTCCAGCGCACACCGCAGTGCTTATTGCTGATGTTGTACGTTAAGAACCCGTTGCGTGGTGCCCGCCCAGCATAAGGGCAACTTTACGGCAACCTCTCATACAACAAATCCCACACCCCATGCCCAAGGGCTTTACCGCGGCGCTCAAACTTGGTTTCGGGGCGCCAATCTGGACGCTGAATAAACGGTCGTTCGCAGGAGGTGTTCTGCCAGCCTTCTACGGATTCCATTACCTCGAGCATATGCTCGGCGTAATCTTCCCAGTCCGTGGCCATATGCAGCACACCATTGGGTACCACGCGACTATGCACCAAATCAATAAACTCAGGCTGAACGATACGACGCTTATGATGCTTCTTTTTATGCCATGGGTCGGGGAAATAAAGCTGTAATCGGTGCAAAGACTCTTGGGGGATACAGCGCTGCAGCACATCCACTGCGTCATCACAAAAAGTACGCACGTTGGTAAGACCAAGGCGCTCCACTTCCATCAACAAGGCGCCCACACCAGGGCGGTGCACTTCGATGCCAATAAAGTCCACATCGGGGCTCGCCGCCGCCATGGTGGCTAAGGAATGCCCCATGCCATAACCAATTTCAAGAATCACGGGGGCTTTGCGGCCAAATATAGCTTCCATATCCAGCTCGCCTTGGCTCAGAGTCAAGCCATATAAGGGCCAAAGCTTTTCTAGGGCTTTTGCTTGCCCATGGGTTAAGCGCCCTTCGCGCAATACAAAACTGCGCACGCGGCGCATAAATTTTCCGGTTTCTGGATCAGCATCTTGCTGCAAAAACTCTAGCATTGGGAATAACTCCACCACTCAGATGCCGCCATTGTATGCCAGCTAACAAAACAATCCCAATACTGCCATCACAAGGGCCGGCAAATATGCTAACTTTCTACACTTAGCTTTTGAGTAGCAGCCTCATCACAAGGAACATTTTATGCCAAAAATTCCTGCCGCCGTGGAAGATTTTCGAGAGTTGGCACGCCAACGTTTGCCGCGCTTTTTATTTGATTACATTGATGGTGGCGCCACCGAAGAGCAAACCCTCAAGGCCAACGAAGAAGCTTGGAAACAGGTGCATCCACGCCAGCGGGTATTGCGCAATGTGGAAGACACTAGCACTAATACCACTTTGCTAGGGGAAAGCTGCTCACTGCCTGTGGTGTGTGCCCCCGTGGGGTTGGCCGGCATGATGGCCACCCGCGGTGAAGTGCAAGGCATAAAAGCCGCCAACCAAGTACAAGTGCCCTTCACGCTTTCCACCGTGGGCATTTGCACTCTTGAAGAAGTGAACAGTGCCGCCACCACGCCCTGCTGGTTTCAGCTGTACATGATTCGCGATAGAGAACGTATCGAAAAGCTTTTACAAAAAGCCTGGAACAGCGGCAGCCGCACGCTGGTGTTTACCGTGGATTTGCCCTTGCCGGGCATGCGCCACCGCGATACGCGCAATGGGCTCGAAGCCACGGGGTTTGCAGGCGCGCTAGTAAAAGCCTCACAAATTATTAGCCGCCCCGGCTGGATTTATCGTGTGGCGCTAAAAGGCCAACCCCTTACCTTTGGTAACCTAAGCGATGCGGTGCCCAACGGCAAAGATCTCGATGCTTTTAAGGCTTGGGTAGATAGCCAGTTCGACCCCAGCGTTACTTGGGAAGACATCGCGTGGATACGAGAACGCTGGCAAGGCAAGCTGATATTAAAAGGCATTTTAGATGCGGAAGATGCCCAAAAAACCGTGGAAGTGGGGGCTGATGGTATTGTGGTGTCGAACCACGGCGGGCGTCAGCTCGATGGCGTGCACGCCAGCGCTGAACAGCTGCCGAGCATAGTAAAAGCGGTAAACGGCCGGCTCACTGTGCTAGTAGATGGCGGCATTCGCAATGGCGTGGATGTGTTCCGCGCTCTTGCCCTCGGTGCTGATGGCGTAATGGTGGGCCGCCCATGGATTTACGCCGTGGCCGCCAAAGGCGAAGCCGGCTTGGTGCAGCTACTAGAAAGCTGGCAGAAGGAATTTCGCCTCGCCATGATGCTGGCGGGAGTAACGCGAGTGGAAGATATTGGCAGAGAGCATTTGGCGGAACTAAAAAACTAAAGCTGCTGCAAGCGCGTTTTATAACTACGAATAAACGCTGCTAAACCCTGCACATCACGCAGCGTTAATTGCCCAATGAAACGCCCGTATTTTACTACTTCTTCGAACCGATAACGGCGGCTGCTTTTGATATCCACATAGGAAGGTTTTTGCAGCCCCGCCTGCCACCATTCTTGAATGGGGTAATACTGAGCTTTAATAAAACGTGATTTTTTGTGGTATTGGCTAGTGATGGAGTCGAGCACCACGGTTTCTATGCCCTCACGCCCTACCTCAACCACATAACGCTCTTTGCCGCCTTCGCTGTCTTGATAAGCCACGAAAATACGATAAATATCCCCCGAGGCCATTAGCTTTCCTCGCGCTGATAAAACACACCTTCGGTATCTGCCACCATGCTTACCGTTGGCTCATCGGTGAGTTCTGCAATATCTTGCAAATCGGCCAACATTTGTTGTCCTAACTTTTCTCGGCGAGCTTGTTCTAGCTCCTCAGCCATGGCTTGGTAGGCTTCGTAGCTCAACACCACCGCTTCAGGCGTGTTGTTAGTGAACACAAAAGCCGGCAATCGTGATGCTTTAACGCTTTCTAACACCCGCGACCATGATTTACGAATATCTGTGGCGGTAACGGTTGCGCCTTCTATGTAATTAAATACAGCCATAAATA
>DAHVSB010000011.1 GCA_027324795.1 Alcanivoracaceae bacterium
GCTGCGTCGATGACACGCTCCACATCACTAGGCAACACCTCACGATCGCGAATCCCCACGATGCCATGGCTATTGGTGCTACTCACATGGCTACCCGCTATACCCACATAAACAGAGTGGATTTCGCAGCCCGCCATAAGTTCAGCTTCCTGAACCGCACGTTGGATTGAACGCACAGTGGCTTCAATATCCACCACAACGCCACGCTTAATGCCGTGGGAGGGCTGCGAGCCAATACCGATAATTTCTAAGGTGCCATCGGCCTTACTCTGCCCAACAATGGCCACCACCTTAGAGGTGCCAATGTCCAACCCAACAATCATGCGCTCTTGCATAGTGCCCATGTTCATGTTCCTCTTTTGTTTTCGGCTTGGCTCCATTGAATTGCCATGCCGTCTGCATAACGTAGGTCCGCACTTTCGAGCTGCTGCGGCTCCTTGCTCAACTGACGCATATATAAATCCACAAAGCGCGTCAGCTTATGCTCATACTGATGACGATCTACCACCAATTGAATATCGTCATTGAGCGTTAATCTGGCGGTGAGTCGCGCGTCCATTTCCATTTGGTGGATGGAAAAACCAGCAACACTTAATTCCGCTTTCATATGTTGGTAGTAAGCAAACACTTCTTCTAAGCGCCCTTCGGGGCCGTAAATATGTGGTAATGAGTTCAAGTCAAACTTATCCACACCCTCAAAAACAATGCCCTCACCACCAACCAACTTTTTGTCATTCCACACCGCTATGGGCTGGCGTTCCGTAATGGTGATTTTGACCGTATCGGGCCAATGACGCCTGACATTCACCGTTTCTATCCAACCCAGCCCTTCGAGGCGCTCATGCATTTCGGGCAGGGGTAAATTGAAATAGTTTTTCCCCATCACCAAATCCGAAATAGTCTTCTGCACCTCGCTTTGTCGACGCTGGTCACTCACCCCGTCCACGCCCACCGTTTCCAATGGAAAGCGGTTCAACCATGTAGGCACTGACAGTAGGCTCCAAATGGCCAACAACATAACCGCCAGCACTAGCAAGTGGCGTCGCACTTGCTTAAGTGTTTGCCACCACTCTCGCCACGCAAGCCTTGGCAAGCGTTGCGAGAGTGGCACCCGAGGCGCTCTTACCTTTTTAGGTACAGCACCTCTAGGTGGTTGTTTACGGCTGCGGCGCATGACCTTGTCTCCTGCCTTCTTGGGGAGCCCTGCGGGCGGATAATAAAATTTCCGCCACTAATCCTTCGAAACTCAGCCCAATAGCTTTTGCTGCCATGGGTACAAGGGAGTGGTCCGTCATCCCAGGTACCGTATTAATCTCTAATAACTGAAAATTGCCCTGGGCGTCGCGCATAATATCCACGCGCCCCCAACCGCTGGCACCCACAACACGAAACGCTTTAAGTGCCAAGGCTTGTAACTCTGCTTCCTCTTCCTCATCTAAGCCGCTAGGGCAATGATAAAGGGTTGAATCAGAACGGTACTTAGCATCAAAGTCATAAAACTCGTTGGGGGTTTCCAAGCGAATGGCTGGCAAAGCCCTGTCGTTTAAAATAGCGACTGTGTACTCAGGACCGTCTATCCACTGCTCCACCAATACATTGTCATCATATTGATGTGCTTTGCGGATAGCTTCGGTGAGCTCTTCTTGAGCATTCACCTTATACATACCAATGGAGGAGCCTTCTAACGCGGGTTTTACCATCAAGGGGAACCCCAAATCCTTTGGCTCATCGCTGGACATATAAAACGCAGGTGTGGGCAAGCCAGCCGTTTGCCACAGCATTTTGGTGCGGATTTTATCCATACCAATAGCGGAAGCCATCACACCACTGCCGGTGTATGGGATTTGCAAAAACTCCAGTACACCTTGGATCACGCCGTCTTCACCACCGCGGCCATGCAGTGCAATAAACACCTTTTGGAAACCGCTCAAGGTGTTCAACGACACTTCGGCTGGGTCGATAATTTCAGCTAAAACGCCCATATTGCGCAGCGCCTGATGCACAGCTTTACCACTACGCAAGGACACATTTCGCTCGGCTGAATTACCGCCCGCTAACACCGCCACACGGCCCACATGAGCCAAAGAAGCGCGCAAGCTTGCTAATGATTCACTCATGCTTTACCTCCTTGACGTTGTGCAAGTTGTGCGGCTATGG
Organism: Alcanivoracaceae bacterium; assembly: GCA_027324795.1. Taxonomy (GTDB): domain Bacteria; phylum Pseudomonadota; class Gammaproteobacteria; order Pseudomonadales; family Alcanivoracaceae; genus CALEAR01. Next base: position 2,158 of record DAHVSB010000011.1, read on the forward strand.
CACCCACGTTGCCTGCGCCTTGGGTGACTAACACATCATTGTTCTGCAACAATCGCTCCAAAATATCTGGCAAATTTTCTGAGTTTTCCACGTGTACCGGCTCCACCAAGCCTCGCTGGCGAATGCTACGGCATAGTGCACGCGCATCTGCGCCCGGAATAGGCTCTTCGCCGGCACTAAACACATCTAGCATCAGCAATACATCCACCCGCGAGAGCACACGCACAAAATCCTCATAGAGATCCTTGGTGCGGGTATAGCGATGGGGCTGAAATAGCATCACAATGCGGCGCTCGGGCCAGCCTTTACGTAAAGCATCAATGGTGACCTCCACTTCCCGTGGATGATGACCGTAGTCATCCACCATCATGGCGCTGCCTTGAGCGTGGGGGTATTCACCTAGGCGCTCAAAGCGGCGGCCCACACCACGGAATTGCTCAAGCCCGCGCACAATTGCGGCATCAGACACCCCTTCATCCATGGCCACAGCAATGGTTGCCAAGGCATTTAGCACATTGTGATCCCCTGGCAATTGCAGTGTGATGTCCAAGGTAGGCTCCTGCCCGCGGTGCACTCTAAATTGCGACTGCATCCCTGTTTGCTGAATAAGTTCGCCACGAATATCCGCATCCTCGTTAAAGCCATAGCTAATGATTTGGCGATTAATACGGGGCAGCAAGCGCTTCACCACTGCGTCATCAGTGCACATGATGGCAGCGCCGTAAAATGGCAGGTTGTGGAGAAAATCCACAAAGGTGTTTTCTAATTGTGCAAAGTCGCCGCCGTATGTGTGCATGTGGTCGGCGCCGATATTAGTCACAACAGCAGTGAGCGGCTGCAAGTGCAAAAATGAAGCATCGGATTCATCGGCTTCTGCCACTAAATAACGGCTTTGTCCTAAGCGCGCATTGGTTCCCGCGCTGGTGAGCTTGCCGCCAATCACAAAGGTGGGGTCTAGTCCATCCTCAGCAAACACAGAAGCAATCATTGAGGTGGTGGTGGTTTTACCATGGGTGCCCGCCACTGCAATGCCATGCCTGAACCGCATCAGCTCCGCGAGCATCTGCGCTCTCGGCACCACTGGTATACGCTTTTCTTGAGCCGCCACCACTTCTGGGTTATCTGCCTTGACCGCGCTCGACACCACCACTACATCTGCGTTTTCTACGTTTTCGGCGGCGTGCCCAATGGCTACGGCCACGCCGAGTTCACGTAAACGCTCCACCACTGGGCTTTCACGTAAATCTGAGCCTGTGACGGTGTATTCTTGGTTACACATCACCTCAGCAATACCACACATGCCCGCGCCACCAATGCCGACAAAATGAATCACATTAATACGGCGCATAACCGGCACCACATGAGCAAGCCCTTCACGGCATAACGGTGTCGTCTGATCAACCATGGAGTAACTCCTCACTTAAATCCACCACTCGCTTAGCACTGTTTAGCGCTAGCGCCTGGCGGCCTCGTTCTGCCATTTGCGCTAACTTATCGCGCTCAAAAATATCCATGAGTTGCTGTTGCAATTCCATCTCATTTAACTCCGCTTGCGGCAACACTCGCGCCGCACCAAAACTTGCAAGCCACTGCGCATTATGGGTTTGGTGATCATCAGCAGCCGTGGGTAACGGCACACACAGCGCTGCCACTCCAGCCGCGGCTAATTCGCTAATGGTTAAAGCCCCAGCACGGCTGATTACAAGATCCGCCCATGCATAAGCTGCGGCCATGTCTTCTATAAATTCATCCACTTGGGCGTTAAGTTGTGTTCCTTTGTAAGCCGCTAGAGTTTCATCTCGACGGTTGCGCCCTGCTTGGTGGCGAATTATCACTGACTCGCCTTTTAATACCTTCGCCAACACTGGCGGCAACTGGGTATTTAGCGCCAAGGCTCCTTGGCTGCCGCCTAACACCAATAGGCGCAAAGCGCCTTCACGCTCAGCATAGCGCTGTGTTGGCGCCTCCAGTGCTAGGATTTCTTCACGCACGGGGTTGCCCACCACAGGGAAACCGCTAGGAAAAGCACCTTCAAACGCTGCTAACGTCAGGGTGGCAAAGCGGCTTAATACACGGTTGGTAAATCCTGGAATTGCATTTTGTTCGTGAATTACCAGGGGAATACCACACCACCGCGCCGCTAGCCCACCAGGGCCGCTAGCATAACCGCCAAAGCCCATCACAAGTACTGGGTTAACATCCTTTAACCAAGCGCGGGCTTCACGGATAGCAGCAAAAATCATCCACGGCGCCATCATTTTGTGCAGCAAGCTGCCTCCACGTAACCCTTTCACCGTAAGTGCTTTTAAGGGGTAACCTGCAGCAGGCACTAGGCGTTGCTCAATACCATGCTCGCCACCTAGCCAATGAACCTGATAACCGCGCGCTTGCCACTCTTTGGCCACTGCCAATGCAGGGAACACATGTCCACCCGTGCCGCCCGCCATCATTACAACGGTTTTCATTGGGCACCCCCTTGCTGCTGAGCTGCTTTTAAATCAGCATCCGCGCGCAAAGCTAGCGCCACCATCACTGCACAAATAAGTAGGCTGCTACCGCCATAACTTACAAAAGGGAGCGTCAATCCTTTAGTGGGTAATGCACCCATGCTCACGCCCAAATTAATTAATGCTTGAACGCTAAACACAATGGCAAACCCTTGCACGCATAAGGCTTGATACCACCAACCCGCCGCAGCAAGGCGATGGCCAATTAAAAACATGCGGGTTACCACGGTGGCCACCAAGGCCATCAAGCCAAGGCTGCCCACCAAGCCAAGCTCTTCTGCAATTACCGCAGAAATAAAATCCGTGTGCGCTTCAGGGAGGAAAAACAGCTTTTGCACGCTGTTCCCTAAACCAACGCCTAACCAATGGCCACTGCCAAATGCAATAAGGCTTTGCGTCAGCTGATAGCCACTATTAAATTGATCCGCCCACGGGTCCATAAAGGACATAAGACGCACTACACGATAGGGTTCAGCCACTGCCACTACTGCTGCCACCACTGCTAAAACAAGCACTAAGGTAATAAAACGAACAAAAGGCACACCGGCTAAGAACAGCATGCCTAAGGTAGTGGTGCCCACCACCACTAAGGTGCCAAAGTCTGGTTGGCCGAGCAGCAAGGCCGCCAATATCACCAACAATGATAAGGGTGCAGCAAAGCTCTTCCATGAATTCATTAGTAACTGATGGCGGCGGGTTATAAAGCCGGCGAGATAAATAATAAATAAGAATTTCGCCAGCTCTGAAGGCTGCACTCGCAAGCCACCTAAATTCACCCAGCGCAGTGACCCATTCACTGAATAGCCTAGGCCTGGGACAAAGACTAAAAGTAATGCTGCCACCGCTCCTAAAAATGCTAAGAAACCAAGGTTCTCAAACCAACCCAAGGGGAAAAAGGCATACACCACAAACCCAACTAACACGGCCAACACCCAAAACACAGCGTGGCGTTGGAAAAAGTAGAAGGCATTACCGTGATCGCTTTCTGCAATTTGCAATGAAGCCGACATCACCATCACCAATCCAAGCAGCGACAGGGCTAGCACTGCCGCAAGCATCAGAGAATCTATCTCTTGTTGGCGCAAGCTGGCCCACCAATGTGCAATCATGGCAGCACCTCCTGCACAGCATTCACAAAGCTGTTGCCGCGCTCTTGATAACTGGCGAACATATCTAGGCTTGCGCTAGCGGGAGAAAGCAATACTGCATCACCTGCTTGGGCTAGCTCATGGGCGCGTTGCACCGCTTCTTCAATACTTGTCACCAAGGTGAAACTAGCAGCTGGCAAGAGTTCTGCTATTTTGTGTTTGTCTTCACCGAGCAAAAATGCATGGCTAACGTACTTGGCAATCGGCTCCACAAGGTGGCTAAAATCTTGGCCTTTGCCTTGCCCGCCCGCAATCAGCACAATTTTGCCCTTAATCGCTGAGCCAATGCCTTCTAGAGCGGCCACTGTGGCGCCCACATTGGTGCCCTTAGAATCATTAATCCAGAAAATTTCATTATGCTCTGCAATCAACTGACAGCGATGTTCCAAACCACGAAACTCCACCGCAGCTTGTAACGAAGTGAACAGTGGTAAATCGAGGGCCTCTGCCATGGCCAAGGCCGCTAGCACATTTAATACATTGTGGTGGCCTTTAACCGCTAAGCTATCGGCACATAAAAGTTTTTGGTCGCGGCGATATAAGCAAGCGCTGCGCTGATCCCAACGGTAGTCCGCCTTAATGTGGGTACCAAAAGTAATTTGCGTATTCACGGCACCGTGGGGGCGCGTGGCCTCATCATCACGATTCCACACAGCCACTTCGCAGCCATCAAAAATACGTTGCTTGGCAGCAATGTAATCTGCCAAGGAGCGATAGCGGTCCAAATGGTCTTGGGACACATTTAAAAAGGCAGCCACCTGTGCCCCTAGGCTGTAAGTGGTTTCTAGCTGAAAACTGGACAGCTCAAGCACATATAAATCTGCTCTTTGCTGTAGCAGCTCAAGAGCGGGCACACCAAAGTTACCGCCCACCTCTGCAGTCCTTCCTGCTGCGCGAGCCATGTCACCAAGCAAAGCCGTTACCGTGCTTTTGGCGTTAGAACCTGTAATTGCTGCAACTGGCGCCGTTACCGCACGCGCAAACAACTCCACGTCGCCGATAACGTCTTTTCCTGCTGCAATTTGTTTTGCAATCTCAGGATTCGCCAAAGCCACGCCAGGACTTACAATTAAGCGCCGCGCCTGAGCTAGCCAATTGTTTTGCCAACCACCTACGTGCACAGGCACCTCAGGGGCTTCAGTTTTTAAATTCGCGAGACCAGGTGGATTTGAGCGGGTATCGAGCACGCGCACAGGCACGCTCTGCTGCTCGCGCAGATAGCGCACGCAGCTTTCGCCTGTAATCCCGAGACCTATCACTAAATCGAACACACCGCTCATTTATTTACACCGTTTGCCTAGCGAATTTTCAGGGTAGCTAAACCCACCAATACTAAAATCACTGTGATCACCCAAAAGCGCACTATAATTTTGGGCTCTGGCCAGCCTTTTAACTCAAAATGATGGTGGATGGGCGCCATGCGAAACACGCGCTTTCCTCGTAACTTAAAGGAACCCACCTGAATAATTACGGACAGGGTTTCCATCACAAACACGCCGCCCATAATAAAAAACACAATTTCTTGGCGAACGATAACCGCCATAACACCGAGCACTGCACCTAAGGATAAAGAGCCCACATCACCCATAAACACCTGTGCGGGATAAGCGTTAAACCACAAAAAACCAAGCCCAGCGCCGCAAATAGCTGCCGCTATCACCACCAATTCGCCACTGCCGGCCACATAAGGGATATGCAAATACTCAGCGAACTGAATATGGCCACTCACATAAGCAAAAACACCTAGCGCGCCAGCCACTAACACCGTGGGCATAATGGCCAGCCCATCAAGGCCGTCGGTGAGGTTAACGGCATTACTCGAGCCAGTGATGACAAAATAAGTCAGCACCACGTAAAACACGCCCAAATTAATGGCTACGTTTTTAAAGAATGGCACTATTAACTCGGTTTCTGCGGGGCTCTGTGCAGTTAAAAACAACACCAATGCCGCCACCAGGGCGCCACCAGATTGCCAAAAATATTTCCAGCGGGCGGGTAAACCCCGCGGGTCTTTCTCCACCACCTTGCGCCAGTCATCTACCCAGCCCACGGCTCCGAACAGCACTAAAACACCAAGTGTGACCCACACAAAGCGATTGGCTAAATCCGCCCACATCAAGGTTGAAAAGGCCACCGATATCAACATCAAAGCGCCGCCCATGGTGGGTGTGCCTGCTTTGCTGAGATGGCTTTGTGGGCCATCGTCGCGGATAGCTTGCCCCACCTGATATTGGCGTAATTTGCGAATCATATAGGGCCCCACCATAAAACCAATAATTAAGGCAGTGAGCACGCTAAAAATGGCCCTGAGGGTGAGGTACTGTACCACCACAAAACCGGTGTAATATTCAGACAGATAGTTAGCTAACCAAAGTAACATTAGTGTGCCTCCTGTTGATGGGCCAACAAGGCGGCCACTACAGTTTCCATTTTTGTACTACGTGAACCCTTCACTAACACTGTGCCCCCTTGGGCTAGAGTGGATAGAGCAAAAGGTGCCACATCACTGGTGGTGGGACACTGTAAAGCGCCCTCTGCAAAAGCTTCTGCGGTGGGTTGAGGTAATTCGCCAACCGTAATCAAAGCATCAACCCCTAACTCGCGAGCCAATTCACCCACGCGGCGATGCTCTGCCTGGCTCGCCGCACCTAGCTCACCAATACCGCCAAACACGAAAAGGTGCGGACCGGGTTGTGTCACTAAAAACTCTAACGCTGCTGCCACTGAACCAGGGTTGGCATTATAGGTATCGTCAATCACTCTACCTGCGCCACACTGCTGCAACTGTAAGCGCCCCGGCACACCCTTTAGCGCAGCTAAACTAGTTTGAATTTGCGCCCACTCCACGCCGTAATAGCGGGCCACGGCAATGGCTTGCAAGGCGTTGGCTACTTGGTGCTCCCCAGGTAAAGACACAGTCATAGGAAACCACTCTCCTTGGTGGTGGCACCTAAAGCTCGTGTTGGTGGCATTGATGCAAATGTCGTCAGCAAAATAATCGGCGCCTTTATCGGTAATAGAAACTCGCACTATGGGCACTTGCTTTTGCTGGGCGTGAGTTTGGAACACTTCAAAAAAACCACCTTCTTGATTAAGCACCAAGGCGCCTTGTGGCGTTAGCGCTCCAATTAATTCTGCTTTCGCTGCTGCAATCCCCTCTAACGAGCCAAAACCTTCTAAATGGGCACCTGTGACATTGGTGATAACCCCCACCTCTGGCTGCACCAAAGAAGCAGTCCAAGCGATTTCACCCTTATGGTTAGCACCTAACTCATAAACACCGTATTGATGCTCAGGAGTTAGACGCAACAAGGTAAGTGGCACGCCAATTTCGTTATTAAAGTTGCCCTGAGTTGCTAGACAGCTTTGCTCTGCTAATAAACAAGCCACCATCTCTTTAACGGTGGTTTTACCTGAATTCCCAGTAATGGCGATGGGGCGCGCCTTGCAGCCTTGAGCCCAAGCGGCACCCAAATGCCCGAGGGCCATGGTGGTATCCGGCACCTGCACCCCATGGGTAAAAACGTCTTGCGGCTCAGACACCACCACAGCACTGGCGCCTGCCTCTTGGGCAGTTGCCAAGAAATCGTGAGCATTAAAGCGCTCACCTTTCAGGGCAACAAACAAATCACCCTTTTTAAGGGTGCGCGTATCTGTGCTTACTCCTGATAAGCGAACATCTGCGCCAAACTGCTCGCCTTTGGTCCACTCGGCTACCTGCTGTAATGTCATCATGAGGCAGGTCTCCACGTTTGCAGAGCTGCTTGCGCCGCTAACACATCGCTAAAGGGCAAACGCTCTGAACCAATAATTTGCTCCTGCTCGTGCCCTTTGCCTGCAATGAGCACCACATCCGATGCACTAGCACTTTGAATAGCAGCAGTGATGGCTGCTGCTCTATCTTCAATTTTGTGAACTTTAGCCTGTTCGCTAAACCCTATTTCAACCTCACTCAAAATGGCATTTGCAGGTTCGTTGCGGGGGTTATCGCTAGTTAAATAAATCTCGTTAGCGCCCTGTTCTGCTGCCATTGCCATCAAGGGTCGCTTCCCTTTATCACGGTCGCCACCGCAACCAAACACACAAATAATACGCTTATTAAAATGTTGATTAAGGGCAGTAAGTGCCGCCTTCAAACCCTCGGGGGTATGAGCAAAATCCACTACCACCGCAGGCCCATGCTCTGCTCTTACTTGCTCCATGCGGCCCGTTACTGGCTTTAACTCAGACACCAAGGGCAGTAGCTCTTCTAACGCAAAGCCTGCAGCCATCAAAGCAGCTAAAGCGGCCATCACGTTATCCACATTAAAAGCGCCAAATAGGGGTAGGCTCAGGTTCCAATGCTGTTGTTTGTGATGTAATACAAAGTCCATACCCGAGCCATGACAGCGCAATTCGCTATAAGAAATAGCGTTTTCTTTGCTTTTGCCGTAAGTAATAGCTGACAGTTCGGCAGGCAAATGCGCCGCCACTTCTGACTGCTCTAAGGAATACACTGCCGCAGTGAGCTCGCTACGCTGCCACAGCAGCGCCTTAGCTTCGGCGTAAGCGGTCATGTCACCGTGATAATCAAGATGATCGCGGCTAAGGTTTGTCCATACGCCTACGGTGATGGGCAAGCCAGCCAAGCGCTGTTGATGTAAAGCATGGGAAGACGCTTCTAACACCAAACCTTGAGCACCTTGCTTTCTGAACTCTGCCCAATAGCGATGTACGCTGGCGGCATCTGCAGTGGTGAGCCCCAAACCCTCACATTGCCCTGCATAACAAGCGCCCAAAGTACCGAGCAATCCCCACGGCTGCTGGAGCAAATCGGTTAATTGCTGAATAAAGCCCGCCACGCTGCTCTTACCATTAGTGCCCGTTATCGCAATCACTGGCTTGTTTGTTTGGGAGGCATAATGACGCGCAAGTAAGTGGCCTAACTGCTCCATTAGCTGGGGCACAGTAATAACAGGCACCCCTTCAAGCGCCTGACAGGCAAAATCGTCGCCTGCCTGTAACACCACGGAGGCGCCTTGCGCTATGGCTTGTGGAACAAACTGACGCCCATCGGTTTGAGTGCCCAACACCGCAATAAATCCGTCGCCTTGCTGCACTTGGCGGCTATCAAGGCGCCAGTGTTTAACCGTTATTTGCCCCACTGCGGAAGCAAAATTCAGATGCGGCAGCAAGGTGTGCAAGGAACGGCTCATAGCTGTCCTCCTTGCGCGCTAACCTCACTGCTAGCATAAATAGGCTCTGGTGCATGAGGCTCAATATTTAACATGGGCAATACGCCCGACATAATATGCGCGAACACGGGGGCCGCCACTAAACCGCCGTAATAGCCTCCTTCTTTTGGCTCATCCACCACTACCACAGTGACGATGCGAGGGTTTTCAGCCGGTGCTATGCCTGCAAACATGGCAAGGTATTTATCTTCCTCGTAGCTACCATTGGTGAGCTTACGCACCGTGCCTGTTTTACCAGCAATCCGATAACCAGGAACGCGGGCGCGGCTAGCTGTGCCTTCATTTACCACGCCCTCAAGCATTCGCACCATATCGTTTGCATGCTCAGCATCAATAATTTGCTCGCCCACCAGAGGCTGCTCCTGCTTAATCAGAGTAGCAGGAAGCAAATTGCCATTGTTAGCTAGCACGCCGTAAGCGCGCGCAAGCTGTAACGCGGTCACTGACACGCCGTAACCATAGGACAAGGTGGCCCGCTCAATCTCACGCCAATGCTGACGGTACGGAAGGCTGCCCTTTGCTTCCCCTGGGAAAGCCACGCCCGTGGTTGCGCCAAACCCAAAGCGACGCATAAATGCCGGCAACGCCTGGTCATCCATAATCAGTGCCACTTTGGTGGTAGCCACGTTGGAGGACTTTGCCAATATGGTGGGGATATCAATAACCCCGTAGTTGCGAGCATCACGGATGAGTTTATTCGCCACTTTCAGGGTGCCTGGCGTGGTATCCACAGTGCTGCTCGCCTTCAGCAGTCCTTCTTCCATAGCCGCAGCAATGGTTAGGGGCTTAATCGTTGAACCAGGCTCAAACATATCGGTGACTGCACGATTGCGTAGTGCGCCCACCTGTACCCCTTCGCGGTTATTGGGGTTAAAACTTGGCTGATTCACCATGGCAAGAATCTCGCCAGTATGGGCATCTAATACCACTACGCTGCCACCTGCGGCTTTAGATTTTTTCACCGCAGCCAGCAGCTCACGATAAGCAATGTATTGCAAACGCAAATCAATGCTAAGGGTCACGTCTGTGCCTGGACGAGCTTCTTTATCCACTTCAATTCCCTGGATTACGCGATTACGGTTATCGCGCACGTATTTTCGTCGCCCCTCGACACCCTTCAAACTGTCATTCAGAGCAAGCTCAAGCCCTTCTTGGCCTTGATCATCAATATTAGTAAACCCAATCACATGGCTTGTGACTTCGCCAGCAGGGTAATAACGACGATATTCTGTGCGGGAATAAATACCTGGCACACCCTCAGCAAGTACAGACTGCGCCTGCAACGGCGCTAATCCACGAGCGAGATAAACAAACTTTTTGTTTTCGCGCCCGCGCACCATGTCTGCTATTTTGGCCTCGGAAACCACCTTGTTATGGCGCAAGCGCTGCCACTCTTGGCGGTGTTCCACTAGCTCGCTAGGATTGCCCCATAGCGTGGTCACTGGTGTGCTAACTGCCAAGGGGCTACCTGTGCGATCGTAAATAACACCGCGGTGAGCCGCCAAAGGCTCGCTACGAAGGTTACGTTTTTCACCTTGGTTAGCCAAAAACTCATGCTGCAGTACATGCAAATCAAACGCTCTAAAAGCTAGCAACAGCAACATAACGCCAAGCACACCCAATACAAACCATAGGCGCGCCACGCTTGGTGTCTTAATTGTCAGCTGCTGTTGACTCATGGTCGTACCACCACTCTATGCTGAGACGTTGGCTGAATCATATTGAGTTCTTCACGTGCTATGCGCTCAACACGCGCGTAAGAACCCCAAGTACTATGCTCTAGCAACAGCTGCCCCCACTCTGTATGAAGGCGGCTTTGCTCACGTTGCAATTGCTGGGATGTATTAGTAAGTTTGCGCGTTTCATGCACGCTATAGCTCACGGCAAAAGCGCTGCTCACCACGAGGCAAGCGAGCAAATATGGTGTTAATGTATGTGTCTTGTGCGCAGTCATTATCACACCCTCTCCGCTATGCGCAGCACAGCGCTACGGGCACGTACATTTGTTTTCAATTCATCCTTGCCCGCTTTAATGGCGCGCCCCACTAAACGCACCTTGGCTTCTTGCTCCACATAGGGCATACCTTTGGTTTGTGGAGCTCTACCCGCCGCATCACGCAAGAACAACTTCACCATGCGATCTTCCAGTGAATGGAAACTAATAACAGCCAAGCGCCCACCCGGCGCTAACGCATCTATGCTTTGTTCTAGCACAGCCTCTAGGGCGGCTAATTCTTGATTCACATGAATACGAATAGCCTGAAAACTTCTTGTGGCGGGATGCTTACCTGGTGCGCCACGCCCAACAACGGCAGCGATTAAACTTGCAAGCTGCGTAGTACGAGTAATAGGAGCCTGTTCACGCTCTTGAACAATACGCTTGGCAATCCAGCGAGACTTGCGCTCCTCACCATAGCGATACAAGACGTTGGCAATATCCTCTTCTGCTGCACTGGCGAGCCACTCTGCTGCGCTTTGTCCTGAGGTAGGGTCCATGCGCATATCCAGCGGCCCCTCGCGCAAAAAACTAAAGCCGCGCTCAGGGTCATCAAGCTGTGGCGAGGACACACCCAAATCAAGCAAGACACCAGACAGTAAACTGCCTGCTTGTTCCACAATACTAGGCAAGCAATCAAAACGTGACGCCACCATGGTAAAGCGAGGCTCCTCATGGGCTAATTGCTCGCCCACTGCCACCGCTTGCGGGTCTCTATCAATGCCAAACAAACGCGCTTGTTCGCCAAGCTTTGCCAATAAAGCGCGGCTATGTCCTCCGCGCCCAAAAGTACCATCCACATAAACGCCCTGGAGGTCGGTGGGAAGCAACTCCAACACCTCTTCTAGCAAAACAGACTCATGTGAATATTCGTTTGCTGTCAGCATGATTAAAACGCCAGTTCCTGAACAACCGCTGGCATTACCTCCGGCGCAAGCTGTTGATATTTCTCTTGTTCTGCTAGCCAGCTCTCTTCGCTCCACACTTCGAAGCGCGTGATTTGTCCCACCAGCATGGCTTTTTTATCTAATCGAATAAGTTCTCGTAATTCTGCGGGTATTAAGAAGCGTCCATTGCCATCCATTTCCACTTCTACCGCTTGACCCAGAAAACGACGCTTGAGGTAGCGCACTTCGGGAGCGGAATCAGGTAGGGATGCCACGGATTCTGCAATTTTTTGCCACTTATCTTCTGGGTAAAGTGCCAAACAGCCGTCATAAGGGTGTTGCGTAAGCACAAGACGTCCCTCGCATGCCTCTTGAAGGCGCTCGCGATAACGGGTGGGAATTGCCATCCTTCCCTTTGCGTCTACGTTGAGGGCCGTGCGCCCACTGAACATTGTGCTGTGCTCCCAGATGAATTTGGTACTTGGCTTATGGTTATTGTTTTCATTGGTAAGAAATGTCTTCTTACCACCTAAAAACCCACTTTACACCACTTTGCTCCACTTTGTGACACTTTAGTGTCTTGCCAATTGGCTAGTCAAGCAAAGGAACACAGCAACGCTATAAAAAATCATTAACTCTCAACGACTTAATTGTTTTTTACTAAAAAGAGCAATAAAAAAGGCCGCTGAGCTTAGCATCAACGACCTACGGGAAGAAAACTAGAATTTACTTTAAGTTAGATAGCCAAAAAGAATAATTAACAATAAAAAATTGATATTTAAAAATATAGCCAACCGATAAGCCGGGTTCTGTCGTGGACAGCCATTCATCTAGGATGCTTGTCGCCAAGCACCTCAAGCGACCTACCCGAATCCAGTACGAGCAGCACCGTTGGATTCCTATTTGGTCTTGCTCCGAGTGGGGTTTACCTTGCCATTCTAGTTACCTAGAACGCGGTGCGCTCTTACCGCACCTTTTCACCCTTACCTTGCAAGCAAGGCGGTTTGTTTTCTGTGGCACTAGCCGTCACTGCATCATCGCTAACGCAGCGCCCAGGCGTTACCTGGCACTCTGCTCTTTGGAGCCCGGACTTTCCTCTCGTAGCAACGCTACCAGCGGCTGTCTGGTTGGCCAAAGCAGTGTATGGGCTTCACCCAGGCGAAGCAAGCTATTTGCCTTCTTGTTCAAGCAACCATTGGTACAGCGCTTGGCGTTTCTCTCCTGTGAACTCCGCCAACACCTTAGCCACTCGAGCGGCGGGTAGTTCCTGCAATAAACGTTTAGCCAGTGGCTGCCATTGCGTATTAGCAAAGTGCTGCTGCTCGCCTGGCCCCAGCACCAACACTATTTCACCCTTTTGCTGATTAAGATCCGCCGTCACCCATTCCAACAACTCAGCCACGGGAGCCCTGCGCACCGTCTCAAAGTTTTTAGTGAGCTCTCGACACAAGGCAACCTCGCGCTCCGCCGCGCCTGCGTCCACCAGTTGTTCTAACAAGGATACCAAGCGGTGAGGCGCTTCAAAAATCACAGTGGTGCAACCACTATCCAAAGAGCGTTGAAGGGCATCGCGACGCACCTTGCCTTTAGCGGGTAAAAAACCTAAAAACAAAAATTCATCGGTGGGCAGCCCTGCCACCGCTAACGCGGCTAACACAGCGCTCGCTCCTGGCACGGGCACCACTTGGATGCCTGCCTCTTGGCAAGCTCTTACCAAACGATAACCTGGGTCGCTCACCAATGGTGTGCCTGCATCTGAAACCAACGCTAGACTCTCGCCTTGCTGCAAGCGTTCAACCAATTGCGGGGTACGTTCTCGCTCATTGTGATCGTGGTAACTCACTAAGCGCGCTTGAATCCCGAGCGCATCCAGTAACACGCCTGTGCGGCGCGTATCTTCTGCTGCCACAGCAGCAACATCTTGCAAAACGCTTTGCGCGCGTTCGCTAATATCTGCCACATTCCCAATAGGTGTACTCACCACATATAAAACGCCGCTCATGGCTCACCACCCTTAATGAATAAAAGTGCCATGGTAATAATAACTAGCGAAATATGCAGCCGATAAAAAATGATAACTTGAGCACTAGCACAATGATTTACCCTCAAGGCATGGATGCTTATTGTTGAGACGTCTACAATGTAGCTCTTATTTTTAACTGAGCGCCTAGGTATTACTATGCATATACGGGTTCTAGCCTTTGTTTTCGTTTTAGCCGCCATCGGATTGAGCGGCTGTAGCAGCACGCCAAGCAGCAGCCAAGTCGCCCACCCGCCTAGCAGCAGCTCACAAGCAAAAGATGCACTAGCCAATGCGCCCAAACGCAAGCGCGCAGAACTCGCCCTAGCGTGGGCCGAGCAGTATATTTCTGAGCAACGCTACGCCGAAGCACTAGAGATGCTTGAAAGCATAGATGTTGATGAGCTAAGCAATACTGACCACCAACTACATTGGTATCAAATGACAACCTACGCTTTGCTGAGCGAAGGTCATACTCGGAAAGCAAGCATTTTATTAGGTGACCCACGGCTCGAGAAACTGATCGAGCAAGGTGATTCCAACACCCGTGCTCAATTTGACTTGCTACGTTCTGACATTTTGGCCCTAGAAGGGAAAATCAAAGAAAGCCTTATTCTTCGCTTTCGCTTCGACTCACAGCTCGATGAAACGGAACAAGCTTATAATCAGCAGCTTATCTGGCAGCTTCTTACGCAGCTTTCCGCCACTGAACTTGATGAGCTAGCCAATCACAGCAACCTTAATGGTCGCGGCTGGGTTGAGTTAGCACAACTCTATAAAAACGAACGCCTTGGCTTAGAAGAGCAAATTAAACAATTACACCAATGGCAACGCCGCTGGTGGCAGCATGCGGCCATTAGTAACCCACCTAAAGATATTGCCAGCCTTGAGCAGGCGCTAAAAAATCGCCCTCGCCATATTGCCGTCTTACTGCCAGAGCAAGGTGCGGTGGCCAATGCCGCCCATGCCTTACGCGACGGCATACTAGCGGCTTATTATATCAGTGCTGAACAAGGCCACGACACGCCAGAGCTGCGTTTTTATGATAGTGCTGATAAAGACACGGATATTGTGGCTCTTTACCACAAGGCCATAGACGATGGAGCTGAACTCGTTATTGGTCCCCTCGAAAAAGACAAAGTAATAACGCTTGCCCGTCAAAAAACCTTGCCCGTGGACGTTTTATCCTTGAACTACCACGAGCAAGAAGCTGCTCCCGAGAACTTAATTCAATTTGGTCTGTCGCCTGAGGATGAAGCCACGCAAATAGCTCAATTAGCGCACCAACAAGGCCTTAGCCACATGGGGTTACTATTTCCTGATAGCACCACTGGAGAGCGCACCGCTTTTGCCTTTTCCCAAGCCTGGGAACAGCTTGGTGGCGAGGTTGTAGACCAACAAAGTTATGGGCAAGACGCTAACGAGGCTGTAAGCCGTTTGCTGAAAGTTGATGCTTATCAGGCACGAACACAGCGTAATAAAAACGTTAGCCGCAAAGATATTGATGCCATTTTTGTCGTGGCCACAGCAGAACAGGGCCGGCAAATTAAACCAGCCATAGATTTTTACCACGGCAATCACCTTCCCATTTTTAGCACTTCCATGATTTATGATGCGCAGCCTAACCGCCAACGTGACAACGATTTAAACCGCATTCAGTTTGTGGATATCCCTTGGCTGCTAACACCAGACACCCACTTTTACAACGCTGTTCAAGAGGCGTGGCCGAGAACCCACGGTCGCTATGAGCGCATCTTTGCCCTTGGCGTAGATGCCTACCAAATGTCGCAGCGTTTAGCGTTAATGAAAACCTCAGCCCGCAACCGCATGGAAGGTTTAACAGGTACGCTTACCTTAAAAGAACAAAGCATTAAACGAACCCTGCTACCCGCCAAGTTTGTTCGTGGCGAAGCAACCTATGATGCGAGCAATGAGTTACCCCATGAACCCGTTCTCCCCGTCGAAGCCCTTAACCCCTCAGCAACAAGCGGGGGCAGCCGCTGAGCAATTCGCCAGCCAATGGTTAGCTGCGCGCGGGTTAATTCCAATAACGCACAATTATCATTGTGCTTATGGCGAGCTTGATATCGTTGCGCGCCACGAGGATACTTTGGTTTTTATTGAAGTTCGCTATCGTAAAGGAACAAGCCATGGCGGCGCTTTAGCTTCTGTGACCAGACATAAACAACGTCGTATTGCGCAAGCCGCCATGCATTATTTACAAACCCACGAGGTGGCAGCCACAGTAAATTGCCGCTTTGACGTTGTGGGGGTTTGTAAAAACAATTATGAACAATGGCAATGCCACTGGGTCCAAGGTGCATTTGAATACGATGACGCATTGCCACTATAGGAGAGAGTTATGAGTATCAATCGAATCCGACAGATGTTTGTGGATAGCATGGAAGCGAAAATGGCTGCAGCCGAGGTGCTGCCCGAGCTTATTGAAGCCGCTGGCCAGCGAATGGTGGAAGCGCTACTCAATGGAGGCAAAATCCTTACTTGCGGTAATGGTGGCTCGGCGGGTGATGCACAGCACTTTTCTTCTGAGCTGCTAAATCGCTTTGAGCGTGAGCGCCCTGCGCTACCGGCTATTGCTCTGACCACGGATAGCTCTACGCTAACCTCCATCGCCAATGATTACAGTTATAACGAAGTGTTTTCAAAGCAAATTCGTGCTCTAGGCAACCCTGGCGATATTTTGCTAGCTGTTTCCACAAGCGGCAATTCAGCCAATGTGGTGCAAGCCATTCAAGCGGCTCACGACAAAGGATTAACTGTGGTAGCGCTAACCGGTAAAGATGGTGGCAAAATGGCGCCACTTTACACGGGCGCTGATGTGGAAATCCGCGTGCCTTCCGACTCCACAGCCCGCATTCAAGAAGTGCACCTTGTAATCATTCATGCCTTATGCGATTTCATCGACCAACAATTGTTTGGCGGAGATTAATAGTGTTTCTTACCCTACAGATGCGGCACATTTTATTGCTATTTTTGTTAGCAACTCTCTCAGGCTGCGCGAGCATGCTAGCGCCTATGAGTGAAGCGCCCACGGACCAAAACCACGGTAAGCGCACTTTTGGTGCCAAAGTAGAAGACCACAATATTGAGCGCAAAACCAAAATTAACCTTTATCGTAGCGCTCCCAACATACGTGATGATGGCAAGGTAAAAGTTATTAGTATTAACGGTAACGTTTTACTAGTGGGTGAGGTGGCTGATCAAACCCTTAAGCAGGACGCTGGAAAAATAGCCAAGCAAATTCGTCACGTGCGTAGCGTCCATAACGAAGTTGCTGTACGAGAGAAGGCATCGGTATTTTCCAATATTAGCGACACCTGGATAACGACTAAAACCAAAACCCGTTTACTGTTAGCAAGCCAAGTCCCTGGACGCCGCACCAAGGTTGTTACCCGCCGTGGCGTAGTTTACATCATGGGCTTAATGACTAAGGCAGAAGCAGATGCTGTGGTAAAACGTGTGCAACGGGTTTACGGAGTGCAGAAAATCGTAAAAATCATTGAGTACATTGATATTCCAGAGGCATAACTCAGCGCGCTGCTTTGGCGGCGCTTTCAGGGTCTAAGCATTGCAACGCCTGAAACTGGCTCACAAATACCTCACCGCCAAAGGCATGCAAAAACTCAGTGTTTTTCAATCGATCCATTACCGGGCCCTTTACCTCGGAAAGATGCAGCTGCACACCAGCGGCTTTTAAGCGCTCGGCAATCGCAACCAAACTATTAAGCGCACTGGCATCAATATGATTTACGCCAGAGCACATTAGCACTAGATGCTCAATGCGCGGGCTCTCAAATGCCAAGGCCGCGACTCTTTCTTCCAAGTAACGCGCATTGGGAAAATACAAACTTTCATCCACACGCACTGATAGCACCTTGGGGCTTTGCACCACATCGTAGCGTTCTATGTTTCTAAAATGCTCCGTACCAGGAATGGCGCCTACCACGGCCATATGAGGGCGGCTAGTGCGCCAAAGAAATAACAATAACGATAGCGCCACACCAAGCACAATGCCTAGCTCCACCCCTCCCCCAAGCACCCCAACAATAGTGGCAGCCTGGGCAAAAAAATCCTGTTTTGAATAACGCCAAGTGACCACTAGGGAACGCCAATCCACCAAACTCAGCACAGCCACAATAATGGTGGCGGCCAGCACCGCATGGGGTAAGTAATAAAACAACGAGGTGAAGAACAGTGCAGTTAGCCCGATACCTATGGCCGTAAACACACCCGCTATTTGGGTTTGCGCGCCTGCGTCATAATTCACCACGGAGCGTGAAAAACCTCCGGTGACGGGGAACCCCCCGCTCACTGCAGATGCCAGACTGGCGGCACCCAATCCCACTAGCTCTTGATCGGGGTGAATACGCTGGCGCCGCTTAGCCGCCAAGGTTTGCGCCACTGAAATAGACTCCACAAACCCCACCAAGCTAATCAAAACAGCTGCTGGGAATAATAATTGCACCACCGATAAATCCATTGTCGGCACGCTAAGTGCGGGCAAGCCTTTCGGCACTTCGCCCACCACCTTCACCCCCTGTGCAACCAAATCGAGCTGCCATACCACAAGCACAGAAATTACGATGGCAAGCACTGGGCCTACTTTAGTGATGAGACTTGTGCTGGTTTGGTTCAAACCGAACCGTTGTAAAAATAGACCTGCTCCCTTTCGCATCCATTGCAAAAGCAACAAGGCACTGAAACCAATTAACGCGGTGGGCCAGTGAATGCTAGGCAAACTCTGCCATAGGGCAGGCAGTAAAGTTTGGACATTTTGGCCCCCTGCCTTCACTCCTAAAATATGGTGCAGCTGACTCAACGCAATAAGAATGCCCGAGGCACTGATAAAACCTGAAATCACAGGATGGCTTAAAAAATTAGCCAGAAAACCTAACCGCAATACAGCCATCAGCAGCAAAATTACGCCGGATAATGCAGCCAGCAGCATAGCTCCTTGCACATAGGCAGCAGAACCCACTGCAAAGTGTGGCTCCAAGGCCGCTGCAGTCATAAGAGAAATCACGGCCACAGGCCCCACTGCTAACGTACGGCTGGTGCCAAAAATAGCGTAAAGCAACAAGGGAGCAATGCTTGCGTATAACCCTGTGACAGGAGGTAATCCCGCTAGCATAGCGTAGGCTAAGCTTTGCGGGATTAACATCAGGGTGACAATAACCGCAGCTATCGCATCTTTAAGTGCTAAGTGGGCACGATATTTCGGCAGCCATTGCAGAATAGGTATCCATTTAGTCACGCTTACCCTAAGCCTCGGTATCTGTGAGCCACTCACGGCCTTTTAGCATCAAGTCAAAATAAATACTGGGCATCCACACTGCTTTAATATGCCAATTAAATCGACGCGCCACAGTGGGCTTTAAGGGAAAGGTTGGCAACAACTTACCACCATAGCCAAACTCCGCTAACACCACTTTGCCACGCTCCACCGTAAGCGGACAGGCGCCATAGCCATCATATTTGGCTGTTAATGGTTGATGCTGTAAGTGAGCTAGCAAGTTTTGTGCCACTATGGGGGCCTGTTTACGCACTGCTGCGGCAGTTTTTGCATTTGCCGTAGAAGTCACATCACCTATGGCAAAAATATTAGGAAATTGCCGCTGCTGCAGGGTTGTGTCATCCACATCCACCCAGCCCGCCTCGTTGGCAAGTACGCTATCGCGAATAAAGCGTGGCGCCCGTTGTGGGGGTACCACATGCAACAAATCAAACTGCTCTTCGCGGCGGCTGGTATTGCCTTCACTATCGGCTATCTCAAAGGTAGCCACTTTGTTTTCGCCATCCACAGCCACCAGATTTTCTTTAAAGGCTAGGTGTGCTTTATATTTGTGCACATATTCCATCAAGGGCGGTACGAAATCAGCCACACCAAACAAGGCATCTCCTGCCAAGTGAAAACTCACTTGGGCATTATTTAATACACCTTTTTTCTGCCAATAATCGCATGAAAGATACATGGCTTTCTGGGGTGCTCCAGCACACTTAATGGGCATGGCTGGCTGCGTAAATAGCGCTCTTCCACCTTTAAACTCCTGCACTAACTGCCACGTGTAGGGGGCTAATCCCACTTGATAGTTCGAGGTAACGCCATTCTTACCTAAGGTCTCGCGTAAGCCACTAATGGCATCCCAGTTTAAAGACAATCCTGGGGCCACCACCAAAGCGCGATATCTGAGTAAGGTGCCATCTTCTAACACCACCGCATTTTGTTCTGGCTCAAATCCCACCACAGCTGCCCGAATCCATTGGGCTTGCTCAGGGATACAGCGGCTCATAGGACGCTCTGTTTGTGCTCGGCTAAACACACCGGCTCCCACCAACGTCCAACCTGGTTGGTAATAATGCAGTTCATTAGGCTCAATCACGCCAATGCGGAGCTCGGGGCTGCGTTTCAGCAAACTGGCTGTTACTGCTGAGCCTCCCGCACCTCCGCCAACCACCAACACATCGTATTCTTGGCCACTCGGCTGGGCTGTGGGCTCCTCTTCCAATGGACCACACTGCCAACGATGCGCTAAACGAGCCTGCATGCCGCTTAAGTCGTAGCCTGCAGCCTGCGTCGTGGCTTGGATAATATCAGGCGACAAACGGCTCGCCTGGGACAAAGCCCATAAGCTAGTGGAGCGGGTGCCAGTACGGCAAAAAGCCAGGACGGGGCCACGAGCCGTACTGAGCAGCTCGGCAAAATCGGTTACATTCTCATCGCGAATATTCCCAGATTGCACCGGTAGATAATGATATCGCAAGCCATGTTCAGCGGCCGCCTTAGCCATAGCCTCACTGCTGGGCTGCCCTTCTCCCTCACCATCAGGACGATTATTAACCAAGGTTTGAAAACCTGCCGCAGCAATAGTTGCTAGATCTTCCACTTGGATTTGTGGTGCCACTGAAAAGAAAGGCGTAATGCGCTTAATTGAATCCATGCCTACTTCCTTTATTAGAGTTTATTAAGAGGTATTTTTAAGTATCGAATACCATTATCTTCAGCGGGTGGCATGTTACCTGCCCTCATATTGACTTGCACGGAAGGAAGGATTAAACGCGGCATTGATAAGGAGGCATCGCGTTTATTACGCAAAGCCACAAATTCATCTTTCGTTACGCCAGCTCGAACATGAATGTTATGCTGCCGCTCCTCACCCACCGTGGTTTCATAAAGATATTCGGTGCGACCTGGCGCCTTATAATCATGACACATGAATACTCGGTACTCATCGGGTAACGCAAAGATTTTTTGGATTGAGTCGTATAATTGCGCCGCATCACCACCGGGGAAGTCACAACGAGCTGTGCCATAATCTGGCATAAAAAGCGTGTCCCCAACAAAAACAGCATCTTCAATAATATAAGTCATACAGGCAGGGGTATGGCCAGGGGTATGAATCGCTCGCGCTTTTAAAGTGCCAATGGTGAAAGTATCACCATCTTCCAACAAACAATCGAACTGGCTGCCATCACGAGCAAACTCTGTTCCTTCGTTAAATAACTGCCCAAAAAGTTCTTGTACTTTGGTGATATTAGCGCCAATGCCTAGTTTTCCGCCTAGAGCTTGTTGCAAGTAAGGCGCTGCTGAGAGATGGTCTGCATGCACATGGGTTTCTAGTATCCACTCCACGTCAAGCGCCTGTTCGCGCACAAAAGCAATGATTTTATCGGCGCTTTCTGTGCTAGTACGTCCAGCAGCAGGATCGTAATCCAGCACAGAATCAATAATTGCGCAGCGCTGGGTGGCTTCGTCCACCACCACATAACTATAAGTAAAAGTGACGGGTTCAAAAAACGGGTGTACCTGTGGTGTCGCCATGTTTCATTATACTCCCAAGTCTCGCTTGTAGAACTTACTGGAATATAGTTATAACATATAACAATACTCTAATACAGTACAGCACACACCATTATAAATACTACGAACGTCTCAATAGCTCACGCGCAATCACCAAACGTTGAATCTCACTGGTACCCTCATAAATCTGAGTGATACGGGCATCGCGGTAGTGGCGTTCCACTGCGTAGTCGGCTAAGTACCCATAACCGCCGTGCACTTGAATGGCTTTAGAACACACGTGTTCAGCGATTTCTGAAGCAAACAGCTTGGCTTGCGACGCCTCGCTAATACAAGGCTGATTGAGTGTGCGCAACGCAGCTGCGTGGAGAATCAAACCACGGGCGGCATTAATCTGGGTATGCATATCGGCCAACATATTGCCCACGCTTTGGTGTTCGGCAATAGGCTTGCCAAACTGCTCCCGCTCTTGGGCATAAGCAAGCGCCGCTTCAAAAGCCGCCCGCGCAATACCCAGTGCTTGAGCGGCAATACCAATGCGCCCACCTTCTAGGTTGGATAAAGCAATGGCGAGGCCACGCCCTTCTTCACCCAACATATTGGCTTTAGGGATGCGGCAATCCGTGAGGGTAACAGCGCAAGTATCTGAGGCTTTAAGCCCCATTTTTTGCTCCATGGCTTCCACCTGAAAGCCAGGCGTGTCCGTGGGAATCAAAAATGCTGATAAACCCCGCTTGCCTGCTTCGGGGTTGGTGACCGCAAACACAATGGCGAGGCCCGCACGTTTGGCATTACTGGTAAATTGCTTAGTGCCATTGAGCACCCATTTATCGCCTTCAAGCACAGCGCGGGTTTTAAGGTTATGCGCTTCGGAGCCAGCCTGCGGCTCCGTTAAGGCGAAACAGCCGATGATTTGGCCACTGGCAAGCTGTGGTAACCAGGTTTGTTTTTGCGCTTCGGTACCAAAATTCAGCAAAGGCGCACACCCCACAGAGTTATGGATACTCATTAACGCCCCAGTGGAAGCACAACCTGCGGAAATCTCTTCCACTGCCAAGGCGTAGGCGGTGTAATCTGTGTAAGAACCGCCCCACTCTTCGGGCACCACCATGCCCAAAAAGCCAAGCTCACCCATTTGCTGAGTCACTGCTTCATCAAGCCAACCTGCTGCCTCCCAACGGGCTGCGTGGGGGGCTAACTCTTGGCGCGAAAACTCACGCGCCATATCACGCACCATGCGTTGTTCTTCTGTGAGGAGTGCGTCGTGCATTTGTCTTTCCTTTACTGAGGATTAAAACCAGAGAAAAAAGCGGCCACTTGCTCATCCGTCACCGCTTCTATGGTAGCGGGTTGCCATTGCGGATTTTTGTCTTTATCCACAATTAACGCGCGCACCCCTTCCACAATATTGCCTTGGCTAAACCACTGCTTATCCAAATGTAACTCCAAAGCAAAACATTGGTTTAACGTGAGGTTCGCACCATGACGTAGCAAGCTCAAGGTCACCGCCATGGCTAATGGCGAACGGGTGCGCATTAGGTTTAGGGTGTTTTGCGCCCACTCTTTTTGCTCTGTTTCCGCTTCTAAGGACGCCACCACTTCATGCAATGTGCTGTGGCTAAAATGCTTTTTAATGGCAACAGCATGCACGCTTTCTTGTACATCTTCTGGGAAGATTTCAGCAAAATCGCTCACCACCTGAGACACCACTTCCTCTGCAGTGCCTTGTTCCCAATCCGCAGCGGCAAGAGCATCGCAAAACGCGGGGAAGTTAGCCGCAGACATAAACTCATCCGCCAGCTCCACCGCCAAACTGTCCGCTGCATTAATATGTTGCCCTGTGACGCCCATCCAATAGCCAAAATTATGGGGCAAACGTGGCAAGAAATAGCTTCCCCCCACATCGGGGAAATAACCAATGGCCACCTCTGGCATACCCAAACGAGCCTTCTCGCTCACTATGCGCACACTCGCGCCCTGCACCAACCCCATGCCGCCGCCGAGCACGTAGCCGTGCATTAGGGCGATAAAGGGCTTGGGGTACTGATGGATAAATTCATCTAACGCGTATTCTTCTTTGAAGAAATCCACGTACATGCCGTCGTCGGCAAAGTAACTGTCATACAGCGAACGAATATCGCCACCCGCACAAAAAGCACGGTCGCCATTGGCGCGTAACACCACCGCTTTAATAGCGTCATCCTCTGCCCAAGCATTGAGCTGTTGCTGCATGGCACGCACCATCTCAAGGTTCAAGGAATTGAGGGCCTCAGGACGGTTGAGAACAAGATGGCCTACGGCACCGTGGGTTTCTATGAGCAACAAAGTTGTTTGGGACATAGTTATTATTCCTGTTGATAAAGCTTCATGATGGCTGAGAAATCTAACTTGCTATGACCTTGGTTGCAAAGTTGTTGGTACATTTGCTTGGCTAAACCGCCCAATAACACAGGCGCTTCCACTTGTTGTGCTGCCTCTAGTGCCAACCCTAAATCTTTCAGCATTAACGCACTACCAAAACCGCCGGTGTAACCGCGGCTAGCGGGCACGCCTTCTAGTGCACCTGGATAAGGGTTATTAATTTCTGAGCTCCAGCAGCGGCCACTGGAGGTGTTAATAATACTAGCCAAGGTCTCGGCATCCATACCTAAGTTCACACCCAGGTTCATGGCTTCGGCCACGCCGATCATGGAAATAGCGAGCAGCATATTGTTGGCCACTTTTGCCACCTGACCATTACCCGTATCGCCACAGTGCACAATGTTTTTACCCATATCTTTAAGCACTGTTTTGGCTTGCTCAAAGGCATTTTGAGGCCCGCCCACCATAAAGGTGAGAGTGCCTTCGGCAGCACCTTTGGTGCCGCCTGAAACAGGCGCATCAATCAAGGTAATGCCTTTTTCAGCAGCAGTACCTGCCACCTCTCGGGCGGTATGTGGGTCTATGGTGGAACAATCCACATAAAGGGTGTCGCCATTACCGTGGGCTAGCAAGCCATCTTCCCCCAAGTACACGCTCCGCACGTGCTGTGCGGCGGGGAGCATGGTGAAGACAATATCCAAGCCTGCTTCGGCTAACTCTTGGGGCTTGGCTGCCAAAGCGGCACCCGCCTCGTGCGCCGCTTGCAAAGCGTCCTTAGATAAATCGAAGGCGAGCACAGCGTGCCCTGCCTTCAGTAGATTTTGTGCCATGGGGCCGCCCATGTTGCCGAGTCCTAAAAAACCAATGTTCATGGTGTGCCTCCTTATTTTTATTGTGTGGGAGATTATTTAAGGCTGATAGTGGTGTTCATTTCGCTCACTTGATCATCCTCAAACCAGCGCGCAGTGACGGTTTTGGTTTGAGTGTAGAAACGAATCACATCTTTACCGTAAGGCCCTAAATCACCCAGCTTGGATGCGCGCGAACCTGAGAAAGAAAACAGCGGTACCGGCACAGGAATAGGTAAGTTAATGCCCACTTGGCCCACATCAATATCTTCTTGGAAACGACGTGCCGCAGCACCCGATTGGGTGAAGATGGCAGTGCCGTTACCGTTGGGGTTGGCGTTAACAATATCGATAGCCTCTTCTAAGGAATCAGCTGTCAGTACGCACAACACAGGGCCAAAGATTTCTTCGGTGTAAATAGACATCTCCGTGGTGACATCCGCGAACAAGGTAGGCCCTACAAAATTGCCTTTTTCATAACCCGGCACCTTGATGTCGCGACCGTCTAAAAGCAGCTTGGCGCCGGCGGCCTCGCCTTCACCGATCAGTCTGCGCACACGCTCCAACGCTTGCGGCGAAATGAGTGGGCCCACATCCGTATCAGGCTCTTTGCCCGCATTCACCTTTAAGGTTTTGGCTCGTTCCACCAACTCATCGAGCCAATCTCGGGCGTCACCCACAAGAATAATCACAGGCAAAGCCATACAGCGCTGCCCCGCCGCACCAAAAGCCGCGCCGACAATATTATTGAGGGTTTGCTCTTTATTGGCATCGGGCAGAATCACCGCATGGTTCTTAGCCCCCATCATGCATTGTGCTCGTTTGCCGTTGAGGCTAGCGCGGTTGTATACGTGAGTACCCACTTTGGTGGAGCCCACAAAAGAAACCGCTTTGATTAAAGGGTGGTCACAAATGGCATTCACCGCCTCTTCACCACCATGAATCACGTTAAGCACACCTTTGGGAACACCGGCTTTCATGGCCAGCTCAGCTAAACGCATGGTTACCATGGGGTCTTGCTCAGAGGGTTTTAATACGAAAGTGTTGCCCGTGGCGATGGCCATGGGGAACATCCATAGGGGAATCATGGCGGGAAAATTAAACGGTGTAATACCCGCGCACACGCCAAGGGGTTGATACAAGGTGTAAGTATCCACGTCACTGGCCACATTGTTGGCAAATTCGCTCATTTGCAAATTGCCAATGGCCGCAGCGTGTTCTACCACTTCTAGCCCACGAAACACATCACCCGCCGCATCGGGCAAGGTTTTACCTTGCTCGGCGGTTAAAATTTCTGCGAGCTCATCCATGTTTTCGCGGATGAGTTGTTGGTACTTCAAGAAAATACGGGAACGCACACCGATGGGCGTTTTGCGCCAAGTTTTAAACGCTTCTTGCGCGCTTTGCACCGCTTGATCAATTTCTTCCTGAGTAGCAAAGGGAATCATGGCTAAGGTTTCTTGGGTGGCGGGATTTAATACGGGTTCCCAACGATCGGTGTTTGATTCCACGAATTCACCGTTAATAAGCAGCTTAACAGTGGGCACTTGCGATTGAGACATAGCAATGACTCCCTTGAGAGGTTGAGTTGTTGTTCTAAACCATTTGATACTAGCAGTGCATTTTTGCTATGAATAGACCAAACTTTTGCACATTCATTGTGTATTTTTGCACACAAAAGGCACCACAAGCATGGATTGGGATCATTTTCGTTATTTTTTAGAATTGGCACGGGCTGAGCGTTTAGTCACGGCGGCAAGACGTTTGGGCGTGGATCACACCACAGTGGCTCGACGCGTAAACGCTCTAGAGAAACAGATAGGGCAGCCTTTATTTTTGCGTACTCCCCAAGGTTATATGCTCACCGAAGCTGGGCGCCATTTATTACCCGCTGCTGAAGCCATGGAAAACGCCTATACCAGCGTGCACCAGTTACAACCAACGGGAGCCGAGCAACTTTCTGGCCAAGTACGCATTGGTGCCACCGAAGCGTACGGCACCCTTGTATTGTCCAAACAACTTGCTTTATTGAGTGAGCGTTACCCGCATTTACAAATTGATTTATTGGCCCTCCCCCGTGCCTTGCAATTGTCGCGCAATGAAGCTGATATTGTGATCACCCTAGAAAGACCTGAAAAAGGTTCTTTCACCATCACCCGCCTTACAGACTACGAATTGCGCCTTTATGCCGCCCCAGATTATTTGGCACAACACGACCCCATTCGCAGCAAAGAAGATTTAAAAAAACACCGCTTTGTTACCTATGTGGACGACTTGTTGTTTACCCAGGAGCTTAATTTCTTAACCGAGCTTGTGCCTTCGAGCCATGGTAACTGGCGCAGCACTAGCGTACTGGCACAACAAGAAGCCGTTGCTCATGGCGCTGGGATTGCCATACTGCCCACCTTTGCCGCGAAAAACGACCAACGCCTAGTGCCAGTATTACAACCAGAGATAGCTTTTACTCGCACATTTTGGATGCTAATGCCCACGGAGCTTAAGGGGCTTTCGCGCATGCGCATTACTTGGGAGTTTTTGCGCGATATAAACACTGCCAATTAATCATGGTGTTCACATAAAAGTAATACTATGCTTATTTTGTTAAATAGTCTTCACTATTGAAGCGTGCCGTTCTATTTGAAAGAGAGACACCATGAGCAATACTCCATCTTTTGCCGCCATGCCTAACGAGGAAGGTTTTTTCGGCCCTTACGGTGGCCAGTTGGTTCCCCCCGAACTCAAAGCCATTATGGATGACATTAATCAGGCATATGAAACCATCCGCAACAAGGATTCTTTTAAAACAGAGTTAGCAGATTTGTTTGCCCACTATGTGGGCCGCCCTAGCCCTATTTTCCATGCTAAGCGCTTAAGCCAAAAGTTAGGCGGCGCGCAGATTCATCTCAAGCGTGAGGATTTAAACCACACTGGCGCGCATAAAATCAACCACTGCCTTGGCGAAGCATTGCTAGCAAAATACATGGGTAAAACCAAAGTCTTAGCAGAAACGGGTGCTGGCCAGCACGGCGTCGCCTTAGCCACAGCCTGCGCCTTGGTAGGCATTCCCTGTGAAATTCACATGGGCCAAAGCGATATTGTCAAAGAACACCCTAACGTTACCAAAATGAAAATCCTAGGTGCTACCTTAGTACCCGTTACCCAGGGTGCCGCTACGCTAAAAGAAGCCGTGGACAGCGCCTTTGAAGAGTACCTCAAAGACCCTCAACACTTTTTTTATGCCATTGGTTCTGTGGTGGGCCCTCACCCTTTCCCTAAAATGGTGCGTGATTTCCAATCTATTATTGGTAAAGAAGCCCGCCAGCAGTTTTTAACCCAACACAACACCTTGCCGAATTACATTGCCGCTTGTGTGGGTGGCGGCTCTAACGCCATTGGTATGTTTACTGCGTTTTTAAATGACTCAGCCGTAAAACTAGTGGGCGTTGAACCTGCCGGTGAAGGGTTAAACACCCAACGTCATTCAGCCACTTTAACCAAAGGTAAGCCGGGCGAAATTCATGGCATGGCGTGCTATGTTTTAGCCGACGATGAAGGCAACCCCGCTGAGGTGCACTCTATTGCTTCTGGGCTGGATTACCCTGGCGTGGGGCCGCAACATAGCTATTTAAAAGATATAGGCCGCGTGGATTATCACAGCGTAACCGATGAAGAATGCTTAAACGCCTTTATGGAGCTTTCCCGTGTTGAAGGTATTATTCCTGCGCTAGAAAGTGCTCATGCGGTGGCGTGGGCCATGCGCGAAGCACCCAAGCATGGCAGCGATGTGAATATCTTAGTCAACCTATCAGGCCGCGGCGACAAAGATGCTGACTATGTTGCTGAACGTTTAGGCTTGGCATAGTTCTGCTAAGGCATAAAACGCTTAGCGGCTAAATAGACCTTTTGCCAGTAAGGTGAATTTAGCTCATCTAAGCGTACGGTGCCACCAGTGGAAGGGGCGTGAACAAAACGCTCCTCCCCCACGTAAATTCCTGCATGGCTCACTTGTTTGCCGCCATTAGTAGCGAAAAACACCACATCTCCGCTTCGCAATTGCCTTCGGCCCACAGAACTTCCGCCCTGAGCCCACATTTGCTGCGTTGTGCGCGGCAAGCTTACATTTGCAGATTGCTCAAACACATAACGAATCAAACCACTGCAATCAAAGCCAGAGTCAGGCGTATTTCCGCCCCAACGATAGGGTGTGCCCACCAACCCAATCGCGTGCATTAGCACGTCTTCTGGGCGAGGTGTATAACCTGAGGCGGCGTCGCTTTGCTCCCACAACGAATGAGACGAGCTTGTGTTCTCAACGGTTCCATGGTGCGTTGCACAACCTGCTAACAATACAGCCAAGCTTAATCCAAGAAATGGTCGCATATAGCTACCCGTAAACATATCCGCGTGTGTACACCGCCACCAAGGTGCTCGTGAGCGCCACCAACAACAAAACGCCTTGCTGTCGACGGGCAGTTTGCCACGGTACCGGCCAACGGCTTTTATGAGTGGGCGTTGCTTCAAGCAACATTAACCAACCATTGGCTAGCCACAATAACAAGAGGCCTGAAATATTGGGGAAAAATTGTGCAATAAATACCAATATCAGCGGCAGCCCTAGTGCTTTTTGTGTGCCATCTTGTACTTGGTTTTGACGCGCTGCAGAAAAGTAAATACTGCACATGGACAGCAGATACAACCCTGTTAGCCCATTAAAAAAACGCGTTATTAATAGTCGCTGCTCCCCCGTTGGTACCCAAATACCCACGCTGATTATTACTAGCAACAGGACCAGTACTAAGTGCGCAACGACCAAAAAGCGCAACTGTTTTGGTAGGCCTTGCCCTTGTTCTAAACGCATATATTTTCCTCTAAGTTATAAATAGGGTTCTAGCACATAAGCTAGACCATTGCGTAGCCGCTTAAAGTAATTCTTTTCGCGCACTGTGTGTGCATTTAATCGTACCGCTCCTTGCAACCGATAATTTATTTGCGCATTCAACTGCCCCGCAAGGTGTGCGTCATAGGCTTCAACATCAAATTCAAAATTTAGCCGCAAGCTACGAGCATCCCAGTTTCCAGAACCAAACATGACCCATTTGCCATCCACCGTCATTACTTTGGTGTGGTCGAAAGGGGGGGCCACAAAATACACTTCGCAGCCATCATTCACTAGCCAGGGTAGCAAGTGCATAGAAGCCCAGTGCACAAATCGCATGTTATTTTTCTGCGGCAAAATAATTTGCACACGCACTCCTCGCAAAGCAGCTAACTCAATCGCGGTTAGCAAGGTTTGGTCAGGCACAAAATAAGGCGTCATAATGCGAATTTCATGCTGAGCACTACCGATAGCAGCAAGCAGCACTAAGCGCCGTTTACCCAAATCCGCATCAGGGCCAGCGCTAATACCACGGGCCAGTGTCACGCCCACTTGCTGCGAGCCAGCATAGGCTGCATTAAGCCCTTCACGACGGGTAAAATACCAATCTGCCGTAAAACTGCTAAGCAAATGTGCCACTACTGGTCCCTCAACTTTCATGTGCATATCTAGGGTTTGTGGCGGCGAACTAATATAGCCCGCACGAATATTCATCCCCCCTGTAAAACCCACCTGCCTATCCACCACCATGATTTTGCGGTGGTTACGCAGATTCATATAGGGCATGCGCCAGGGCGCTAAGGAATATAAAAATCGCTCCGTGGTGACACGGCGGCGGCGCATACGACGCACCACCGGTGGAAAGGAATATAAGGAACCCATGCCATCAACAAGTACGCGTACTTTTACACCACGTTTTACCGCTCTCGACAAGGCCTCCACCATGGGTTTTCCGGCACTATCATTACCAAAAATATAAGTGGTCATAAACACGGATTCTTCCGCATTATCGATGGCCTTTAACATGCTGGCATAGGCGCGCGGGGCATCCATGGGCGTAATCCGATTCCCTCCTAGCAAAGGGTTACCCGTCAAACGTTCAGTTAGCTCCGCTAGCGTAAGCAAATGTTCACTATCAGGTTTTGTGGCTAATTTATTGGTGTAACTCTTAATATCAAATAGCTCGTCTTCACCCACCAATTGCTGAGCCCGCCGCTGAATACGGTTTACCCCCATCATGAGATAAAGCACTGATCCCACAAAGGGAACCAGCCAAATTAAACCAAGCCAAGCAGCTGCAGAACGAGGGTCACGTTTATTTAAAACCGCGTGAGACATCATGGCTATTGCCAATGCAAAGCCCACCACCGCCACCCAGCCAGGCCAATACACAGCCAAGTGCTCAGACATTAGTAACCAAAGCTGCTGAAGCCACCTTTCTAGCTTTTGTTCTAACGGCACTCTTCACTCCCTTTTGTTGAATTTATCAGTGTATTCTGCCTAACTTGCGAACGACACAGCCATAGCTTACCTAGATGTACAAAGCTTTGAAGTCTATCGCGCATAAAACAAGTGACAAGTGCCGTAAAACCTATTACAAATAGCACTTGTTATCCTAGAGTAAGTAACGCAGTCCTAGGGCAAGCGCCACCCACTCACTTTATAAGGGGTTGGCATACATCAAGACGATTTATGAGCAAAACAGTACCATGAAACGCCGGCAGTTCGACGACTACGATCCCAATGAGTGGGAAGAAGACAATAAACACCGCCAAAAAAAGCGCCGCGACGATAAACGCCGTCGCCGCGAGGGGTCAGAAACACATCCACACCATCCCAGCCCTCAGGAAGACTATTACGAAGAAGAGTAACCACTAGCTAATTCTGGGCTAGCGGCTGAACAATTTTACATCCGCTAGCCCTAAGCTGCTCTTGCATCATGATTCAGGTATGATGGCGCCGTACCATAGGAACAGGAATACCGCCATGGATTATGATGACAACAATATTTTTCGCAGTGCCATGGGCGATGTTAAACCCCTCACACCGGACGATCGTGTGCGCTTGCAAGCAAAAGCCGAGCCCACCATAGCTCAACTCGAACGCCGACGTACTGCCCAAGGAATTAATCCCCTTGATAAAAACCCATTAACCATCCCAGAAGAGCTTGAGGATGTGGGCCCCCACGATATCATCGGTTGGAAAGACAACGGCATACAGGAAGGTGTTTACCGCAAACTAAGACTCGGGCGCTACCCTATCCAAGCGCGCCTAGATTTGCACCGCAAAACCTTAAAAGAAGCCCGCCAAGAACTGGATGATTTTTTGCGCCAAGCCCATGAAGCCAGCTTACGCACAGTGCAAGTTACCCACGGCAAAGGCTACCACAGCCCCACCCCCGCACGGTTAAAAAAATATGTGCTGCATTGGCTAGAAGAACACCCACTCTCCATGGCGTACCACAGCTGCCAACCGCAACACGGCGGTGCCGGCAGCGCCTATGTGTTAGTTAAAAAGTCACCGCAGGACAAGCAGAAGAATAAAGAGATATATAACTAGTGTTGCCCTTACACCGGGCGGGTGCTCGGCTCTCGTGCCGAGGGGCACCACTCAACGAATTCTAAATTAACATCACCGCGAGCAAGCACTGCGAAATCACTATTTTTTTGCGGAAGAGCACGCAAAAGAAATAGTGGTTTCTCCGTGCCTTCTCACCGGTGGCTCTAAGATAAATCGGGTTGGTGGAATGTGGGGGATGTTGGTGCCACTAAGTTAGGTTCTAGCAAGGGCGTAGCCAATTGCTTGAAACAACAATCCCGCACAAAACCAACATTCTCATACCCACCCGCACCCGATTTGTCTTAGAGGCTACAGTGAATAGGCTGGAAGAAATGGGCCCCACCAACGAAAACCATGTTGGTGGGGCCCATTTCTGCAAGCTTGCTTGCGTTGAAGGATATTAAGAGCACCTGGTAGCGGGAACCCGCTCGGTTCAAGAGCCCGTGCAAGCTTGCTTGTGATAGAGGACTTTAAGAACTCTCGGTAGCGGGAACCTACGCGGTTCCGCGTACTCGCAGTGCTTATTGCTGATGTTGTATGTTAAGAACTCGTTGCGTGGCACCACCCGGTGCTAGGGGCCCTTGCCTGCTCGGCACAAGAGCCGAGGTTTCCGCCTAGCGCAAGAAGCCATCGCCTAGAACTCCTTATGCTTCGTCTCGGCAATCCCCCACATGGCGATAGCGCTAATCATGCCTGCCACCGAAAGATACCAACCCACGGCAGCTAGGCTATAGGTGGTGGCGAGCCACATGGCTAAATAAGGTGCAATTGAAGCGCCCAAAATTCCGGCAAAATTAAAGGTGAGCGAAGCACCTGTGTAGCGCATTTCTGGCGGGAACAACTCTGCAAGTACAGTACCTAAAGGCCCATAGGTATAGCCCATTAATGCAAAGCCTAAACCTAAAAACACCAACATGGATGCGTAACTATGGGTAAATAATGGCTCCAAAAATAAGCCAAATACGGCAATCACCAATGAAATGCCAATCATGGTAATGCGGCGGCCGTGTTTATCTGCAAACAAAGCACTAATGGGCACCCATAACGCAAACATCACCACACCCATTAGCTGCATGCCCAAAAACTCTTCTCGGCTGTAGCCTAATTCACCTGTGCCCCAAGTCAGACTAAACACAGAGGTGAGGTAAAATAATACGAAGGTTGCCATGGCAGCCAAGGTGCCCAGCACCAGCATACGCGGATGCTTCTTGCAAACCGCAGCCATAGGCATACGCTCCTGCTGCTGTTTATCTAAAGTGGCTTTAAACACTGGGGTTTCTTCGATTTTTAAGCGCACGTACAGGCCAATCAGCACTAAAACCGCGCTAGCAATAAAAGGAATACGCCAACCCCACTGCAAAAACTCTTCATCTGTTAAAAAATGAGCTAACAATAAAAAAGACCCGCCTGCCAATACAAACCCTAGCGGGGCGCCAAGCTGCGGGAACATGCCATACCAGGCCCGTTTATCAGGCGGTGCGTTTTCAGTGGCCAGCAGCACAGCACCACCCCACTCGCCACCCAAGCCTAACCCTTGACCAAAACGGCACACAGCCAACATAACAGGTGCCCAAATTCCAATTTGAGCATAAGTGGGCAGCAGCCCAATAACCACTGTGGAAATCCCCATGGTAAGCAAGGCTGCAACCAAGGTAGCTTTGCGCCCAACGCGATCGCCAAAGTGGCCAAACAAAGCCGCACCAAACGGACGCGCAAAAAACGCCAAAGCAAACGTGGCCAAGGATTGCAGCACTGCTGTGGCACCCTCGCTATGAGGGAAGAATAAAATCGGGAACACCAATACCGCCGCATTGGCATAGATATAGAAATCAAAAAATTCGATAGTGGTGCCCGCCAAACTGGCAGTTAGCACACGACGCGGCGAATTCGCGGCAGGAATAGTTGTGGCTATGCTCATGTACATTGACCTTGTAAAAAGATTCGTAAAAAACCAGCGCATTGTAGCAGAAGCGCGTGTTTTCGGTGCTCTGATTGGCGCTTTTTCTCCAGCTTTGGGACAATGCCCCTTTCAGCTTTCGCACAGAGCGAAAGTTATTCAACGAAAGGAGCTTTTCATGTCGTTTTATGTGTATCTTTCTGGTGAAATTCATACGGATTGGCGCGAAGAAATTATGCAAGGTGCTAAAGCTGCAGGTCTTGATATCGTATTTACCGCCCCAGTTACCGACCACGATGCCAGTGACGCCGCCGGTGATATGCTAGGCGAGCAAAGCAATAACTTTTGGCGCGACCACCAATCCGCTAAAGTGAATGCTATCCGCACCCAAACCATGATTGAACAAGCTGACCTTGTAGTGGTGCGTTTTGGCGACAAATACAAACAATGGAACGCCGCCTTTGATGCGGGCTATTGTGCAGCCCTTAACAAGCCTTACATTACCCTACACGCTGAAGACATTGTTCATCCCCTGAAAGAAGTGGATGCTAATGCCAAAGCGTGGTGCACCACCACAGAGCAAGTGGTTGATATCCTCAAATACGTTCAGCAGCCCTAGCACCGTGCGCGGAACCGCGTAGGTTGGCTCTTATGCCGAGCGGGCACCACACAACGGGTTCTTAACATACAACATCAGCAATAAGCACTGCGAAATCACTATTTTTTTGCGGAAGAGCACGCAAAAAAATAGTGGTTTCTCCGTGCCTACCACCGGTGG
>DAHVSB010000120.1 GCA_027324795.1 Alcanivoracaceae bacterium
TCGTCTTCCGCTTACGCTTACATCTACTTTAAGCGCTGATTTAACAGCTGTTCCAGAAGAACAAGACTTTGTTTGGCCATTTGATATTTGTGTTGCCGTACAAGAAACACTATCCGAAGGGTGTCCTGCATATCCAAATGTTCCATGAGGCATACGGTGTTCTTTGATCACGCGATAATTTCGTTCTAGATTAACAGCCCCTCTGTTATTGTTTGTTGGATCAAATCCATTTACCCACGCTGAACTAAACGAGGTGGAAAGCTCTAAAGGGGAGCCATTTGAACTGTAGGCTGGCGGGATTTGATATATTACATTAGGGTTGTACGCCATCGGGTTTGTGTTTGCCGCCCTAAAGCGCTTGGTGTTTGTATTATTCCCACCATTACCAATTAGCTCCCTATAAGTTTGTGTAGTTGCATCCGGCACATACCCCCTCGACATACTCCCCGATTCATCAAGGGTAAAAATAATGTTTGGCGGTACGCCCACCGACAAACTTAAGGGCACTTGCGATACCTCTGCGCTAGCTTGCGTAGAAAGTACTATAGCTACGGCAGTCATCAGCGCGGAGGCTGTGCGACTTTTAAATATTGAGCTGATGGTGGTTTTAAGTGTTGTTTTCATGGCATCACCTCAATCTAAACCAAGATAAATTGTTGCTATTGTGGATTGTGCGGCGATCTCTTCACCTTCATCGCCCGCTTTTGCCGTTATTACGTAATAGTAAGTACCACTGCCGCGCAAAGCGGCACCGTACTCTGGGTTTACGGCTGCGTTTTCCGCGGCACCTTCCATAATGCGGTAGGCGTTAAAGCTAGCGGGTTTTTCAAGCTGTTTTTTATCGTTACCAGTTCCAATTGAAGCTGGCTCAAACCGATTACGCGCATCCAATCCACGGTATTCCATCCACTCTAGATCTAAGGCATTTGCTGCCTCAACTGGCTTGTTATAGAAATCTTCAAAATCAGCATTACTCATTTCTTCTAATAAACAGGGTTTGTTATTACCAAAAACATTGAGCTCGTTACTATCAGCATCACAGTTCTCATCTGGGTTAGGATTAAGCTTTGAATCCAAATGTCCTGGCCCATAAAAGCGAAACTCACCTTCACGCAGAGCAGCATCCACCATATTTTGCAACCTTGCGTTTTCTGCTCGATAGCCAGTTAAGCGCATTTCCAGTGTGGTGCTACGCATAGTGCCAACCGCAATAAGGGTGATCACCAGTAGCATCACCAGCGCTATCATTAGCGTTGCTCCTGTTTGCTTTTTTCTTTGAATATTCATGGCATTAAATTCCTTATAGCTTGGCCGCCTGTGGCCACTTGGTACACATGGCGTTTATCTTTGCTTTGCAGTTCTGTCCTGCGTGCTTGATCAAGCCCAGACAAATACTCCGTAAATACTTTAGACTCCCCATCACGGCGATTAGGCCCACTCGCTAGTAATATTTCATAGCCCACGGCTCTCACTATGGCATTTGCTCCTATTGCTGATGCCAACTTTAGCTCAGCACTTTGCAAGCGCCTTTCTGTTGGGTCGCCTTCCGCCATAAACACACGAAAATCAGCCACTCCATCGATAATAATATCGCTTTCAGGATCAGAATTACCCTGAATAGAAGTGCAGCGTAATGCTCCGTCTTGCAACTCATCACCTTCTTCAAACGAAATAATCACATATACCAACTCGGAGCTTGGCGAAGGGGAAAACGGTGCTCTTGAAACCCCAACCTGTTGGCCACTGCAGCTTGTTTCATCATTAGTGGCGGGCTGATACCTAAAGCAGAACCCATTGGAACTCCCATTAGATAACGGCGCTATAGCACTACCTGCAGCAAAGTTTTTGCAATCGCTGATACTTGCACTAGGAAAAGCTGCAGTCATATTCTGATCAGGAGCGCGCCTAAATCCTGCTTTACTGAGTTCCTCATCTAACACCATTGTGGAGTAGCGCGCCCCATCTAAATTCTCAGCACTGCTACCAGCAAATAACTGATTTTGCTTGCTGGATAAATAAAGCTGAGTGGCACCAAGAATTAAAAAACTCCCAATAACCAAAGCAATCATTAGCTCCACTAACGAAAGCCCTGCCTGCTGACGATTCAACTTCATAGCTCCACCCTCACCGTATACGTACACGCATTGTTGTGAGTATTTTCATTCTCGGGGCATTCCGCGCGTGTCTCCCACTCTAAACGCACCACCAAGGTTGAGCCCTGATAACCAACACCTGCGCAACCGTAATTGTCTGCAAAACTTGGACAAACCCGAGTCACCTTGCCACCCATTAAACGCTCTTCAATTTTTTTTAAAACACAACCAGCTTGCCCTACAGCTGTGGCCCTATCACAACTGGAAGAGTTGAACTTAGGGGAGCCATTTTGCGCATAAAAAGGACTATCAGCACCTGTTTTTAAACGACTATAACCATAAAACTCTGGCGGCTGGTTTACATAAAGCTCATCGCGATGCGCCCTAAACACTTCTATCAATTCGTTGGCTAATTCCACCGCTGTATTTTGATCCACCGTTTCCTGCTGGTACTCAAAAGATTTCACCTGCATTGCCACCATGCCAAGCAAGCCGATAGCGGTAAGTAATAAGGTGATTAACACTTCTATTAAGCTAAACCCTTGTTGTTTCATTTACCCACTCACTCAATTAGTTATTTTACAATCATTCACGTCCACCTTAAAACGCTCTTCAGGCTTTAAATCTTTAAGGGTTTTAAGAGATACCCTTCCACTGCGGGCAATTTCTATAATTCGCACAGTGTCGCTGGGCTCTTCAGTGCACACTAAAATTTTGTGCTTCGTATTTTGATCTGTCGTGCCATTAGCTAAAAAACCAATATCGTTCACACTTAGCTGCGGTAAAGTATGGCCAAATCTCAGCTT
>DAHVSB010000121.1 GCA_027324795.1 Alcanivoracaceae bacterium
GTACCTTAATGGTGTTGTGGATGCGCCCAGGCTGCCAAAAATCATCGCTGTCGTAGGTGGGGATGCCCACTACTAAGGCGCCGTTTTTGGCCGCTGTGATGGCCGCTCTTTCATTTAAAAAGCTTTCAGCTTGATGGTAAAACTCGGTGAGCGCGGATTCAGGCCAAATTTCTAGGTGATTGGGAGGCACCTGATCACTCAGGTCGGCGTAAATATCACGGGTGGCGTGGCGCATTTGCGTGATCCAACGCAGGTCTTGGGGGATGTTGCCTTGCAAAAGGGCCACTTGAACAGGGTCGCCTGCAGGTGTGACATAACGTTCAGGTGGGCTTTGGTGGGCTGTCACAACAAGCAAAACAGCTCCGCCGACTTGTAAAAGCCACAGCCTCCAGTTGCGCTGTTGCCAACGGATTAGCGCGCCTAGGAGTGCCGCCAAAAACACAGTAATAAAGGTGAGTAGCCAAATGCCCCCTAAGGTAGCCAGTTGTGCTAGGGGCGTATCAATTAAGCTATAACCTGCATATAACCAAGGGAACCCCGTGAGGAAATTGCCTCGTAACACATCCACAAGCAGCCAGACGCAGGCAAAAACCCAAGGAGAGAGCCGCTTTGCTCCTTGGCTAAGCCAGCTTGAAAGCCCTGTTTGTAGGGCGCTGAATAAAGCAATAAACACCACAAAAACGGCGGTCATTATGATGGCCAACCACAAGGGCGTGCCGCCATATTGGTGCATGCTCACATGGAGCCACGAAACGCCGATGCCGAAACTGCTGAGACCAAAACAAAAACCCAACCAAGCACTTTGTTTGGGCGTTTTGCCTTGGATACTTACCCACAGCAAAGCAATGCTGATGATGCCTAAAAACCACCCTTCATAGGGTGCAAAGGCAAAGGGGTAAAGCGCGCCTGCAATCAGAGCAAGCGCTGTGCTTTTTTTGGGCTTATCGCAATGCTTTTTCAGCATCTATGGGTGTGCCTCAAGCTGTTTATTCGGAGGGAGCGGCAAATACTTGGCCGTCGGGCAAGTCTTCAAGAGTGCTGACTTTGAGCAAACGAATGGTGCGGCCATCGGCACTGAGTACGGTGAATAAATAAGGGCCAATGACCACGCTTTCGTTGGTTTCAGGTAGTCGACCAAATTGTTGCATAACGAGACCACCCAGGGTATCAAATTCCTCATCGCTGAATTCGGTACCAAAGTGTTGGTTGAATTCGTCGATGGGAATCAGCGCTTTAACGGTGGTGGTGCTAGTGCCTGTTTGGTCGAGCAAATAATCGTCGCCTTCGAGGTCGGTTTCGTCTTCGATATCGCCCACGATTTGCTCTAATACGTCTTCAATAGTGACTAGGCCTGCAATACCACCGTACTCATTGACGATAATGGCCATGTGATTGCGGCTAATACGAAAATCATGAAGGAGGGAATCGAGCCCTTTTGATTCAGGGATAATAAAGGCTTGGCGCAAGTGGTCTTTAATATCAAAGCGTTCCATGCGCTGCGGCTCGAGAATAAGAGGTAATAAATCCTTGGCTAATAACACCCCGATTACTTCATCGGGATCTTCGCCAAGCACAGGAAAGCGGGAGTGGGCGCATTCAATGATAAGGGGTAAAAAATCCTTGGGCGTCATGTCAGCGCGCAAGGTAATCATTTGGCTGCGCGGCACCATAATGTCGCGCACCTGTAGACTTGAGACCTCTAGCGCACCCTCAAGAATACCCAGTGTGTCTTCATCTACCACTTCGCGACCGCGTAAGGAGCGGATTAAGGCTTGTAGCTCTTCACGGGAACCCGGTTCTGATGCAAACAGTTGGCTAATGCGTTCGAGCCAACTTCGTCCGTTGTCTGCGTTGTCGTCAGGCATGATGTCTTACGTTTTCCTATGCAGTGGGCAAGTGGTAAGGGTCAGGGATCCCCAAGCTTGCCAAAATATCAATTTCTAACTTTTCCATAATAGCGGCATCGCTGTCGCCTATATGGTCAAAACCTAATAAGTGTAGCACGCCGTGTACCACCATGTGCGCCCAATGATGGGTTAGCACTTTGTTTTGCTCTTGGCTTTCTTCGGCGATAACGTCGGCGCATAAGGCAATATCGCCTAAGATTAAATCTTGTGCGGCTAAAGGCAAGCCTTCGGGCATTTCAAAGGGAAAAGAGAGCACATTAGTGGGGCTGTCTTTGCCGCGATAAGAATGGTTAAGCGCACGGGTTTCTTCTGCATCTACGACGCGCAGTGTGATTTCCCCCGTGCTATCGGCAATGCTGTTGAGCGCGGCTTGGGCCCAAAGCGTTAGCTCCGCTTCAGTAGGCAGGCCATCGCTGCTGATGGCATATTGTATTTCAATCCTTGCTGTCTTGTTGTTGCTCATAACGCTCGTAAGCCTCAATTATGCGTTGTACTAAGGGGTGGCGCACTACGTCTTTGCTATCGAATTGTGTGATGCTAATGCCAGCCTCACCATCGAGAATATTAATTGCCTGTACTAGGCCTGAAGTTTGATGGCGCGGTAAATCCACCTGTGTCATATCACCTGTAATTACGGCTTTGGAGCCAAAACCAATCCGAGTTAAGAACATTTTCATTTGTTCGCTGGTGGTGTTTTGACTCTCGT
>DAHVSB010000122.1 GCA_027324795.1 Alcanivoracaceae bacterium
GCGGGTACCGATAGAACCAAACAAGCGACCTTCGTCACCTGCTTTGGAACCGATGGTAACTACCGCATCTGCGAGCTTCTCGCCACGCTCTTTATCAGCGGCTAGCTGCTCGGCGGCGATGCGCTCAAGCTCAGCACGGCGTGCTTCTACTTCAGCTAAGTTAGCTTTTGTTGCAGGCAATGCTTTGCGCTGTGGAATCAAAAAGTTACGTCCGTAGCCGGCACGCACATCCACCACATCACCAAGCTCACCTAAGTTATGAATATCTTCCAGCAGAATAACTTGCATGGTCTTGCCTCACTTAATTGAGATTAGTTGTCGTGGCTGTCGCTATAGGGCAACAGGGCGAGAAAACGAGCTTGCTTAACCGCTTGGGCTAGCTGACGCTGATAGCGAGCGCTAGTACCGGTAATGCGGCTGGGCACAATTTTACCCGTTTCGGTGATATAGGCTTTTAAGGTATCCAAATCTTTATAATCGATTTGTTTTACACCTTCCGCAGTAAAGCGGCAGAATTTACGGCGACGATAAAAACGAGCCATGATGTTCTCCTCAGAATCTTAGTTAAGATGAGTCAGCTGCTGCACGTGAAGTTGCAATCGTTGTTTTGCTTCGCCTTTATAGCCGCTGCGAGCCAAAAAACCGCTCACTTCAACCAAGTTTCCCACGGCCAAGGCTTGGCTTTGGTTAACCCACTCTTGCCCGATAAACATCAAAGCAATTTGTAACTGGGCTTCTCTTGGTTTACCCAACTCCTCTTGGCGAGACCTGTGCTCTAGCCAAAGGCGTTGACGCGGTATACCGGCGGGCGTAAGTGCCACTTCATCACAGGCGCTAATAGTGCCCGTGAGCGAAACACGATTTACCTCGTCGTAACTCAGCTTGCTGCCTCTTCCTTCTCACTGTTTTTGGCCAATGGGGAAGCTTCAGTAATTGCTTCATCGCGACGCAAAATAGCGTTACGAATCACCGCATCGTTAAAGCGGAAGGTGTTTTCTAACTCTGCGAGAGTTTCACCATCGCACTCAATATTCATTAGCACATAGTGTGCCTTGTGAATTTTATTAATCGGGTAAGCCAACTGACGGCGGCCCCAATCTTCTAAACGGTGCACAGCGCCGTTCGCTTCTGTGATCAAGGAAGTGTAACGCTCGATCATAGCGGGCACTTGCTCGCTCTGGTCAGGGTGAACCAGAAAAACAATTTCGTAATGACGCATAATTAGCTCCTTACGGTTTCGACAGCCTTCCGCGCCCAAGCGGTAAGGCAAGGAGACCTGCTACCCATTATGAGGCAGCAGGAAGAGGCAGGATTGTACCCAAAGCCAATGATTTACTCAACGGCCATTGCTAAAAGTTTGCTAAGCTTTTATTCTCAATTAACGATTAATTTTTATACTAACAACAATAAACAGGCCACTACCATGAAACTTACTTGGTTGTTTGTATTTGCCCTTTGCATGAGCGGCACTGCTTACGCGCAAGATTGCCCCCCACCTTGTGAATCACAACCCCCAGCCATGGAGGAACTCAAGGCATCGAACCTACGCACCTACAGTTACTCAACCCCTACCACCATACGCCGTGAAGCTAAAAGTTTGCCGCAGGCCTATGCAGTGTCTTTTAACCCCAACGTGAAAGATCAAGATGAAGCCTTGCACACGCAACGCTTGGTATTCCAACGAGAAAAAGACGCTGCCGAAGGCACTCTCACAGCCGATCCTAACTTTTTCCGCTCGTTGATTATTGATAGCAGTGAGCTGCATTACTTCGTTTACAATGGTGAAGTACTACTCCGCGGCCACACCAAGGCTTTTTATACGCGCAAACCTTAATCTAGTTTTATAAGGTCAGCGCTTTTACTTTAGGTACGCTATCGCCGAAAAGGCGTTGGTGCACCTTGTGGAATAGCTCGATATCGCCTGTGGTATAAAAAGCATGTGCTTTTGGTGAGGGGCTTTCAGCGAGCTGCTCCAAAAAGCTCAATACCGAGCTCACTTCATTGGCCACTTC
This sequence comes from Alcanivoracaceae bacterium, assembly GCA_027324795.1. GTDB lineage: Bacteria > Pseudomonadota > Gammaproteobacteria > Pseudomonadales > Alcanivoracaceae > CALEAR01. The sequence goes on from DAHVSB010000122.1 coordinate 2,013, forward strand.
TTCGTTAGAAGAAATGATATTGATATCTTTTCCTACTACCTTTTGGATCAGAGGCCTAAGCAAGGGATAATGTGTGCAACCAAGCACCAAGGTATCCATAGCATGGGTAGTTATAAAGGGCTCCAACGTTGCACGCACCAAAGCCAGCGCGTTATTGCCCTCCAATTCACCTTGCTCCACCAGGGGAACAAAATTAGGGCATGCCAATGAGGCAACGGTGATATTCGGCTTTAAACGTTTTAATGTGGTTTCATAAGCGCCGCTTTTAATGGTCCCTTCTGTGCCTATCACGCCCACTTGGTTACTTTGCGACACCTTAATCGCGGCCCGAGCTCCTGGGTGGATCACCCCCACCACTGGTATTTGCAGCTCGTTGCGCAACATTTCTAAGGCAAATGCCGTGGCAGTATTACAGGCAATAACAAGCATCTTGATTTTCTGCTTGAGTAAAAACGCCACCATTTCACGGGTAAACTGCCGCACTTCTTGTGGGGGGCGCGGCCCGTAGGGGCATCGCAACGTATCTCCCACGTAAATTATTTGTTCATTGGGCAGTTGGCGCATTAACTCGTGAACCACGGTTAAGCCACCAACACC
>DAHVSB010000123.1 GCA_027324795.1 Alcanivoracaceae bacterium
CATCAGCAATAAGCACTGCGAAATCACTATTTTTTTGCGGAAGAGCACGCAAAAGAAATAGTGGTTTCTCCGTGCCTCCCACCAGTGGCTCTAAGATAAATCGGGTTGGTGGAAATGGGGGAATGTGGGTGCCACTAAGTAGGCTTTTCGTATAAGAGCTACGATGAACTCGAAACAACAATCTCGCATAAAGCCAGTTTTCCTCATACCCCACCCGCACCCGATTTCTCTTAGAGGCTAGGATGAATAGGCTGGAAGAAATGGGTTTCACCAACATGGGGTTCGTTGGTGAAACCCATTTCTGCAAGCTTGCTCGGCACAGTGGTTTTTAAGAACTCTCGGAGCGGGAACCTACGCGGTTCCGCGTACCTCGCAGTGCTTGCTAGCGATGAATTGAGTTTAGAACCCGTTGTGTGGCACCACCCGGTGCTAGGGCCAGTGCCCACTCGGCACAAGAGACCTTGCGGCCATAGCCGCTATTGCCTACCATAGCTGATCAACGGGTTATCCCATTCCTTTTGTCCTTTTTTAGATATCTGATACCGCACATGAGCATAGCCTACCTACTGCCTGATGGTGCCGAGTTGCACTTTGATCAAGAGGCCACTGGCCTAGATATTGCTGAACGCATTAGTAAACGTTTGGCCAAACAAGCCCTTGCCGTTCGTGTTAATGGCGAGTTAAAAGACATATACCTCCCCATTACACCAGGCGCAAAGGTGGAGATTGTTACCCGTGACGACGACGATGCCCTTGAGCTTATTCGTCACGATGCAGCGCACGTCATGGCTGAGGCTGTGCAAGAGCTCTTTCCTGAAACCCAAGTCACCATTGGGCCCACCATTGAAAACGGCTTCTACTATGACTTCCACCGTGAAACCCCTTTCACACCAGAAGACCTAGAAGCAATTGAAAAGCGTATGCACGACATCGTGCGCCGCAATGAAGATATTCGCCGCGAAGTCTGGGATCGCAACGAAGCTATTGAATTTTTCCTCGAGCAGGGAGAAGAATTTAAGGCCGAAATCATCCGCGATTTGCCCGAAAACGAAACCATTAGTTTATATCGACAGGGCGAATTTATTGATCTCTGCTTAGGGCCCCACTTACCTTCCACTAGCAAACTTGGTGATGGCTTTAAAGTCATGCGTGTGGCAGGTGCTTACTGGCGCGGTGACAGCAACAACCCGCAATTGCAACGTATTTACGGCACCGCTTGGCGCGACAAAAAAGAACTTAACGCCCACTTAAAACAGCTCGAAGAAGCCGCCAAACGCGACCACCGTAAACTTGGTCGTGAAATGGGCCTGTTTCACCAACAAGAAGAAGCAGTGGGCAGCATGTTTTGGCACACAAAAGGCTGGCGATTACGTCGTAACTTAGAACAATACATTCGCCGCAAAATGGAGCGTAATGGCTACGAGGAAGTCAATACGCCACAAATTATGGATCGCGTTCTATGGGAGCGTTCTGGCCACTGGGAGCAATACGCAGAAAATATGTTTACCTTCTGCACCAGCGATCACCGTGATATGGCCGCCAAGCCCATGAACTGCCCCGGCCACGTGCAAATTTTTAACCAAGGGCTTAAAAGCTATCGTGACTTGCCCATCCGCTTGGCCGAATTCACCATGCTGTTTCGTAACGAAGCACACGGTGCTTTGCATGGTTTAATGCGCGCTCGCACTTTTGGCCAAGATGATGCGCACATCTTTTGCACCGAAGACCAAATTAACGAAGAAACCGCTAAGTTCATCACCATGCTCCGCGAGGTATATGCCGATTTTGGGTTTGATGAGCTACAAGTAAAGTTCTCCGACCGCCCAGAAAACCGTGCTGGTTCCGATGATACTTGGGACAAAGCAGAAAACGCCTTAAAAGAAGCTGTAGAAGGCCTAGGCCTTGAGTACACACTAAACCCTGGTGACGGCGCTTTTTACGGCCCTAAACTTGAGTTTATTTTGAAAGATGCCATTGGCCGCGAATGGCAATGCGGCACCCTACAAGTGGACTTTGTGCTGCCCGAGCGTTTGGATGCCGAGTACGTGGCCGCCGATGGCTCGCGCCAGCGCCCTGTGATGCTGCACCGCGCTGTGCTCGGCTCTTTGGAGCGCTTCCTTGGTATTGTGATTGAATCCACCGCGGGTTACTTACCCTTATGGCTCTCGCCACAGCCCGTGGCCATTTGCACCATCACTAGCGCTGTGGACGAATACGCACGGCAGGTGAGCGAGCAGTTAACCCAGGCCGGCATTTATCACGAGTTGGATTTACGTAACGAAAAAATCGGCTATAAGGTGCGCGAACATTCCAACCAAAAAACACCAATTATTTTTGTGATTGGTGAAAAAGAAGCAGCTGAAAAGCAAGTGGCGGTGCGCCGTTTGGGTAGCCGCGCCACCGAGGTTAAGCCCTTGGCAGAAATGCTTGAGGAACTCAAAGCCGCTACGCAAATGCCAAGCTAAAGGA
>DAHVSB010000124.1 GCA_027324795.1 Alcanivoracaceae bacterium
GGCGATGATGCATTGGTGGAGTTCACTAATCAGTTTGACCAACGCCAAGTCACACAAGCTCAGCAGTTGGTGGTGGAGCATGAGGCGTTAACAGCCGCATTAGCAAAGATTCCACAGGAACAACGCTACGCCCTTGAGGAAGCGGCAAAACGGGTGCGTGCTTATCATGAGCATCAGCGCCAATCCTCTTGGCAGTATGAAGATGAGCACGGCAACTTACTGGGCCAACAAGTCACTCCCTTAGATAGAGCTGGCCTCTATGTGCCTGGTGGTAAAGCGGCTTATCCAAGCTCTGTTCTAATGAATGCTATCCCAGCCCAGGTGGCTGGAGTAAAAGAAATCGTCATGGTATCTCCCGCGCCGGCGGGTGAAATCAACCCTATGGTGTTGGCCGCTGCTGCTGTAGCGGGTGTTAGCCGCGTGATTACCATAGGTGGTGCCCAGGCGGTGGCAGCCTTGGCCTATGGCACTGAGACGGTGCCCGCGGTGGATAAAATTGTTGGCCCAGGGAATATTTATGTGGCCGAAGCCAAGCGCCAAGTGTTTGGTAAGGTGGGCATTGATATGATTGCTGGCCCATCAGAAATTTTAGTGGTGTGTGACGGCAACACGGATCCGGATTGGATAGCCATGGATTTGTTTTCTCAAGCCGAGCACGATGAAGAAGCCCAAGCCATTCTTGTGAGCCCAGATGCAGCGTTTTTGGAGCAAGTGGCGGCAAGCATGGCGAAGCTAGCGCCTACCTTAGAGCGCGAAGCTATTATCCGCACCTCCATGGCGAACCGCGGTGCCTTAATCGCAGTACAAAACATGGATGAGGCCATGGCAGTGGTTAATCGTGTGGCACCGGAGCATTTGGAGCTATCCTTTGATGATGCTCAGGATTATTTACCCCAAGTTCGCCACGCGGGTGCTATATTTCTCGGGCGCTACACAGCAGAGGCGTTGGGTGATTATTGTGCTGGGCCAAACCATGTGCTTCCCACCTCAGCCACAGCGCGTTTTTCATCGCCGCTTGGAGTGTATGATTTCCAGAAGCGTAGCTCTATCATTGGCTGCGGACCAGAGGGCGCTGCTATCTTGGGTAAAGTAGCAAGCCCCTTAGCGCGTGGGGAAGGGCTAACCGCTCATGCCCGCAGTGCCGAATACCGTATACCAAACCAAGCCTAATTTGACGCCGAGCGGTGGCTCGGCTCTATTCGTTTATGAGGTGTTTTGATGAGTAATTTGTGGAGCCCGCGGGTGCACGAACTGAAGCCTTATGTGCCTGGCGAGCAGCCAAAAATGGCACGCTTGGTAAAACTCAATACCAATGAGCACCCCATGCCGCCTTCGCCCAAGGTGGTGGCGGCCATCACACAAGCAGCAACAGATAGCTTGCAGTTATACCCAGACCCAGAAAGCACAGAGTTGCGTCAGACCTTAGCTGATTATTATCAACTCAGTATTGATGAGGTGTTTGTGGGCAATGGCTCTGATGAGGTACTGGCTCACGCTTTCCAAGCTTTTTTTCAGCAAGATAAACCATTGTTGTTTCCTGATATCAGCTATAGCTTTTACCCTGTGTACTGCGGCTTATACCAGGTGACTCCAAAGCAGGTGCCATTGGATGAAAATCTAGCAATTCACCTGCAAGACTACGAGCAAGCCAATGGCGGCATTATTTTCCCTAACCCTAATGCACCCACAGGGCAGCTGCTTCCCCTCGAAGCTATCGAGAAGTTGTTGCAAAAAAACACTCAGAGTGTGGTGTTAGTAGACGAAGCTTATATTGATTTTGGTGGTGAAAGTGCAGCTAAGCTGGTGCCTAAGTATCCCAACTTGTTGGTGGTGCAAACGCTCTCTAAATCCCGTTCCCTCGCTGGGTTGCGCGTGGGGTTTGCCCTCGGGCAGCAGCATTTAATTGATGCTTTGGTGCGAGTAAAAGATAGTTTTAACTCCTATCCCTTAGACCGCTTAGCGCAAGCGGGGGCAAAGGCAGCCTTTGAGGATGAAGCTTATTTTCAAGTGGGCCGCACCGCCATTATCAAAGAGCGCGAGCGTTTAACCCAGGCGTTAATTGAACTTGGGTTTAACGTACTGCCCTCGGCGGCTAACTTTGTATTTGCCAGCCATAAAACGCAGGCCGCAGAAGCTTTAGCACTTGGGTTGCGTGAGCAAGGCATTATTGTACGGCACTTTAAGCAGCCTGAAAAAATTGCTAATTACTTGCGTATTACGGTGGGCACAAGCGAGCAAACCGATGCTTTGCTAGCGGGGCTGCAAAGCTTACTGTAGCCCATGGTTGAACGGCTTAAATAG
>DAHVSB010000125.1 GCA_027324795.1 Alcanivoracaceae bacterium
AACGGTCTATGGTGGTGCCTCTTTCCTGTGCCATGGCATCGGCTAATAAAAACAAAGCCGCGGTCACCAAGGTGGAATGAACGAGGTAATAAACCGCCGCACTGGCAGCTGCAGCGGTATTTATCGCCAACGCTAATAACAAGCTACCCACGGAAACAATCACTAAGTGCGCCGCTAACTGCCGCAAACCTGGGCTCGCCAACACCCCCACGGTTCCCACCAGCACCGTTAATAGTGCTAAAGGCCACAACCAAGGGCCAATAAAATGGCTCAGTTCACCACTTTGCGCGCCGAATAGTGTTTGATGCACCCTTAATAAGCTATACACCCCCACCTTGGTCATGATGGCGAACAAGGCTGCCACCGAGGCCGCGCTGGCTTCATAGGTGCGCGGCAACCAAAATTGCAAGGGCAACACCGCTGCTTTTAATCCAAACACCAATAGCAGCAAAAGACCGCCCACCTTTGCCAACAAGGCGTCATCGCTATTCAGCGCAGGCACTTTAGTGGCCATATGTTCTAGATTGAGGCTGCCAAACACCCCATAAAACAACCCTAGGGCCACAATAAAAAAACTAGAAGCAATTAAATTTAAAATCACATAGTGCATCCCCGCCTGGGTACGTTGCTTACCCCCGCCATGAATCACCAGAGCGTAGGAAGCAATCAATAACACCTCAAAAAACACAAAGAGGTTAAAGATATCGCCTGTGAGAAAAGCACCGTTAACACCCATAACCAAGAACAACATCAACGGATAAAAATATTGCCCTTTGGCATCGTCACCGCTCTGGGCATACAACAATACAGCGAATAGCAACACGCTGGTGAGCGCCACCATCAATGCGGATAACCCATCTAGCACCAGGACGATGCCAAAAGGTGCCTGCCAGCTCCCCAACGCATAGTGATGCGCTTCGCCATGATTGGCCGTTTTGAGTGCCAAGGCCGAAAACAGCATCAGCCCTAACGCACCGAGCAACGCAAAACCACGCTGCAAACGCAAGGAGCGATTCACAGGCGGTAGCAATAGCACAATAGCAAGCAGCAAAGGCAGTACAATTGGCGCCAAAGGTAAATGCATCATGACGGCTTTTCCTCCTCCACAGGCAAGCGCCCATCCACATGGTCACTACCTAAATCCGCCCGCGAGCGCATGGCTAAAATAATCACAAAGGCCGTCATGGCAAAACCAATCACAATGGCGGTGAGCACCAAGGCTTGTGGGATAGGGTCTGTGTGCTGCTCTTGCGCACCCAAGACCACCGCTGCGTTTGTCATTAAACGCCCCGAGCTAAATAAAAATAAATTAGCGGCATAGGATAACAGCGTTAGCCCCACCACCACGGAGAAGCTACGTGCCCTTAACACCAAAAACACACCCGCTGCAGTGAGCAAACCGATAATAATGGCAAGCAGTAATTCCATTAGTATCCCTCCTGTTTCGCCAAGCTATGGCGTGTGGTGGCTAACCCAAGATTGGCCAAAATCAGCAAAGTGGCGCCCACCACAGTGAGATACACCCCAAGGTCGAATAGCATGGCGGACGCTAGTGCAACGCCTTTTACCTCGTCATGCCAAGAGGTTAAGAAGGGTTGACCAAACCACAGGCTGCCAAGGCCGGTTACCAAAGCTATCAACAAGCCTGCCGCCACCCAATACTGATAATGTGCCTGTAAGCGCTGCTTCACCCAATCCGCACCGTTAGCAATGTATTGCTGAATAATGGCAATGGCCGTAACAAGCCCCGCAATAAAACCACCTCCCGGTTGGTTATGGCCGCGCAGGAAAATGTACACAGATACCAGCAAGGCAATGGGTAATACACTTTGCGACACCACGCTTAACATAAAAGAGGGTTCCCGCGTATCCCAAGCGCGGCCAAAAGCATCTTTGCTTGGCATATACAAACGCATTTGGCTAATGAGCTTACAAATACCTAAGGCAGCAATGGCGAGTACAGCGATTTCGCCTAAGGTATCTGTGCCGCGAAAATCCACTAAAATCACATTTACCACATTGGTGCCGCCGCCTAAGGGCAAACTATTGGCCAAATAAAAATCTGCAATGGTATCTAGGGGGCGCGTCATTAAAGCGTAACTTAACGTGCCCACCACCCCACCAATAAGGCCAGCGAGGGTTAAATCTCTTACTAGGCGGCTAGGACTAGAATCTTTGCGGCTGCGTTGCGGCAAAAAAAACAGAGCCAACAACATTAAAATCAGCGTGACCACCTCCACAGAAACCTGTGTTAAGGCCAAATCGGGG
>DAHVSB010000126.1:0-867 GCA_027324795.1 Alcanivoracaceae bacterium
CGTCTTTTGCGGTGACGTTTGCCATTTGTGATACAGGCATGTTCCAGCCCATCGGTAAGGCGGTACAGAAGATTGCTCAAGATGAGCTAGAAGTTCATGCGGAGCTCGACAAGGTTGTGCTGCAACATGAACTCACCACAGAGCGTGGCCGCACAGCGTTTGAGCAGTGCCGTGAAGATATCGAAGGCTTAATCGAGGAAGTGATCGACAGCGAATTGCGCTGGATTGATTACCTTTTCTCTGAAGGTCGTGAGCTTGTGGGTATGAACGCAGACCGTTTAAGCGCTTGGACTCTGTACTGTGCCAAGGATGTTTACAACACCCTAGGACTCACCACTGATAAGTATAACTTCCCAGCCAATAATCCCCTTAAGTTTATGGAGAAGTGGCTCAACATCAGCAAAACCCAAGCTTCCCCACAGGAACAAGATATTGCTGCTTATAAAGTGGGCGTGTTACAGCGCACCGACGAAGGCATGATTTTTGATGACGATTTTTAATCGTTGTTCGCAAATATATAGGTAATAAGTAAAAAAAGGAGAGCAAAATGAGCGTCGTTATTTACGGTAAAGAAGGCTGCGTGGATTGCAACAAAGCGAAGTTGCTATGCCAAATGAAGTCTGTAGAGTTTGAATATCTCACAGTGGGTAGCGATATTTCGCTTGAAAAGTTGGCTGAAGAAGTTGGTCAGCAAGTGTCCTCTGTGCCACAAATTTTTATGCTCAAAGATGGCGTGCAGCAGTACGTGGGTGGTTATAACGAACTACGCCAACAGCTCTAATGGATGCAACACCGTGGGTGGCATCTAGCGCCCACGGTGCACATCAACAAAACACTCGCGGTGCTAATTACCCGTGGGTGAAATGT
>DAHVSB010000126.1:877-2239 GCA_027324795.1 Alcanivoracaceae bacterium
CACCGTGGGTGGCATCTAGCGCCCACGGTGCACATCAACAAAACACTCGCGGTGCTAATTACCCGTGGGTGAAATGTGGAACACTTTCACGTTATCCCTTTTGCGCAATGCATCTGCTAGGCGAGACATATTGCTTAGGCTGTTCGTACGAATCACCATAAAATACTCAAAAAACTTGCCATCGTCAGTGAGCCGATAACTCATATTGGCTACGGTGAAGCCATGCTCACGCACAAAATCGCGCAGTTCTTGTTCGGGAACAGTGTCGTTTCGATCAAAGCGAATCAGGTGGTGGGCGTAAAAGTGGGAAGGCAAGCGAGTTTCTATCCAGCGGAATAAACCCAACACCCCCAAGGAGAGCACAATGCTCAGCACCGCAGGATAAATAAAGCCAACGCCAAATAAAATACCAATACCAGCGGTAATCCAAATAGAGGCTGCTGTGGTAAGGCCGCGTACTGATAAGCCTTCTTTAAAAATAACCCCAGCGCCTAAAAAGCCGATGCCTGTCATTATGCCTTGCGCCATACGGGTGGGGTCTGTTCTAACGGTGGCGAAAATATCATCATCGGGCAGCCACTTCCATTGGTAGTAGGTCACCATCATCAAAAGGGCCGAAGTTAAACAAACCAGCGTATGGGTTCTAAAGCCTGCGGGGCGCCCGTGGTAGCTGCGTTCAATACCAATAACGCCACCCGCCGCCAATGCGCCTAACAAGTGAATAGTGATGGCCCAGTAATCGGCATCCATAAACGTTGTCAACATTTTTATGTGCAAACCGCAGATGGTACGGTATGGAAGGTGTTAGGTTCAATACAAGGCAATGCAAAGCGCATTAAATACCAGTATCTGTTAAAACTAGACGTGTTGTTACATTGGATTGGAGAGCATTATGAGCAGTAATTACACCCCGCCAAAAGTGTGGCAGTGGGAGCAAAAAAGCGGTGGCCGATTTGCTAATATCAATCGCCCTATTGCTGGCGCCACTCATGAGCAAGAGCTGCCGCGAGGCGATAACCCGTTGCAATTGTATTCTTTGCGCACGCCTAATGGGGTTAAAGTATCTTTAATGCTAGAAGAGTTAAAGGCGCTCGGTGTAAAAGAAGCCGCCTATGATGAGCATCGCATCGATATTATGAAGGGCGATCAGTTTGGTAGCGGTTTTGTGGCCGTTAACCCCAATTCAAAAATCCCCGCGTTATTGGATTACAGCACCACACCGCCCACCCGCGTGTTTGAATCAGGCTCTATTTTATTATACCTAGCTGAAAAGTTTGGCCACTTCCTACCCAACACACCCGCTGAGCGTACCGAAGTAATGAGCTGGTTGTTTTGGCAAATGGGCAGCGCCCCAATTTTAGG
>DAHVSB010000127.1 GCA_027324795.1 Alcanivoracaceae bacterium
GTAACAAGGCTAACCGACTAGAAGAGTTGTTCTTGAGTTTAGTGGAACAAAGTTTGGCACAACAGGAGGCAGTGAATGACGCGCAATGAACAGTGGGTGGCGTTTAGCACCTTAACGGTGAAAGAAATTCGCCGGTTTACCCGAATTTGGCTACAAACCTTATTGCCGCCAGCTATCACTATGTCCCTGTATTTTGTCATTTTTGGCAACCTGGTGGGTAGCCGCATCGGCGAAATGGGTGGCTTCGATTATATGCAATATATAGTGCCTGGCCTGATTATGATGAGCGTGATTCAGAACAGCTACAGCAACGTGGTGAGCTCCTTTTATAGTGCTAAATTTCAGCACTCAGTGGAAGAGCTGCTCGTATCACCCATGTCGCCTTTAATCGTGTTGTGCGGTTACGTAGCAGGGGGAGTTGCCCGTGGCCTTATGGTGGCAGCGGTGGTAACCACCCTAGCGTTATTCTTCACAAAGCTAACACTGACCCATGCGGCGGTGACTTTTTTGGTGATTTTTTTAACTGCGGTTCTATTTTCCTTGGCGGGCTTTATTAATGCGGTGTTTGCTAACAGTTTTGATGATGTGTCTATTATTCCCACCTTTGTGCTAACGCCACTTACTTATTTGGGCGGGGTGTTTTACTCCATCGATTTGTTGCCTGATTTTTGGCGCAGCGTCTCTATGCTTAACCCTGTGTTATATATGGTGAACAGCTTTCGCTATGGTATCTTGGGGGTGAGTGATGTAAATGTGGCGTTTTCCATTGGTGCGATTTTTGCTTTCACTGTGGCACTGTTTTTATTCGCATGGTGGTTATTACACCGTGGTGTAGGCATTAGGCACTAGGAGCCATCATGAGCGATTATTTAAAAGAAACCGCCTTAGGCAAAACCACAGCTTATGTGGACCAATACGACCCCGCGCAATTGTTCCCTATTGAGCGTGCGCTCAGCCGCGAGGGCTTGAAAATTGGTGAAACGCTTCCCTTTGAGGGCGAAGATATTTGGAATGCTTATGAGCTCTCTTGGCTTGATGCCAATGGCAAGCCTCAAGTGGCCATGGCTGAGGTACGTATTCCTGCCGCAAGCCCGTATTTGGTGGAGTCTAAATCCTTTAAGCTGTACCTCAACTCCTTCGCCAACACCCGCTTTCCTTCATGGGTGGCTGTGGCAGAGCATATTACCGCGGATATCACTGCCACCGCAGGCGCGCAAAGCCAAGTGGTGCTACGCACCTTGGCTGAGGCTGCACAGATGCCTTTGTGGCACAGCCAAGGCCAGTGTTTAGATGGGCTAGATTTGCTTGAACCCGCTGACGTTGAAGCGCCCATAACAGGTGCTCAATGGCTTAAACATGCAGCCAGCGGAGAGCAGGTGGAAGAAGTGTGGTTTTCTCATTTGGTGCGCAGTCTATGTCCAGTGACAGGGCAACCCGATTGGGCCACAGTGGAAATCGGCTATCAAGGCGCTGCCATTTGCCCACAGCATTTATTGCAGTATTTGGTGAGTTTCCGCCAAGCCAGTGGCTTTCATGAGCGCGTAGTGGAGCAAACCTACCAAGATATTATGCAGCAGCTTAATCCTAATACGCTGTGGGTGAGAGCAAGATACACGCGTCGTGGAGGCTTGGATATTAACCCTTATCGCAGCTCCCATGCATTAGTGCTTGGCAACGAAAGAGAGGTGAGGCAATGAGAGTTTGGCAACAGTGGTGTTTGTTGATATTGAGCGTTTTTCTATTGGCATGCTCTGATCAAGCAGGCAAAGATGAAAAAGCATTAGCCGCTGGTGAGTTGCGTGAAAGCACTAAGGCATTAGTGCTTGATGGAAGTAGCGAAGAGAGTTTCAACGCCTCTTTAGAAGAAGCCTCTGCCCATATGACGCAAATGGAGCGCGATATTTTTTCTGTGGCCTTGCTTGAGTTGATGTTGTTTGAAGTAAACCGCTTGGATAGCGAGCTGGCTAAAAGCGATAAAGAGATAACAGAGTTGCCGAGTATGTATCAGCCTTTTGATGGCTTAACGGTGGGGGAGGTGGTTGCTCGCTCAGAAGCCATTAAGCGATAACCTAATGCTAGGGCGCAAAAGCCTTATGTTTTTGAATGCTTTTGGCAGCGGCTTCGAGTTGATCTAAGGCTTGGCTGATGTCTTTTTCTCGCAGTTTGCTACTGTCGATGTAAACTGCGAAGCCTTCTGTCTCATAGCTAAAGTCTAAGGTGGC
>DAHVSB010000128.1 GCA_027324795.1 Alcanivoracaceae bacterium
TTCTTTTGCGTGCTCTTCCGCAAAAAAATAGTGATTTCGCAGTGCTTATTGCTGATGAATTTAATCTAGAACCCGTTATGTGGTGCCAGCCCGGCACAAGGGCACCCGCGCGGTTCCAGCGCCCTTGCCCTCCCGGCATGAGGGCCTAACTAAACTGGTAAGCCTCTATAGGAAAGTGCTGCTGCGCTAGCATACCGCTCACGGTGGAGGTAGGGCGCAACAGGGTGGCTTCGCCATGTTGGTTAAAGTAGTAGCTATTTGAACCACCGCACTGGCCATGAATAAACAGTGACTTCTGTACTTTTTCTTTCATTTGCGCCACAAAGGCTTCATTGGCTTCCTCGGTGACTTCGAAAGTCTCCGCTTGGCGACCAATCATTTCACCTAAGCAACGATTGATGTGCTTCATCTGTCCTTCGATGGTGCTAAAGAACGATAAACCGTTGTAGGCATAAGGGCTGGCTAAGCTAAACAAGTTAGGAAACCCAGGTATTGCCACACCTTGGTAGGCTTTAAAGCCTTGCGATCGCCACCACTCGCCGAGGTTGCGTTGGTTGCGGCCCACCACTTCAAAAGCGGGGAAGTTTTCTTCCCACAAATCAAAGCCTGTAGCTAAAATGAGGGTATCAATTTCACGGCGTTTGCCGTCCACCGTTACAATGGCGTCCTCTTCGATACGCGCTATGCTATCGGTCACTAGCTCCACATTATCGCGATTAAACGTGGGGTAATAGGTGTTCGAGAAGGTGGGGCGTTTGCAACCGAAGCTGTAGTTAGGGGTGAGCTTTTCGCGCAGCGTTTTATCTTTAATTGTGCGCGCCATATGCGCTTTGCACACCTTCTCCATGGTGCGGGTGAGCACCGGCAACTTCTCATTATGTAGCACCCCTGCCACCATAATGGTTTCTAAAATACCCGAGCTGATTAAGCGCGCGCTCTTTTGGGTAATAGGCAGTTTGGCAAACAGGTTTTGCACCACTTTAGGAATAGAAGTATCCACTTTTGGGGTCACCCAAATGGGGGTGCGTTGATACACATCCAGCTGTTTAAGCTCAGGGGCTATGGTAGGGATTAGCTGCACCGCGGTGGCACCCGTGCCAATAACGGCAGCGCGCTTATTTTCCAATGGATAATTACCGTCCCAATCGGCGGTGTGGATAACTTTCCCTTTAAAGGTATCAATCCCTTCAATATCGGGGGTGTGGGGTTGAGATAAAAACCCGGTGGCTAAAATTAATACACGGGCGGTAATGGGCGCTTTGCCTTTGGGATGTAGCGTCCAAAAGTTACCTTCTTCATTAAAATGGGCTTTTTCCACCGATATGCCAAAACGCATATGGCGGCGTAAGTCATACTTTTCTGCCACATGGTTGGCATATTCTTTTAGTTCATGGCCGCGAGCATAGAGGTGCGACCAATAAGGGTTAGGCTCAAAAGAGTAAGAATAGGTTAAAGAGGCAATATCCACCGCAAGGCCTGGGTAGCGGTTCACATGCCAGGTGCCTCCTAGGTCCTCCTCCCTATCCACCATTACAAAAGACTCTACTCCCATGCGACGCAGTTGGATGGCAGCGCCCATGCCACCAAATCCACACCCCACAATGGCTACTTCAAACTCTGGTTGGCTCATTTCTACAATTCCAATAATTATCAAAATTCAGCAAGTGCAAGCTCCACCACGCGTGGGCTTGTGGCTAAAGCAGTGTCAAATACATGCTTTCTGTTTTTGGGGTCCATTAAGTTAAACCCGAAAGCGGCTAAATCCTCGGCGCTGGGCTCAATGCGCAGTACCCGTTTGCCCGCTTGGCGTAATGCAGCCACCTCATTCACGACTATCTGTGTCATATACTTGCGCACACGGCGCTCAATTCGGCTAAACGGATGTAGGGGGTTATCTAAATCCCTTGAGGCCATGGGAGCAATCACCACCACTTCCTCCACGTCAGTGTTGCGTAAAAAATCGGCAGAGGTGGGAGAAGCAATGCCGCCATCTAAATACGTGTGCCTGTGCCACTTTACGGGAGGGCACCAGCTGGGCACCGCATAGGAAGCACACACCGCTTGGCTCATGGGCATATCGGTAATATCGCGCCCCAACGCCACCCGTTTGCCGGTTTCGGCTTCCACAGCCATTAGCCAAGTATTGGGGTGGTGGCTCCACTCACCCCGAGGCACCACGCTGTTCACTAAGCGAATAAAGCCGGACATATCTGCCT
>DAHVSB010000129.1 GCA_027324795.1 Alcanivoracaceae bacterium
AACGCCTTGGGGTAGAGAAGATTGCATAACTTCTATCCTTAACGAATAAGCCTTAACCAATAACAATAAGGCGTCAAAAGACGCCCTACTACATCATTAAAACGAGAGGGACAGCGCCACATAAGGGCCTTTCCAATCGAGGCTAGAATCAATATCGCTCACATCGTCGAGCTTTAGCGACACTTGGGAATAACCCGCTTCTACACCAAGCAGGTACTTAGAACGCCAACCGATTTTGGCATGGTAGTCCCCGAAACGGTTGCTGCTATAGCTGATGTGATTCACTTCAGCGCCTGCGTAAAACCCCGTGAAAGGCAGCTTACCTGATACGCCTAAATGTAAGAGTGGGATGGTTTCTTTGGCGGACAGATTCGCTTCTTGCCCGCCTCCAGCCACAGAAAACTTAGCGTCGAGCTGGCGCACCGTTAACCCCGCATCAATTTTCACCAAGGTTTTCCAAGGCGTGTAGTAAAGGGTGAGGTCGGTCATATCAATATCATATTTTGAATGAACCGATGTGCTGCCGGTAAATTGTTTATCGTCAATGGTAACTGTTTGACTTAAAGTACCATTCGCCGAATCCTTCATCCCCATGTGGCGCAAACGCACGTTAGGCACCAAAGGCACAAAGTGTTCCAGCCCCAAGTACATCACCATGGTGTTATCGCTACCAAAGTTAAGATCATCTTTAAAATCCACTTTACCTTCGCCATGGCTCGCAATAGAGCCGCCAGGCTTGGCATTCCATGTGTAAACACCACCGTATAAATCAATCAAAGGTGCTGCCGTTGCGGTGGAAGCTGCTCCAGTAAGTAATGCTGCAAAAATTATTTTTTTCATGATGTGTCCTTTTAACGGCCAAAAATTCTATGTCAGTATCGCACTCAGATAAGGTGCTGCCAACTGAGCTTGTCTAATTAACACAAATTGGCCTAATTTACCCACATTTAGAAGCAATAGCTTACACTCTGACATTGTGCGACCGAACAGTTTTTATTTACACTTAGCAACACTTCTCCCCCACTGGTGATTAAGACGTATTATGAGATTTTGGTTTGGTTTAGACTTTTTGCTATTCGCCGTGATGCGCCTCTTCTTAAATTGGTGCACTCGTATCACCCTAATTCCTGAGGACGTAGAAAAGCTAGGTTTCGATACCGAACAAACCACCTTATATGTGCTGCGCGATAGGTCTTTGGCGGATTTACTGATTCTCGAAAAAGAAGCCAAGCGCCTAGGCCTACCTAGCCCTGCCACTTATTTACCCTTGGGGCGCCCGCATCGCCGTAGCTACAGCTATATGTATCGCCGCAAACACATGTTTAGCCGCCAGCGCGTGGCACAACAATCTGGCCATTTAGATGCGCTCATTACTCACCTGCGTGAGAATCCACAGGAAGATGTACAAATTATTCCTGTGGCGCTGTATTGGGGCCGCGGCCCTGAAAAAGAAAACTCACTGTGGAAGATATTTTTCTCTAACAACTGGTCGGCGCCGGGTTCCATCAAAAAGTTTTTTATTATTCTTACCCAAGGCCGCCAACTGTATCTCAACTTTAGTGAGCCCATCTCCTTGCGCACCTTGGCAGATGAAGCTATTTCAGAGGAACGGGTAGCACGCAAAACCAAACGTATTCTGCGCGTACATTTTCGCCGCCAGCAAGAAGCCATGATAGGCCCTGACTTATCCCACCGCCGCACCTTGGTGAACAACCTCATTAATAGCACCCCCATACGCAAAGCTATTCAGCAAAGTGCCGATGAAGCTGGAGAAAGCTATGAAAAGCACGAGAAGCGTGCACGCCGTTATGCCACCGAAATTGCGGCGGACTACTCACACACAGTGGTGCGTTTTTTAGAAGTGCTACTCGAGTGGGTATGGAACCGCTTATATAGTGGATTAAAAGCTTACAATACTGACCACCTTGCAGATATTGCCAAAACGCACACCTTAGTTTACACCCCTTGCCATCGCAGCCATGCGGACTACCTATTACTCAGCTATTTGG
>DAHVSB010000012.1 GCA_027324795.1 Alcanivoracaceae bacterium
TGCAATAAGTTTGCTAATATGAAGCGTTTAGCATATGTAGGCGTTGCCGCTGTTGTTGTACAACGCCTTTGTGCGCTGTGCTCATTTTGCTAGAGCTTTAGCCTTGGCAAAAGCTCTAAACTGACATCTTTGTCATAAAGAGACTCAAGTTGAGATTTTAATGCCGCCATGTCTTCAAAGGTGATGGTTTTAGCCGAGCTACCTTCTACTTTGAGTTGTACAGTATTGCCGCGTAATGATACTCGCGGGTTAAATAGCTGCAGTTTCTTATTATTTACTTCAAACACCTGTTCTGACACTAAACGTTCTAGTTGCCAATGTTGGTACATATCTTTAAAAGAGATACTTAGCGGGACGCTGATGAGTAGCAATATTAAAGCGATCACTGCTAGCCCTTTTTGCGCACGCTCGATAGGTGAATAGCCGAGGATGAGAAACGTAAAAGAGGCAGCAATGCTAATACCGAAAAGGTTCGTTAGAAACAACAGCATAGCACCACTAAAAACACTCCAGTCCCACCAACCTATGCCGATACCGGCAACAGAGAGCGGGGGCACTAAGGCCACGGCAATAGCAACGCCAGGCATGCTTTTCATGTCGGATTCACGTGCAAGGGCATACGCCCCCGCAGCGCCAGATGCTACTGCTACTCCCAAGTCAATAAGGTTAGGCTGTAAGCGGCCTGCGATCTCACTCGTGATTTTCTCAATGGGAATAAGCAGGGCTAACAATGAAGCGGTACTTAAAGCTAATAGCATTCCGTAGGCAATGGTCATGCTGGATTCTTTGAGAAGAAGCATGTCGCGACGCAGTACAGCCATGGCAAAAGACGAAATTGGTGACATTAGGGGAGCGATAACCATTGCGCCAATAATCACAGCTGGGCTAGATAGAAACAAGCCGAATGAAGCGATAAACACGCTTAAAACCATCATAATCAGGTAATTGTTGCTAGCTTTGGCATTATCTCGGAGGCGCAAGAATAGCTCTCTAAAGTCGTCCTCCATGGCGCGCGTAAAGAATGGTAAGTGGCTCTGTATCATAGCGATACGTGTTTCATTTACCGGCAAATTATCCAAACGCATGGTATCTTTTTTTGTTTGGGTAGAGGCATTACGCGACGTATATTCATCACTTACATTTATTTTTGCCGCTTGGGGATAGAGTTCGAGCTCTATTTCAGTGTCACTGCGTCTCTTGCCATCAATATAAAATGCTAGCTCTTTATTGGCGCTAATTTTCAGTTCGCGACTTTTAATATAGCTCACGGAAGAAGGAAGCTTGCTTACAGCTCTTTTTTTGCTACGTAAAGCTGTAATCAGAAACGATAAATAAGCAGCAATGGACTTTGGCGCAATTAAGATGGTGGAGACTTGGCCATCTTGCACAGAGAGGCTCGTATTGATTAGTTTCGCTGCTGCTGAGTTTACGTCATTTTCTATTGAGACTAATCCCGTTATCGCCGTACTTATGTTTTTGCCTTTACCCGTGGTAATGGTAATAGGAAAAGGCTTGATTATAAAAAGATTTTTAAGGCTCACACGGATTAAAGTAAACCAATAGAGAAGGTTGCTCCATAGGTTGTCCGCTCTGCGTTGATAAGTTTTGCTTCGTTGGTCTAGGAACGGTGTTTCTCCGAGCATCATCATCCCCAGCACGACTTCATTGTTGCAGCGAAGCACGTCAATAGGCTTGGGTTCCGCTTTGAAAGCAATGGCGATCGCATCTTCAAACTTCCGAGGAATGTGGAACCATGTATTGATGCGGTTCTTTGGGTCAGTGGAAACAACACCGAGTGAAAAATTTAATGTTTTTGCTAAATCCACATAATGACTCATGTTGTTGTCATTACAGATGGCAACAACATGGTCAGAGTAATCTAAACATCGCCCAGGCTCGCTAAGAAATTCGTTTTCACTAAAAAGTGTAAGCAAAATACCATTTTTAGCGGCAAACATGCGTATGCGCTCAACGAGCTCGTTGCTTTGAAGAGGGTGGATTAATAGCGCTTTGCTAGTGTATGTGCTCATGGTCGGTTCTCTACGGCCATATAAGAAAAAAGTTTCGACCCATATAGCGTTATGCGGACCGAAACTAGTAATAATGTTGACTTGGCTGATGCTCTAAATAATAAAACGAACAGAAATAAAATGCTCTGCTCTTTATTAATTCTTTGCCAAAGATGTGTTTAGCCAAGTATTAGCGTTCGATTTGCTGTAAGTATGTCATATTTATGTGCGCTCAGTTTTGCGTAGAAGACTAATAAAAGTTGCCAAAAATGCTAGCCCCGCCGCAAGGTATAAGCTTAGGTTAGCTGCATTGTTTGGCCAATTGAGCAGCATAACTCCTGCTAGAGCGGCTCCTAAAGACTGACCTAGTAATCTTGCTGTGCCAAGCATACCGCTAGCACCGCCACTGCGATGGACGGGTGCAGAGGTCATTATGGCTCTATTATTGGGGGATTGAAAAATAGCAAAGCCAGCTCCGCTGAGGGCCACACGCCAAACAATCTGCCAGTGCGTCGGCTCAATAGGTAATAATGCCAAAAACAATAGACCTAGGCAGAGCACGCTGAGCCCAATGACCCCTAGCACACCCGCAGGGTAGCGATCTGCAAGCCTACCTGCAATGGGGGCTATAACACCAATCATTAATGGCCAGGGTGTGATTAAAAGGCCTGTTTCCATGGCGCTTTTCCCTAGTGTGTCGAATAGATAGAAGGGCATCGCTACGAAAGCTAGCATTTGCGCGCAGAATGCTAGTACAGAGGTGATTACGGATAAGCGGAACATGGTAATACGCAGCAAGTCTAAGGGTAATAGCGGCGCAGGGTGATGCCATAGACGTCGATAAAGAATGTAGCCCATGGTTGTTGTGATCAGGGTTTTGATTAACCAAGGGTAGAGCTGGCCCTCATGGCCAATGTCTGAAATAGCGCTAATAAGGGCTACAAACAGTGCCGAAGTAAGTATAGCGCTTAGCCAATCAAAGGGATGCTGCGAAAGCGGTACGTGGGGAAGAAAGCGGAAGCCAAGTAGGGTTGCTAGGATGCCGAAGGGCACATTCATGGCAAACAACCAGTGCCAGCTAGCCATAGCAAGCACAGCAGCGGCTACTGTGGGGCCTGAAGCGGCAGACACGGCTACTACCATAGCAATGATGGCGATGCCTTGGCCTAAGTGGTTTGCTGGGTAAATATGGCGAACTAGCGCTGCATTGATACTCATAATAGCGCCTGCCCCTATTCCTTGAAGGCTGCGGGCAATAATAAGCGTTGTTAAATCCTGAGCGAGGGCGGCCACCAGTGCCATGCCACTGAAAGTGATAAGCCCAAAAAGATACACATTGCGAAAACCAATACGTTCAGCAAGTGAAGAATAAGGCAGAAGGGTGCTAATGATGGCGAGCTGGTAAGCGTTAATAATCCATACCGCCTGGTGCCCTGGCACGCCAAGCTCTTTGGCAATACTTGGCAGCGCCACGTTAATAATAGTGCCATCAAGCACAGCCATAAAGATGCTGAGCACAAGGGTGAACATAGCCCAGTGCCGTAACGGTTTTGGTAAACCAGTGTGGCTAGATACGGTTGTTTGCGATGCAGGCACACTCACTCCAAATACAACGAGTTAGAAAGCAGTGACATTAAATACCGCCGTAACGTACAAAAGTACCAAGGACCATCATGGTAATAGCTAAGACAGTGACAGCCGCCGCATGTGCCGCCATGCTAGGAAGCTTAGCAGGGGAGCTGCTAAGTGTAGGTATAACACGTGTTTGTGCGCTAATAGCAAAGCCAATGGTAGCTAAGAGTAAAAGTAACTTGAGAGAAACAACCCGCTCAATGGGGCTGCTAAATGAAAATATATCACTCAGGGCAATATTGTATTGTGTGGCCATCCATATGCCGGTAATAGCAAGTACTACAAGGGCGCTCATTCCTAAGGGTTCATAGCTTTTTTCAAAAGCTAATAAAGCCTCAGTGTCTTTGTGTTTGAGTACGTTGGGAAACACGCGGATGACCAAATAAGTGTGCCCTCCTACCCAAATAGTGGCAGCAAAGAGATGCAAAATTAACAGTAGGTGGTGGCTCATAACTGCTTGACCGCGAGAATGAATAATACGACCGTAAGTGAAAACTCACTAGATGGCAATGTGCAGTGAGTAAAGAAGATGATTTGGATTAAGAGTCGTTGTGTGGAGCTTAAGAAAAGAAAAATTGGTGGGCCCAGCTGGACTCGAACCAGCGACCAAAGGATTATGAGTCCTCTGCTCTAACCAACTGAGCTATAGGCCCTTTTTTAGAAAGTGCAAGGCTAGCAGCCATTGCAAGCAGAGGCAGATTATTATGCCTTTGCTTGCAATATGCAAGTACCTTTAATTATCACCGTCTAAGAAGCTGCGCAAATGCTCGCTGCGCGAAGGGTGGCGCAACTTGCGTAGCGCTTTAGCTTCAATTTGACGAATACGCTCGCGGGTAACGTCAAATTGCTTGCCCACTTCTTCTAAGGTGTGGTCGGTGTTCATATCAATACCAAAGCGCATGCGTAACACTTTGGCCTCACGAGCTGTAAGCTTTGCAAGCACACTGCGCGTTGCTTCTTCAAGCCCTGTTACAGTAGTTGTGTCGAGCGGGGACTCCATGTTGTCATCCTCAATGAAATCGCCCAGGCTTGAATCTTCATCATCACCAATGGGGGTTTCCATGGAGATGGGCTCTCGAGCAATTTTTTGAACTGCGCGCACCTTGCTTTCTGGCATGTCGAGGCGCAAGCCGAGCTCTTCAGGCGTGGGTTCTCGTCCCATTTCTTGCAGCATTTGTCGCTGCACACGGTTGATTTTGTTGATGGTTTCAATCATGTGTACAGGGATACGGATGGTGCGAGCTTGGTCGGCAATGGAGCGCGTAATAGCTTGTCGAATCCACCAAGTGGCATAAGTTGAAAATTTATAGCCACGACGATATTCAAACTTATCTACGGCTTTCATCAAGCCGATGTTGCCTTCTTGAATTAAATCGAGGAATTGTAGACCGCGGTTGGTGTATTTTTTAGCAATAGAGATGACTAAGCGAAGGTTCGCTTCCACCATGTCTTTTTTAGCGCGACGGGCGTCTTTCTCGCCAAGAAAAACCTCGCGGTTAATCTGCTTTATTTCGGCTAGAGATATGCCTGTGTTTTCTTCGATTTGGATAATACGCTGTTGGGCGCGCTGGAAATCTTCTTTCTGCTCAAGCAGCTTTGTTTTCACATCTTCGTCAAGCTTGGTTGAAGCGATAAAGTTATCGAGCCAGTCCAAGTCTTGTTCGTTGCCGGGGAAGCTTTCTACAAACTGTTGACGCGTTAACCCGCCTCGGCGGATAGCCGCTGTCATGATGTCGCGCTCATAACGACGAATTTCGGTCATGGTATTGCTAACCATGTCGCGAATATGATCATAAACCCTTGGAACTAGCTTAAATAGCGTAAAGTGATCCGCCATTTCAGCTAACGCAGCTTGAGCATTCTTGTGATCACGGCCGTGCTTTTCAATGGCCTTTTCAGCGGCAGCTAGCAGGTCGCGCAGCTGCTGAAAGCGCTCTTCGGCAAGCGCGGGATCGATGGTTCCATCGAACTCTTCTTCGTCCTCGTCTTTTACATCAAGATCATCGTCTTCATCGATGCTGCTATCATCTTGGCCTTCTTCCACTTCAGCTTGGGCTGTGGTAGGTGCGGCTGCGCCATCGTCATTAGGATCGAGATAGCCTGCAATGATATCCGTGAGTCGACGTTCTTCTTCGATAATACGGTCGTAATCATCGAGAACAAACTGAGCAGCGCCAGGCCAATAAGCAAGTGAGCGTAACACTGCGCGAATGCCAGCCTCAATGCGCTTTGCAATTTCGATTTCGCCTTCGCGGGTCAGCAAATCCACGGTTCCCATTTCACGCATGTACATGCGTACGGGGTCTGTGGTGCGGCCGGGCTCAGCTTCTACCGCTGCTAAGATAGCAGCAGTTTCTTCGGCTGCCACTTCATCTGGAGCACCTGTCTCTTCGCCACTCATCATCAACTGTTCGGCATCGGCGGCTTTCTCCACCACATGAATGCCCATTTCGTTGATCATCTGAATGATATCTTCAATTTGATCAGACTCGGTGATGGATTCTGGTAAGTGGTCATTCACTTCGGCAAAAGTGAGATAACCTTGCTCTTTCCCTAGAGCTATCAGCTGCTTTAGCTGTGATTGTTGCTCTTGCTGTGAACTCATAGATGTGCAGGCCTGTGGTTAATTAATCGCTAAATAGCAAAGCATCCAATACTACTAAAAAATCGTTGTATTTTCCATGCCTTACCCTTGAGCTTGAAGTTGCGCTTTGGGTTTTAGGGCTAAGATGTTTGCGGTTAAATAGTAAACCCTATATGGGGTCGTTTGCGCGCTATTACAAGGGGGCGCCAAGTTGTGTTCGTCGTTCGTCTAACTGTTTGTGCAAGTGTAAAAGATGCTTGGTATCAGGTGTAGGCTTGTTGGTTTCGTCAATAATGTGCTGTTCGATAATACGTATTTCAAGTTGTAGCAGGGCGTCCCTACAAAAACGTTCTGTGGTGCTCTTATCCATGGGAGCGGTATGGGCTGTGCGTAAGAGTTGGCTTAAGTGTTGATCTTTGTCTTGCGCCATTAAGCGCCCAAGCAAGGCTGCAGGACTCAATTCAGGTGAAGCCTTGAGCTGCTGGTAAACAGTGCTGAGCAAATCAATGTGGGGCAAATCAAGCTTGTTAAGCTCTTCAGGTAGCGGGAACTGCTGTGTGCGCTCTGGCTCATTAATCAAGACTACAATTAGCTGTTCGGCCAAGGTAAGTGTTTGTGTTCGCTGCGAAGAGGTAAAGCGCGTTGGCAGCTTCTTGCGATTGGGTACCAGTTGTTGCGGTGGATTTGGCTGCTGTGCCGAGATGGATTGTTGCGGTGCTTGGTAAATCAACACCTCGAGCTCATCCTCGGTGAGGCGCGTGCGTTGAGCCAGCTCCCGTCGAAGCAAATGACGATAAAAATCACCACGCACCTGCTGTAAATACGGCGAAGCTGCTCGCGCTAGAGCTGCCCGGCCATCCACTGTGTCAAGATTGTAGGGTTCACTTAAATGTGTAAGCAAAAACTCTGAAAGCGGCATTGCTTGTTCGGCTTCAACCAAGAAACCCTCTCGGCCTTGGGTGCGAACTAAAGAGTCTGGATCCTCGCCTTCAGGTAGAAATAAAAACAACGCTTGCTTGCCATCTTCTAGTGCCGGCAGCGCAGTTTCTAGCGCGCGCCAAGCAGCACGTCTGCCTGCCTCGTCGCCGTCAAAGCAAAACACCACTCGGTTTACCATTTGAAATAAGCGCCGTAGGTGGTGCTCACTAGTGGCAGTACCTAGGGTGGCCACAACATTGGGCACTTGGTGCTGAGCAAGGGCGATAACATCCATGTAGCCTTCCACGACAAATACGGAGTCTGAGTTGTCGCGGCTTTGGCGCCACTCCCAAAGGCCGTATAGCTCTCTTCCTTTGTGAAACAGTGGTGTTTCGGGTGAGTTTAAATATTTGGGCTTTCCCTCGCCGAGCAAGCGTCCACCAAAGGCAATGGTTTCGCCCCTGCTGTTGCGAATAGGAAAAATAATACGGTGGCGAAACTTATCGTAAATACGGCCACTGTCGTCGCGTTTAACTAAAAGCCCTGCAGACACTGCATGGGCTAGCCCTTCGCTGTTAAGGGATAGGTGCGACATGAGGTTGTCGTAACCAGGCGGTGCAAAACCTAGACCAAATTTAGCTGCTATTTCGCCGCTAATGGCACGGGATTTGAGGTAATCCACAGCCGCCTGCCGTTCTGCAGCACCGCGTAGTTGCTGGCGGTAATAAAGATCCGCTCTCTGTGTGAGTTCCAATAGGGTGTTGGAGTGCTGGCGGCGGGCTTTGTCTTCGCGGCTTTCTTCTTCCTTGGGTACTTCCATTCCTGCTTGTTGGGCCAATACTTCGATGGCCTGGGGGAAAGCGATACCATCGTATTCCATGAGAAAAGTCACTGCATTGCCACTCGCATTGCAGCCGAAGCAATAAAAGAACTGTTTATCGGCATTCACCGTGAATGAAGGTGTCTTTTCATTATGGAAAGGGCAGCAGGCACTATGGTTGCGGCCAGTTTTTTTGAGTGGAACACGGCTATTGATTAGCTCCACAATGTCTGTGCGCTGAATCACTTCTTGAATAAAGCTTTCAGGAATTCGTGCCATGCCAACCCCAAGCAATAAAGAGGAGTGTAACTTAGAGTTGCACTATAGAGAAAACTCGCTGGTTGCTAAAGTTTTATTGCCACGACAAGAAAACCGGAGACTATAATAAGCTCCGGTTTCTCATTGCTTTCGCAGAATCGAAAGCGCGCTAAGAGTAGTATCTAAGCTTAGTAGAGACGCTTACGGTGCAACTGCTCGCGTGATACTTTTTTCATATGACGCTTAACAGCAGCAGCGCGTTTACGCTTGCGCTCTTGGGTAGGCTTCTCGTAAAACTCGCGGCGGCGAACTTCAGCTAGTACACCTGCTTTTTCGCAGGAACGCTTGAAGCGACGTAGTGCTACGTCAAATGGTTCGCCTTCTTTAACTCGTACTTGCGGCATGCAAAATCACCTTTTAATTGTCAGCTATCACGATCCATGAGGCGGATAGCAGATAAAAACTTGTCTGTCGCCGTCATGACACGGGGATGCAGTATTCTACTTAAACTAAGAAAGAATGCAAATTATAATCCGCGCAGCAGCGCTTCGTGGCGCAAGGATATAAAACTTATCCATGGCTAACAAGGTTTAATGCTTTTCGCTATGATGCGCCCAAGGAGAAAATCATGCGTGTACTAGGTATTGAGACAAGTTGTGATGAAACTGGCGTGGCTATTTACGACAGTGAACAAGGTTTATTAAGCGAAGCGCTGTATAGCCAAATTGCGATGCATGCGGAGTTTGGCGGTGTGGTGCCAGAGCTTGCTAGCCGAGACCATGTGCGCCGTTTGTTGCCTTTAATTGATGAGGCGCTAGCTAAGGCGAATTGTAGCGCTCAAGAAATTGATGCGGTGGCTTATACCGCAGGGCCAGGTTTAGCGGGTGCTTTGCTGGTGGGAGCGAGTACGGCGCGAGCTTTGGCGTGGAGCTGGGGGGTGCCGGCTGTGCCTGTGCATCATATGGAAGGGCATTTGCTAGCACCGTTGCTAGAAGAGGATGCGCCCGATTTCCCTTTTACCGCTTTGTTGGTAAGCGGCGGCCACACACAGTTATTGGCGGCTGAAAACTTAGGTGATTATCGCTTGCTTGGTGAATCATTGGATGATGCAGCGGGCGAGGCCTTTGACAAAGCCGCAAAAATGATGGGGCTTGGCTACCCTGGCGGGCCTAATATTGCCGCCTATGCTGAGCGTGGCGAAGCGGGTCGTTTTGTGTTCCCGCGGCCCATGGTGGATAGACCAGGTTTGGATATGAGTTTTTCAGGTTTAAAAACCTATTGCTTAAATACAGTAATGGACTGTGGCGGCGCCGAAGCCATGTCAGAGCAAGATAAAGCGGATATCGCCCATGCATTTCAAGAAGCGGTGGCAGAGACCTTGTATATTAAGTGTCGCCGCGCTATGCAGCTTACCGGTCATAACACGCTAGTTATGGCGGGGGGAGTGAGTGCTAACCTGCGCTTGCGTGAACGCTTAGCCGAAGGGCTGGGTGCGCAAGGCGTGCGCGTGCATTATCCACGTCACAATCTATGCACTGATAATGGCGCCATGATTGCTTATGCAGGGTGCTTACGCTTAATGGGTGGGGAGCAGCAAGAGGATTTGCACATTCGAGTACGCGCTCGTTGGCCACTAACGGAGCTTGCGCCTATCGCTTCTTAAAACCGAGTTCTTCACCTTGCACTAGGTTGCGAATATTGCTGTGGTGGCGAGCCAGCAGGGTGGCAGACAATAAAGCCATAGGGAGCGTGGCTTCTGGGAGAAGCCACCAACAGCTTAACGGCGCGGCAACGAAGGCTAGCATGGAGGCAAGTGATGAAATCCTGCTAATACCAAAAACACTGAGCCATACCAAACCGCTAATCACACCCAAAGGCCAGTAAAGGGCAAAAAGCACGCCAAAAGCAGTGGCTACCCCTTTGCCTCCTTGGAAGCGAAAAAACACAGGCAGCAAGTGGCCAATAAAAGCAGCCAACCCTATCCAGGTAGCAGCCGCAGCACTAAAGCCCAAGGCACTAGCCGCTAAGACAGGCAGTATGCCTTTCAAAACATCGCCAATAAGCGTTAATAAGGCGGGGCCTTTTCCAGCGATGCGCATCACATTAGTGGCGCCAGGGTTACTTGAGCCTTGAGTTCGCGGATCTGGAAAACCCAGCAAAGCACATACCACAATAGCACTGGAGATGGACCCAAGTAGGTAGGCGGTAGTCACCAAGCCAAGAAAAACTCCAACGGGCTCTGTAAATACGTTAAACTCCACCGATTGTTCCTCCAAGTGCATTTGTAGTAGTTATTGTAGCAGCATACATCGAAAGAATAGGGCATAAAAATGGATATCGTCTACATTCATGATTTAAAAGTCGATACAGTAATCGGCATCTTTGATTGGGAACGAAAAATTCGCCAAACCGTGAGCTTAGATATTGAAATGGCCACGGATATTCGCCCCGCTGCAGCCACCGATGACATCGACAAAACCTTGGATTACAAAGCTGTGGGCAAGCGGCTCATCCACTTTATTCGTGAATCGGAGTTTCAGTTGGTGGAAACCCTTGCCGAAGAATGTGCCAACATTATTTTGAACGATTTTGCCGTGCCTTGGGTGCGTTTGCGTCTTTCTAAACCGGGTGCATTGCGCGGTTCTAAAGATGTTGGTGTGATTATTGAACGAGGACAACGGAGCGCATAATGGTTGAACCCGCTCGGGTTTATTTGAGTTTGGGCTCAAATATTAATCGCCAACAGAATATTACATCTGCACTAAATTCCCTCGCCACGCATTTTGGCGAGGTGAGAATTAGCCCGGTTTACGAGAGCGAATCGGTGGGGTTTGATGGCTCGCCTTTTTATAACTTAGTGGCACTAATCCATACCACCTTGGGAGTGGGAGACTTGGTGGATACATTGCACGCTATTGAAGAAGCCCATGGGCGCACTCGTCAAGAGAAAAAATTTGCTAGCCGCACCCTCGATATTGATGTGCTCACTTATGGTGAGCTCACCGGTGTCGTAGATGGAGTGGAACTGCCTCGCGATGAAATAGAACACCATGCCTTTGTGCTTAAACCCTTAGTGGATATGGCGCCCGAGGAGCTTCATCCAGGCTTGAAAATTAGCTACCGCCAGTTGCTGGCAGAACGCGATTTAAGCGAGCAAAAGCTCCATCAGATACCATTCCAGTGGCCACACTAATTGCCCGCGATGGTGAGGCTGCGCCCGCCATCCACCGGTAGTATATGGCCAGTGATAAAACTCGCTTGCGTAGCTAGCCAGTAAACAGCCTCAGCAATTTCTTCAGGTGTGCCGCAGCGCATAAGCGGTGTGGCATCTACTATGCTGCTGGCATTATCTTGACCGCCTTCTGGCCATAAAATAGCCCCCGGAGCTACGCCGTTAACGCGAATTTTGGGGCCTAAGTCGCGTGCTAAGTTGCGGGTAAGCGCGGCAAGGCCTGCCTTGGCTGCGCAATAAATTGCGTGCTCGGCGAGGGTGCGTTCTGCATAAATATCAATCATGTTGACGATGCTTGCCACAGGGCTTTGCGCCAATAAAGGAGCAAAAGCCTGAATCAATAAGAAAGGCGCCTGAAGGTTGCTACCCATGAGCTCGTCCCATTCCTGAGCAGTAGCACTAGCCAAGGGGGTGGGGTAAAACTGCGATGCATTGTTAACGAGCACATCGAGCTGGCGGTGTTGCGCTGTTATCTCGGCGGCGAGGGCGCGGATTTCTTGAGGGCGTGTTATATCAGCGGCGTAAACAAAGGCGGAGTGTGCACGCTCTTGGTTAAACTTTTCAGCAAGGCTATCCGCCGCTTGGCGGCTACTGTGGCAATGGATGAGCACGGTAAACCCTTGGCGATGAAACAGGGTGGCGCTCGCCGCACCTAAGCGTTTGGCACCGCCGGTGATTAGGGCAATTTGTCGGGCCATGCTTGTTTAAACTCCTTTAGTTTGTGGATGCGCGCCTGCCCAATGGCAGCGCCAAGTTCGGGGCCTTCAAAGCGTTCCCGTAGCGCGGGGATATCAATGTTTTGTGCGGCAGCTAAGGCTAAGCGTAAATAGTCTGCTTGAGGATAAGGCCGCTCCTCGTAGCCCGTGCGGCCGCGGGCGTCGGCGGTGCAGGCCACTAGCAGTTGCTCAAAACGTTCAGGGCGGCGCAACGCATCCGTGCCTTTAAAAAGCTTATGGATGGTGTTGGGCCTAAGTTCTAGGGCACGATGCACATGGGTGTGCCATTGACTCATGGTAAGCCCTAGTTCTAGATATTGCCGTGGCACTCGGAGGCGTTTGCCAAGCTGCTTAATTAAAGGCAACCCTTTGATTTCATGGTTGATGTGCTGTGGCCAGGCGGATTCGGGGGTTAAACCTTTGCCTAAATCATGCACCAACACGGCAAAACGAGTGGGGGTATCGGCGTTGAGCTGCGCTGCAATTTTGAGCGCAAGATATTGATGCTCTAAGGTATCGATTTCAGGGTGATATAGCTTGGGCTGCGGCACACCGCGAAGCGCAGCAAGTTCAGGAAAAAGAATGCGTAATGCGCCGCAGTCTTCGAGCACTTGGAAATACACCTGCGGGTCTGGCTCTGTGAGGGCTTTTTGGGTTTCTTGCCATAAACGTTCAGGGGCTATGCTGAGCAACTCGGTGGCGGTGCTAAGTGAGCGCATCAGAGCTACGGTCTCTGGCGCTACACGAAAACCAAGCCAATGAAAACGCGCAGCAAACCGCGCCACTCGTAATACACGCAACGGGTCTTCTGCAAAAGCAGGACTCACATGGCGTAAAATGCGCGCTTTCAAATCTTCAAGGCCGCCATAAGGGTCCACCAAGGCACCACCAGGTGTGCGAGCCATGGCATTAATAGTCAGGTCGCGCCTTAATAAATCCTCTTCAAGGCTGACAGAAGGATGAGCGTGGATTTCAAATCCATGGTAACCGTGGCCCGCTTTGCGCTCTGTGCGGGCTAGGGCATATTCGTCCTTCGTTTTTGGGTGAAGAAAAACAGGAAAATCTTTGCCCACAGGAGTGAAACCAAGGGTAAGCATCTCTTCGGCAGTATGGCCCACCACTACCCAGTCTTTTTCATGTACGGGGAGCCCTAATAGCGCATCGCGTACCGCGCCGCCTACAAGGTAATGTGTCAGCTGCTTCATGGTGTGTTTCTCTTTGATCGGTGGCAGGCACTTTAGCATACCTTTCGAGGGAAATAATTATATAAGGCGGTCTTAATATTGTCGGTTTATATTGCCGCTACTGCCGCTTTTTATTGTAGGAGTCAGTTATGCCGTTTACCGTTTGGGGGTTGGCACTCGCCCAAGCCTTGCTAACCACAGGAAATATTTTATTGGTGTCTGTGGCCGCCTTAATTGGTAAGCAGCTTGCGAGCCATCCTGCATTAATTACCTTGCCCATTGCGTTGCAATTTACCGGAACAATTTTATCCACCTTGCCGTCGGCGCATTTGATGCAACGTTTTGGGCGTAAATTTGGTTTTGTGCTAGGCAACGTGGTGGGGATTGCAGGCACCTTGGTGGCGCTTAAGGGATTGCAAGCGGAAAGCCTAGCAGGATTTGCCTTTGGTACTTTTTTGATTGGTATGGCGGTGGGTACGGCACAGCAATACCGGTTCGCTGCCATTGATGCAGCCTCTGTGGCGCAGCGCCCACGAGCCATCAGCATGGTAATGGCGGGCGGTATAGTGGCCGCTGTTTTAGGGCCCAACCTCGCCATTTGGGCACAGAACTGGGCGCCTGATAATGTGTTTGTTGGGGCTTTTTATGGGTTGCTTGCACTTTATATTTTAGCGCTTTTGGTGATTTTTTGGTTGCCCCTAGCTAAGCCATCAGCACAACAACAAACCCAAACAGGGCGCTCTTATGGTGAGTTATTCAAGCAGCCTTTGTTAGTAGGTGCTGTGTTGTCGGGCATGATTGGGTACGGCGTTATGGTGCTGCTCATGTCGGCAACACCGGTGGCCATGGATGATATGAACTTTGCCTTTCCTGCTATTGCCAGTGTGATCCAGTGGCACGTGCTAGGTATGTTTGCCCCTTCCTTTTTCACGGGTAATTTAATCCGTCGCTTCACTAGCCGCAGTGTGATTTTGTGGGGCTGTGGCTTGCTAATTATTAGTGCCTTAGTGAATATGGCGGGCATTAGCTATTGGCATTATTTAATCAGCATGTTGCTTTTAGGAGTGGGTTGGAACTTTACCTTTATTGGCGCTACGCATTTGTTAGCGTTCACTTACCAGCCTGAAGAGCAAGGCAAGGTGCAGGGCATGAATGAGTTTTTAGTATTTTCTGCCGCTGCTGTGGGAAGTTTATTTGCAGGGCAAGGGGTGGCTTGGTTGGGCTGGGGCTGGCTTAATGCGTTTGCCATCGTGTTGGTCTTGATTGTCACCGTAGTGATTTGGCGTTTGCAGGACCCTAGCCAAAGGGCCGAGGCTGCGAAGTAAGCACTCACCCAGCCTTGGCTAGGTGAGGGGCAAGATTACAGAGCGCTTAACCCCAAGGGCAAGCCATGGGCTTGGGGTATTTTGCGGGCAATATCCTGCAGGGCGGTTTGTAGCATCTCTTCTACCGTGGGGTGGTAAAAAGGCAGCTCCATTAGGCTGTGTGCCGTTTCGCCCCTATCGATGGCTAAGGCGAGTAGGTGGGCGAGATGCTCAGCGCGTTTGCCTAGCATGGCAGCGCCTAGCAGTTTACCGTTGTGAGCATCCGCATAAAGGCGCAATATATCGTTGTCTCCATGTAGGATGCGGTTGCGACCGTTGTGCTGCCCTAAGGCGGTGCCCACTAAAATATCGCTGCCGTTTAAACTGTTAAAACTTGCTCCCACCGTGATGATGTCTGGGTCGGCAAAGGCAATGCCAATACTGGTTTTGCGTTTAAAAGCCACGGGTGTTTCGTGGCTAGCATTGTAGCCTGCCATGGCACCTTCAGCGGCAGCTTCATGCATTAGGGTTCTGTCGCTGTTAGCATCGCCTGCGATATAAATGGGTGTGTCGCCCACTTGCATGGTGTGGGGATTGAAGCTCAAAGAGCCTCTTTCGTTGAGCGCAATGTCTGCATTTTCTAGCTTGAGCTTATCAAGATTACTGCGGCGACCAAGAGCGGCAAGCAGCAAATCCACGTCGTGGGTGTGGCCTTGTACTTGCATGCTAAGGCCGTTTTCCTGGGGTGTGAGCTCTGCTGTTGCCCCCAAATAAAATGTAAAGGCTGATTCAAATTCTTTAAGCGCCGCATTACTAATCTCAGGGTCTTGAATGCCGCCAATGGTGTGCCCCACATCCGCCGCCACCACAGAAATACCCATGCGAGAAAGGGCTAAACCCATTTCTAAGCCGATGGCACCCAAGCCTAAAACGCCAAAGCGCTTGGGTAGCTTATCTAGCTCAAACAGTTGGTCAGTGGAAATGGTGTTGTGAGCCACAGGCTGCAACCATTGAGGAATAATGGGGCGTGAACCCACGGCGAGAATAATGCGTTGCGCGTTGACTAAGGTGCGCTTGCCGTCTGCGCCATGCACAGCCAGTTGCTGGGGGCTAATAAACTCTGCTTTGCCCATGAGTAAGTGCTCGCCAGCAGCACGTTTGGTGTTGTTAGCGGTACCGCCGGCAAAACCATCCCGTTGGCGTTTTACTTCGGCCCAGGCTAAGTCCGGGTTAATGGCCAAGTGCTCAGCGCCGGTGATGCCGAATTGAGTAAAATGCTGTTGTATGTTCCAGTTAGCGCCAGCATGCAGCGCTACTTTTGATGGCATGCAGCCCACTCGTGCACAGGTGGTACCTAATGGGCCTTGGTCAATTAGGAGGTAGGATTTCTTAGCGCGTTTTACTTCACGTAAGGCATAGAGGCCGGCGGTGCCAGCACCAACTATCGCCACATCAACGTTAATGGTTGTTGCCATGCTTGCTCCTTAGGAAAAGAGTTTCAATCAATCCTAATATAAACAAGCCAAGATAGCAGCCTCGTTTTGGTTAAAGCGTTAAATTGGCCAAGTGGCAATAATGTGTTGTGCCATGCGCCGCTTAGGTACTTGGCCATGGGGAACTGCATAGTGATTTACGGTAATGCCTTTTCTTCGCATGGCATCTTGGTTACCACTGATGAGTGGGTGCCATGAAGCTAACGGCCGGCCCTCGTGTACGCGACGGTAGGCACAGGTATCGGGTAACCAGTTGTATTTTGGCACATTGTTGGGAGTGAGCTTGTGGCAGCTAGGCACTCGCTTTAAGCGGTTGCGATAGTCCTGGCAACGATTGTTTTCGATATCTAATAGTTCGCAGGCAATGTTGTAAACCGTCACTTGTTGGTTTTCCACATAGCGGGTTAGACAACACTGGGCACATCCGTCGCACAGAGCTTCCCATTCTTTGGCGTTAAGTTCGCCGAGGGAGAAACGCTCCCAAAATTTTTCGCGCATGTTTCTGGTTTTTAGCTGAATGATGGGTGAAATATAAAGAATTTAACTGCATTTTCGGCGAAGAATGGTAGCTTTTATAAATGTAAAAGGCTAGCTAACTTGCTTGTTATTCTGTGACCACGGCTGTGCAATAAAGCACTGGTGAGGTAATCTCCTAGAGAAGATGCTTGAAGTGAGGTTGGTATGAATAAAAAGTTACTGCTATTGGCACTATCGTTATCGGGAATGCTGGCAGCATGCAGTGAAACAGCTAATGATTCAGCAGCTATTCCTGATTTACGTGCCCAGGGCAATGAACCCTTTTGGACTATTACCACAAACCAAAACGCAGGGAGTTTGCGTTATCAAACACCGATGAATATTGAAGGAGAAACTTTTGCTATGTCGGCGAAAACGGTCGCTGATGGATGGCATTTTGAAACCACAGAAGGGGAGTCCATGGAGCTCACAGTGACCAAGCAAGAATGCCAAGACGACATGTCCGGCTGGATTTTTCAGTATTCAGCAACTTTAAAGATGGCGGGGGCTACACATTTTGGTTGTGCAAACCCTGAAGGCGCTAAACCACAGGAGCCGGACTTTGTCCAACCTTGAACCAAGCCACAGCTTCCGAATGAACACCGACTTTGGTGAAATAACAGGATGGGTGCGGGGCAATGCTTTGATACGCTTAAAAATCAATGCAAAAATAGCGCCTAACCTACCTTTGCTAACAGCCCAAGAGCAAGCACCGTTCGACGCTGCTATTCGTGTTATTTTGCGGGGCGAGGAGCCCAAGTGGCTGCCTGAGCTTGCTCCACAGGGTAGTGAATTTCAGCGTAAGGTGTGGCAAGGGTTATTACAGATACCGAAGGGAAAGGTATGGAGCTATGCGGATTTAGCGCTTCATATTGGTAAATCGCCCCAAGCGTCACGAGCTGTAGGTTCGGCTTGTGGGGCGAATCCTATTGCTCTATTCATTCCTTGCCACCGAGTGGTGCGTAAAGATGGTGGCTTAGGTGGTTTTGCTTGGGGGCCTTCTCTGAAGCGCCATTTATTGCATAAAGAAGGTGTGGAGTTAGCTAGCGACCAGTAAGCCGGCTCCAAAAACCTTTTTTCTTTTTTTGGCTGCCCACCAAATTTTCTTTCACAATGGTGCTGTAATCAGCATCATCGCGGCGAATATGGTTAACTAACCATGTTTTGAGCAAAGTGATTAGTTGCTCAGCCACGTCTTCGCCCAAAGAGTAGCGTTGTTGAAACTCAGTCACCCGACGTGCAAACAATTCATGAACACGCTTGTGCGCCTTGGTAAAAGGGTAGCCCGCCTGTTCAATCATTTCTTCTTCAAAGGTGAAGTGCGAGAGGGTGTATTCGATTAGCTGTTCAATCACTGCGCCCACTTGCTCCCGGTCTTGAGTCTGGGTGGCATCGTAGAGGGCATTAATGTAATCCACTATACGTTGATGTTGATGATCGATGACATCGATACCAGTATTCAAATCACTGGTCCATTTGAGATGCCCCATTATTTAACTCCATTTTTGTGATAGAACTCACAAAGAGCATTGCATAATGGATGAAAAAAGGGGTTGATTTGAATCAATCGAAAAGAATATGGCCACCCCGTGGGGCGGCCATTGTCGGTTAGAACTTGAAGATGGTACCAACGGAAACGGCGTAAGGGGATTCGTCACCTTTACCATCAGCGAGTTTGATTTGCGCTGAACGTCCTGCATTGGTGGGTGCACGATAAATACCATCAGCATCCACCTGCGCATAGTTCACGTAAAAAGTGAGGTTGGGAGCGTATAAGTAGTCTGCGCCTACCGCGTATTGAGTGGCTTTGTCGTTTGCATCGTTATCGCGGCGCACTTGGTGTATTTGGGTTTTTAACGCAACTTTGGCAGTGGCTAAGTAGCGTAAACCAAGGCCGTAGGTGTCGCTGTTGTCAGGGCTGGGTTCAGCGCCTAAGCTGCTTTTGTGCGCGTGGTTATAGAAGGCACGAATACTCACTGTGTCCCAATCGTATTTAGCTGCTGCGCGATAGGCTTTGACGTTATTATTATTGAGCTCCTTATTTTCATCATAAGCCAGTGCTGCCCAGAAACCGCCTTGGTTGTATTCTAACGACGCACTATAAGCGGGTGCCTGCGCATCTTGAGTGCCGCCCGTACTCTCTGAGTTGGCAGAATACTGTAAGCGCGCGGTAACGCCGTAATATTCAGGTGAGGTATAAAATACGCTGTTGCGGCGCCAGTTATCTTGGCCGTCAGTACCGGTAATGTTGCCCGCCGCACCCACTTGTGAGGTGAATAAATCGGTGCGAATACGCAGCAATTTGGTGGGGCTATTCATGTTACCCACACGCAAAGAACCCCAGTCCCCTTGAAAGCCAAAGAAGGTGTCGCGGTCAAAGGTGAACTTTCCGTCAGCACCATCGGTGGCATACAGAGTGGCTTCAGCCTGATAAATCGCCTTCAACTGCGGGTCAAAGCTATGAGAGCCTTTCACGCCCAAGCGGCTAGTGTTGGTGGAGGTATTAAAAGCGGCGGA
This sequence comes from Alcanivoracaceae bacterium, assembly GCA_027324795.1. Lineage (GTDB taxonomy): Bacteria > Pseudomonadota > Gammaproteobacteria > Pseudomonadales > Alcanivoracaceae > CALEAR01. The sequence goes on from DAHVSB010000012.1 coordinate 19,184, forward strand.
ATTACCTTCGATATCACTATCAATTTGGTCTAGGGACACATGCAACAAACCGTACACGGTGGGGGGTGCCACCTGTTGTGCTACGGCAGCGCCAGAAGCAAGCAAGCTAGAGACGAGTAGGGGCGCTACCCAGGTAGACTTTTTATACATAACAACTCCATAAAGTAATAAAGCATATAAAAATAGTTTTTAATTACAACGCGCAATACTAACGGTAACCAAGAGTTATTGTGAACCCTGTAATTAGATTAAATTCGCATAGTAATATTGAAGAAAAACTATAAGAGCTAGTAGCTATAGTAGTGTAAGGAATAAGGAGGGATATATGACGTGATGCTAATCAAAGGAGAGTAAAAAAATTAAAATTTAGGAGATTGACGCAAACGTTTTAGCTCGCCGCGATGCTTTTTATTGTCTAAACGTTTAGCTTTTGATGCTTTGCTCGGTTTGGTGGGGCGGCGTTTTTTGGGGGGTTCAGCCACACTTAGTAATAATTCGCGTAAGCGCTCGAGGGCATCCCTGCGGTTGAGGTGCTGATAGCGAAAGTTTTGCGCTTTAATGGTAATGATACCCAGAGCACTAATGCGCTGATCGGATAGTGCAAGCAAGCGTTCACGCATATCAGCAGGCAAAGGGGCCGCGTTAATATCTAGCTTAATTTGTACGGCTGTGGCCACGCTGTTAACGTTTTGCCCGCCGGCACCTTGAGAGCGCACAGCTTGTTGCTCAATCAAGCGTAAAGGGATACGTAATCGTGGCGTGATTGTAAGGTAATTGTCATTCATTATTGTTGTGGGCGTTTTGGGTATTACGTCTTTGTAAACGTTTAAGGCTAAACAGTTTAATGAGTTGATTGCGTTCAAAAACAAGAATGATGATTAGAGAAATAGCAAAGGGGATAAGCAGATAAAACAATCGAAATACTAGCAAGGCAGCGATAATATCTGCTGGGTTCACTTCGGGTAATGCAAGCAAAAACAAGGCTTCTAATACGCCTAAGCCGCCGGGCGCATGGGAGAGAAGGGCAGCTGAAAAAGATGCTAAGAACACCCCTAGGACCACTAAAAATCCGGGGTTGTTAGCGGCGGGAAGAGCAAAGTAAATAATGGCAGCAGCGCCAATTAATTCTAAGGGGCCAATAAGCAGCTGTTGTTTTACTATGGGGATGGCTGGATAATGCACTTGAAAACGGCCGAATTTAAAACTGGGTAATCCCAATAGGCTGCTTATTACATATAACAAAACGAGACCTAAGAAAAAGGCGCTTAAGGCGTACGGTACCCAAGGTGAGGGGTCGTCGTAAAGGAGTTGAAGCAAGTCTGGTTTGATGAGTAGCACCAAGCCGGCGAGTAAAATGGTCCCTAGAGCGAAGGTGAAAGAGCAAAGTGCCACTAACACACCAACTTCACCGCCACTTAACCCTTTTGAGGTGTAAGCGCGATAGCGCACGACGGCACCAGAAGCCACAGAAGCACCAATGTTATGCGCTAGCGCATAGGTGGTGAAAGAGGTGGCGGCAACAAAGGGCCAAGGGATGTCTTTCTCGAGATGTTTGAGGGCAATATTGTCGTAGCCTGCAAGAGCCTTGTAGGCTACAGCGGTGGCAATAGCCGCTAAAAACCAGCGGTGCATGGGAATAGCATCAAGGCTAACTAAAATATCATCGAACGATATGTTTCGAAGTTGGTGCACCAATAACCAAGCAGAAAATAATACGGCCACCAGTCCTACAATAGGCCAGATATGTTCCTTGTTAAGCCTCACTAATTGTTCTTCCTATAAACAAAACATACGGTGCCGAAATAACAACCATAAATATAGCCTTTATTTTTCTTTAACGCCTACATTAACGCCTTGATGCTGTAGATCTGCATGATAAGAGCTTCGTACCATAGGGCCTGAGGCAATGGAACTAAATCCAAGCTCTCGAGCTAGCTCAGCATACTGGTTAAACTCATCAGGATGTACGTAGCGTGCCACAGGAGCATGATGGGGGCTAGGTTGTAAGTACTGCCCTATGGTAATGCGGTCCACTTGGTGCGCACGCAAGTCTTGCAAAGTGCTCTCCACTTGAGATTGTGTTTCACCAAGGCCCACCATGATGCCGGACTTGGTGGGTAGATGTGGGTTATGTTGCTTGAAAACTTCTAACAGTTTGAGCGAGTGTTCGTATCGAGCCCCAGGGCGCACGGTTTTATAAAGTTCTGGCACAGTTTCGATATTGTGGTTAAAAACATCGGGTGCCTCTGCGCTTAAGAGTGCCACTGCCTCATCGAGACAGCCGCGGAAGTCGGGCGTAAGTATTTCAATGCTGACTTTGGGCGTGCGCTGGCGGATGGCTTGAATGCAATCCACAAAATGTTGTGCGCCCCCATCTTTGAGGTCGTCCCTGTCAACTGAGGTTATCACTACGTAATTCAGCCCCATATTCTCTACAGTTTCCGCGAGGTTGGCGGGTTCTTCTGGGTCAAGGGGATTGGGACGGCCAAAGGCCACATCACAAAAGGCGCACCGGCGAGTACAAATATCACCCATAATCATAAAGGTGGCTGTGCCGTGGCTAAAGCATTCTGGGAGGTTGGGGCAAGCGGCTTCTTCACAGACAGAATGCAGCTTTTGTTGGCGCAGCATGTTTTTTACTTTTTGAATTTTCCCGCCAGCGGGTACGCGTACTCGTATCCAGTCGGGCTTGCGCAGGGGGGCGTCTTCGTTCACGAGGGGGATGGTACGCACTTTGCTCTCGCCACGGAGTTTCTCACCGATGGCAACTTTACGGCGTGAGGGGTGCGGCTGAGTCATTTTGAGTCCTCGCTTAAACGTTGAGTTGGTGCCTGATTGTAGCATTCAATATCCACTTGTGGTGGCAGTGTTGACGAAACTTCTGTGGCCAACCCAAGGTTGAGATGCTGCTGTAATAGTTGCACTAAGCTATCTTCGGTGCTTTTTCTATGAGCGCTTGCCTTTTCTTGCTCAAGGCTTGTCATGGCTTGGTTTGCGTAGCCGCAAGGATTAATGCCTAAAAAAGGCGATAAATCCATGGCGCGGTTAAGGGCTAGGCCGTGATAGCTTCGTCCTTGGCGAATCCGTAAACCTAACGATGCTATTTTGCGATGCTCAATATACACCCCCGGCGCTCCTTCTTTGAGATGAGGGCTTAATCCCACACTTTCTAAGAAAGACATAATGGCGCTTTCGATGTTTGAAACCAGCTCGCGCACCCCTAAATTTTTACGATGCAAGTCGATTAATAAATAAATCACGGTTTGGCCAGGCCCATGATAGGTAACTTGCCCACCGCGATCACACTTAACCACTGGGATTTGGTGGGGATTAAGGATGTGCTCCGCTTTTCCCGCCTGGCCTAAGGTGTACACAGGTGGGTGCTCTAAAATCCAGAGTTCGTCGGGTGTTTCTACGGTGCGCCCTGTAGTGAAAGCGCGCATTGCCTGCCAACTGGTTTGGTAAGCAATGGTGTCGAAATAGCGCAGCCGTAATGTGTCCACAGCTAGAAAATAACTTTCACGTGGGGCGAGCTGTTAAGGGCACCATAAATGGCGCGCACTTGCTCGGCGTTGTCCACCGTGACCTTGGCATTAACAGAGATAAAAGTACCTTTGCTGCTCGGCACTGTGTGCAGGTCTTCATTAGGATCAAAACTATGGACATGCTCACTAATAATAGCCGTAACAACAGCTTCTAGGGGGCTATCCGCCGCTCCCATGATTTTTAAGGTCATGGTATGTGGAAATTCCCATAGGTGTTCGTTTACTAAGCTCATAAGGGCTCCAAGCCGCATAGTTGGCGGCGAAACTGAGTGTACTGAATGGCGACTTTTTGCCAAAAAGGGCCAGGCTTGCCTTGGCCCACGGGTTTGTCATCTAGCATAACAATAGGCACCACTTCTCGAGTGGAACTGGTTATCCAAATTTCATCCGCATTGCGTAGTTCGGCCTCGGGGATTGAGCGTTCCTCAACGGTGAGCGTTAGCTGCTGGCACAGTTCGATAATAACATCACGGGTAATCCCCCCAAGAATGTCTGGCCCCAAGGGAGCTGTGATAATAACACCGTCGTTCACAATAAATAAATTACTTGCAGCGCCTTCCACTGCGTTGCCATGCTTTAATAAAATAGCTTCTGTGGCATTTTGGTTGGCAGCTTGTTGGCGCATTAAAACATTAGGTAGCAAAGCGATGGACTTAATGTCACAGCGTGCCCAACGCAAATCAGCTAATGTGATAGCACGATACCCTTGGTTGTCTTGGGGGCTGGCGGTGGGGATTGTCATGGCATGAACCATGGCAAAGACAGTGGGCGGTGTTTCGTTATGGGGGAAGGTGTGGTCCCGAATCAGCGGAGTGCCGCGAGTCACCTGCAGATAAAGACTAAGATTGCCGCCACCATTTAAATCTATCAATGTGTGGCAAATGCTAGCCCATTCATCAGTGGTAAAAGGGTTGTTGATGGACACCTCTCCGAGGGAGTAAGCAAGCCGCTGTAAGTGCTCCACCAGCCTAAAAGGACAGCTAGCGTATACAGGAATAATCTCGTAGATACCATCGGCAAACATAAAGCCGCGATCTAAAGGCGATACTTTGGCTTCTTCAAGCGGTAGGTAATCGCCATTTAGATACGCAATGGACATCAGAATAGGCCTTTAATAAAGAGAATTAAGTGGTGCCATAAACGCTTAAAGATGCTGGCTTTCTCCACATCATATTGGGCCACTAAGGGGGCTTCTGCGATGAGGTCGTCTTCTAGCGTAATCAGTAGTGTGCCGAGAACGTCGCCTTTCTTGAATGGGGCACGCAGGTATTTATCCATATCCACCTCTAGTGCTAGCGCATCGCGCTTGCCTTTGGGGATAGTGAGATTAAGGGTTTCAGCGAGAGCCAAGCTGGTACGGTTTCTCTCGCCGAGCCAAACATCCACTTCGGCTACTGTATCGCCTTCAGCAAAGGGACTGTAGTTTTCAAAGTTACGAAAACCATAGCTGAGAAGCTTTTGTGACTCGGTGGCACGGGCTTGCTCAGATTTAGTGCCCATCACCACAGCGATTAAACGCATACCATCACGTTCTGCCGAGGAGATTAAGCTATAACCCGCTTCGTCTGTGTGGCCTGTTTTTACGCCATCAACGGATTTGTCTTGCCATAACAATAGGTTGCGATTGGGCTGGCGGATGCCATTGTAAGTAAAGTACTTTTCTTTGTAGTAAGCGTAGTTTTCTGGATAGTTTTCAATAAGTGCGCGAGTCAAAATCGCCATATCACGTGGGCTACTATATTGCTCGGGGTGTGGCCAGCCCGTGGCATTAGCAAAATTGCTATTAGTCATACCAAGGCTTTGGGCGTGCTGGTTCATAATGTCGGCAAATGCACTTTCGCTACCTGCGATATACTCAGCTAGGGCCACGGCAGCGTCATTTCCAGACTGCACCACAATGCCTTTAATAATGTCTTCCACATTCACCTGAGTGCCTTCTTGGATGAACATGCGTGATCCGCCCATGCGCCATGCTTTCACACTTACTGGCAGGTTTTCCTCAAGGCTTAGGCGGCCTTGGCTAATCTCGTAGGCTGCCACATAATCTGTCATAACCTTGGTGAGGCTGGCTGGAGGCAGGGGTTCATCTGCATTGTGTTCAGCCAAAGAGTGCCCGCTCGCTGCGTTAATTAAGATATATCCAGAAGCTTCCACGGTGGGAGGCTGGGGAATGGCTGCGCTAACGTATACAGGCACGAAAAATAAGGCGGAAAGGAAGAACCATCGGCGAAAAACAAGTGAAACGGGATTCATAATCACGGTTGTCCTTTAATGACGAGTTGCAATAAGTGTCGCTATTAGCGCTTTATTCTAAAGCGATTTACACAAAAAAGAAGAGCTTATGGCGTCGCATTAACGGTGTTGGGGTATCCCATATTGATAAGTTCTTCTTTGGTGCGCGTACGGCTGTTTTCTGAGGTAAAAGGGCCCACCCACAAACGATACAGGCGTTCGCCTTGCCTATCATAGGGGCGAATGGAAACAGGGTGGCTTAAAGATTGTAAGAGTTTTGATTGCAAGCCTTGTGCGCTATGAGCTTCGCGGAAAGCGCCAACTTGCAAATATAATTCAGCTGGTGGCGGCGGGCTCTCGGCCGCAGCATGGACACCGATTGCAGAAATATTTTTATTGGTGGGGTTTGCTAGGGTGCCCTTGTTCCCAGCGATGGTTTCCACGCGCACTCGGCCTGTGCCCTTGTCATTGATTTCTAGCGCCTTTGCAGCCGCCCAAGAAAGGTCGATTTCTCTATCCTCGTGGAAAGGGCCGCGGTCGTTAATGCGCACAATGATGGATTTATTGTTATCAAGGTTGGTGACTCGAGCAAATGTGGGCAAAGGTAAACTACGGTGTGCAGCGGTGAATTGGTACATGTCGTAAGTTTCACCGCTTGAAGTGCGATGCCCATGAAACTTGCTGCCATACCAAGAGGCTATACCTTCGGCCACATAGCCTTCGGCAGAAGGGAGCACATGGTAGGTCTTGCCAAACACCACATAGGGAGAGTGATTGCCGTAGCGGCTTGGCTCTTCCTCAATGGGTTCAGGCTGTGGAATCTTCTTAATATCCACCTCTTCAGAGGGAGGTGGCCCACTATCTTTTTCTTGCTCATAGCGGTCACTGCCGGGGGTTTCCGTGCTCGGCGGTGCCTCGGGCAACATGCTACATGCACTCAACCCGAGGGCTATCACTACCAAAATTAATAGGGGCCAACGCAAGGTGTTATTTCTCCATTTGTTCTGCTATTGCTTGGCTGAGCTGGAAAACCGCCATGGCATATAAACGGCTATGATTGTAGCGCGTAATTACATAAAAGTTATGTGTAACGAGCCAAAACTCGTCGCCCTTGGCGCCATCTAAAACTAAGGGCGCTGCTTTTGCACTACCGGGCAAATCATAGCAGAATTTTTCTCGTTTGGTGGCGCAAGAAATAGGGGGAGCACCTGCAGCCACTGCATCGCTAAGCGTGATGCTTGGCTCGTAGCTAGTGCTAAAGATACTCTTGTCGGCGTTGTGACGTAATAAGGCTTTTGCCGCCACGGGATAGTCTTTCTGCCAGCGGTGTTTGGCAAAATAATTGGCTACACTATGAATCACATCAGCATTGTTGTTAATTAGGTCAATTTTACCATCACCATCGCCGTCCACCGCATAGGCGCGGTAGCTAGAGGGAATAAATTGCGGTGTACCAAGTGCTCCAGCATAAGAGCCTTTTACCTCGCTAATATCGATACCCGCTTCTTTTTCTAATAAAAAGAGCTCTTTTAACTCTTTGCGGAAAAAAGCTGCACGGGGTGGATAATCAAAACCAAGTGTTGCCAATGCGTCTATTGCTTTCCAATTGCCGGCATGGCGGCCATAACGGGTTTCAACACCAATAATCGCAGTAATAATAGCGGCTGGTACGCCATACTTTTCTTCCGCGGCCTCTAAAATATCACGGTTTTCTTTCCAAAACTCGACCCCTTGGGCGATACGGTCGGGTTGAATAAAAATCTTTTGATACTCGCCCCATGTCAATGTGCGCTCCGCAGGTTTGGAGATAGCATCGATAATGCGCTGCTGGTATTTTGCTTCTTTTAGAAGCGAGCGCACACGCTCGGCGTCCACTCCCTCGTTGGCAAGTTCCTGGATAAAAGCTTGGGCGTGCTCGTTGTTTAAATAAGACGCCTGTGTAGACCCGAAGGCGAAGGCACTAGCAGCTAATATCAAACCTAAAAAACGTTTTTTCATAGTTGTTCCTAACTTGAGTGAATATGCATTTTGCGGTGAGTTTTAATGGACATTAGGATGCCAAATCCTGCCAACAGGGTAATAATGGAAGTGCCGCCGTAGCTGACTAAGGGTAATGGAACACCCACTACAGGCAATAGGCCCGTCACCATACCAATATTTACCACCACATAGACAAAAAAAGTGAGCCCAAGTGCCGCACTGAGCAGACGGGCGAAGTTATCTTGCGCCTGATAGCTGATAAGGAGACAGCGCAGCACTATACCTAAATAAAGGGCAATAAGTATGCTGAAGCCAAGAAACCCAAGCTCTTCGCCTAATACTGCAAAGATAAAGTCGGTGGAGGACTCAGGAAGAAAATCCAGCCGTGATTGTGTGCCATTAAACCAACCTTTGCCACTTAATCCACCTGAGCCAATGGCTGTCTTGGACTGGATGATATTCCATCCTGCGCCGAGAGGGTCGGCTTCAGGGTTAAAAAACGTATCCACTCGTCGGCGTTGATAATCGTGCATGGCAAAAAAATAAGCGAGGGGGGCTGCAATAGCAGTAGTAGTGATTGTTAATGCGATTAGACGCCAAGACAGGCCGGCCATAAATAAAACAATTAAGCCACTGATTGCCACCAGTAATGCTGTGCCTAAATCGGGTTGTAAAGCAATGAATGCCGCGGGTGTGCAGGTAATGACTAACGCTAGGCAGACATCGCGTAAACGCGCAGGAAGTTGGCGTTCATGAAAGTACCAAGCCACCATGGCCGGCACTGCTACTTTAGCGAGTTCGGCGGGTTGAAATTGGGCTAAGCCGGGAATAGTTAGCCAACGTTGGGCGCCTTTTTTTTGCGTGCCCACAAGCAGCACTAAAAGCAATAGCACTAAGGCGAAGCTGTAAAGCGCAGGAGCCCAAAAACGAAAAACTCTGGGCGGAATTTGAGCCAAAATAAGAAGCACGGTGAAACCAATACCCACCCTAGTTGCTTGCGTTGCCACGGCATCATAGCTTCCGTTGGTGGCGCTATAGAGAACAAAAAGTCCAAAGCTAGCGAGTACCAGAAGGTTTAGCAATAGCGGAGTGTCCAAATGAAAGCGCGCTAGAAAACTCGAGTTGCTAGCCTTGAGGCTTTGGCCAGGTAGTTGGTGTAGGTATTCTCGCTGCATTATGGCACCTGCGGCTCTTGGGGTGTATTAAGAATGGGGTTTGCCTCCGGAATGGCGAGCTCTCCATCAGTATTGAGTAACCATGCGTCCATAACTTGGCGTGCGATGGGCGCCGCTGTGGAGCCGCCACCGCCACCGTTTTCCACTAGCACGGCAATGGCGATAGCAGGCTCTTCTAATGGGGCAAAACCCACAAACATAGCATGATCCCGGAGCCTTTCTTCAATCTCATCTGCGTCATAGATTTGGTCCAGCCCTAAAGAAAATACTTGCGAGGTGCCTGTTTTGGCTGCAATGCTATAGGGTGCGCTGCCAATCCGCCTAGCAGTGCCTTGTGCGCTTGTCACCACTGCTGCCATGGCGTCGTGCATCTTCTGCCAGTTGCGTGAATCTTTCAGTGTAATTTGGTGCGGTACTACAGGGCTCTCTAGCTGAGCGACTCTAGGTATGACAGCTTTGCCGTGCCGTGCAATTTGTGCGGTGGCGGCGGCAAGCTGCAGAGGTGTTGTTAACATATAGCCTTGGCCAATGCTAGTGTTTATGGTGTCACCATGGTACCAGGGCTGGCCTTTGCTAGCGCGCTTCCATTCTCTCGAGGGTAGAATACCGCGAGACTCTCCAGGCAGATCGATGCCAGTGCGTTCGCCTAAACCAAATTGGCTTAGGAAGGCATGAAGTTTGTCGATACCGAGCTTGAACGTCATATCGTAGAAATAAGTATCACAAGAAACTGCCATGGCTGTTTTCATATCAACCCAGCCATGGCCGCCGCGCTTCCAGTCGCGGAAAGGCCGCTCAACGCCCTCTAGGCGGTAATAACCTGGGTCCCAAATTTTGCGTTGCCAGTTGGTGACACCGTCTTCGAGACCCGCTAGGCCCACCATAGGTTTGATGGTGGATCCGGGGGCGTACTGGCCTTGTAATGCGCGGTTAAACAAGGGTTGGTCCACATCATCGCGGTATTTGGAATAGTCCGCCACAGAAATGCCGGTAACAAATAGGTTGGGGTCGTAACCAGGACGGCTCGCAAAGGCAATGACGCCGCCATTGCGAGGGTCAATGGCCACCACAGCACCGCGGCGCCCTGTCAAAGCATCCCATGCTGCTTGCTGTACATCGAGATCTAAGTGCAAATAAAGGTTCGCGCCAGGTTGTGGTGATACTTCTTGCAGTGTTCGTAGGATGCGGCCGCGGGCATTGATTTCTACTTTTTGATAGCCCGCCTGGCCGTGTAAATAGCGTTCATACTCTGCTTCTATGCCTGTGCGTCCATGGAAATGGGTGCCGCTATAATTGCTTTGCTCCTCTGGCGTCATATTCTCGAGGTCGTTGGTGTTGATGCGGTTCACATAGCCAAGTAAGTGCGCCAGCATAGGGCCGTAAGGGTAGCGACGAGTGGGGATGGCATTAATGCGAACGCCTGGCAATTGGTGTTGGCGGGCAACAATTTGAGCAATTTGTTCTTCCGTTAACCCGGCCTTTAATAGCACGGGCTCCCAAGGACGGCGGTGTGAGGTGCGACGACGCTCAAAACGGCGGATGTCATCGTCATCAAGTTCTACCCACTCGCCTAGCTGTTCAATCAGAGAGGTTGGATGGGTGGCCTGCTCAGGAATAATAGACAGTGAGAAATTGGGCTGATTGAGTGCTAGTAAGCGCCCGTGGCGGTCGTAAATAAGCCCTCTTGGTGGCGATACAGCTAATGTTTGTACGCGATTTTTGTCGGAAAGAGTGGTGTATCGTTCGTGCTCAGTGCTTTGTAACCAAAATAAACGCGCTGCTATGATAGTGCTTAATGTTGTGACTATGATTAGAGCCCATAGTAAGCGGACAGCAATAATTCGCTGTTCTAAATGGTGGTTTTTGAAGGTGGAAGAAGTGCGCATTGAATGGCTGTCTCGTTATTAGGCCGACTCGTTAAACGTTTAGCGGTGATAGGGATGCCCGTTGAGTAGACTCCAGACACGGTAGACTTGTTCCGCTATTACTAGGCGCACCACAGGGTGCGGTAAAGTAAGGTCTGATAAGGACCATTGCTCATGGCATTGTTGCGAGAGTTGAGGGCAAAGCCCATCTGGGCCGCCGATTAAAATGATTATATCTTGGCCAATATCGCGCGCCTCGACAATACGCTTTGCTAAACTTTCCGTATTGTGCCTACGGCCTTTGACTTCGAGGGCAACGAGCTTGGCTTGTGGCCATTTGTGCAGCTGTTTCGTGATAAGCTCTGCCTCTTTTTTTATTAGTGTGCGCACATTAGCACCATTGCGTTTAGGTAGGGGCAGTTCGATTATCTCAAAACGAATATCGCCAACGAGTCGTTTGCAGTATTCCCTCACCCCTTGGTCCACCCATGCAGGCATTTTGGTACCAAGGCTAATTACGCGTATATACAAGACTTACTTCTCGATGTTGATAGGCTTTTGGTTGGGATTTTGCCACAAACGCTCTAAATCATAAAACTCGCGCGCGGAGGCTTGCATTAGGTGCACAATCACATCGCCTAGGTCTACTAGTAGCCATTCCGCACTCTGCTCGCCTTCCGTGCCAATGGGCATAAAGCCGGCCTGTTTGGCCTTTTCTTCTACCTCTTGGGCTAGCGCTTTCACATGGCGCGAGGAGGTGCCTGTGGCAATCACCATGTAATCAGCAATGCTAGTGAGCTCGCTCACGGGGAGTACGGTAACATGTTGTGCTTTTAAATCGTCTAACGCCTGGGTGGCAATGTGTAAAAGGTCGTCCGTAGTGGTCATAGCAATCCTGTGTGGCAAATAAAACGTTTATAATAGCGAATTTATGTGGCGGGGACACCATAAAGCCCCTGTTCTTTAATATAAGCCATAACCTTTGTTGGAAGCGCTTCGCTATAGTGGTGCTGCGCAAGCTGTTGGCGTATTTGTGTTGAAGAAACAGGGTGTAAATCCATGGGGAGATGGGCACGTAACCCATTGGTGCTTTGATGCAGTTTCGCCACAGGAGCCTGAGGGAATAATGCCGCAACATCTGCCGTGGGCGGGGCTGCCTCTGAGCGAGGTAACACGGCCAAGTGGCAGAGTTTGGCGAGTTCTTGCCAATGATACCAGAGGTGCAATTCACCGAGGCTGTCTTCACCAATGACCCATATTAATGGTGAATGCGGGAATTGAGAGCGCCAGTGCTTGAGAGTGTTAACCGTCCAAGAAGGTGATTCTTGCTGTAGTTCCCAATCGCTAACTGCCAGCTGGGGGTGGCCAGCTATGGCAAGTTTGAGCATGGCCAGACGATGGCTAGCTAGAGTAGCTGAGCGCGCTTTGTGTGGTGGTTGCGCATTAGGCAGTAAGGTGACCGTCGTAGCTAATTGTTCTGCCACAGCCAAGGCCACCGCAAGATGGCCTTGGTGGACAGGATCAAAGGTACCGCCAAAGAGGACTTGTGCAGGGGTCACTGGCGGATATGCCCATCGCCGAGCACAATCCACTTTTGGCTCGTGAGCCCATGTAAGCCCACGGGGCCGCGCGCGTGGAGTTTATCGGTGGAAATGCCGATTTCAGCTCCGAGTCCGTATTCAAAACCATCAGCAAAGCGAGTGGAAGCGTTCACCATCACTGAGCTTGAGTCCACTTCGCGTAGGAAGCGGCGGCTTTTGGTGTAGTTTTCAGTAATAATGCTCTCACTGTGACCGGAGCTATGGCGATGTATGTGTTCCATGGCCTCATCAATATCAGCCACTATGCGGATAGCAAGTATCGGTGCCAAATATTCTGCATCCCAATCCTCGGGGGCAGCAGCTTGCACACCAGGAAGCAGTGTGAGTGTATTTTCACAGCCGCGCAATTCAACTCCTGCTTGCTCATAAGCTTTTGCTAAACGAGGCAAGATATCAGCGGCTATCGGTTGCGCTACTAATAGGGTTTCTAGCGTATTGCAGGTGCCGTAACGTTGTGTTTTAGCATTTAGCGCCACGTTGAAGGCCTTGTCTAAATCGGCCTCTTCGTCAATATAGGTATGGCACACACCATCCAAATGTTTTATGACCGCCACAGTGGCGTTGCGAGCAATGCGCTCGATTAGTCCTTTGCCACCGCGAGGTACAATGACATCCACGTATTTATCCGCTGTAATCAAAGCGCCAACGGCATCCCTGTCTGTGGTTTCTAATACCTGCACAGCGGTATTGGGCAAACCAGCTTCAACAAGACCTTGCTGTATGCAGGCGGCAATGGCCTGATTGCTCTCGAATGCTTCGGAACCACCGCGGAGGATGGTGGCATTACCGGATTTTAGGCACAGCGCTGCGGCATCGATGGTCACGTTAGGGCGTGATTCATAAATAATGCCGATAACACCTAAAGGCACGCGCATGTGGCCTACTTGAATACCGCTTGGGCGATAGTTGAGTTGGCTGATTTCGCCCACAGGGTCAGGCAGGGCTTGGATCTGTAGCAAACCTTCAACCATATCTTCAAAACGCTCTGGGGTAAGAGCGAGGCGGTCAAGAAGCGCAGGGTCTAATTGACAGGCGCGGCCGTTTTCTAAGTCTTTTTCATTAGCACTAAGAATAGTATCCTTATGCGCACGTAAGGCGTTAGCGATGTTCTCAAGCGCTTGGTTTTTTTCGGCTGTGGTGGCTTGAGCCATGCGCCGAGATGCATCGCGGGCTTGCTGGCCCACTTGCTGAATGTAGTGGTTGATATTCATAAAGTATCACTCTCAAACATCCCTGCGTGCAGGGAAAAGGTTAAGCGAGTAGTTAAGAAAGCAGAGTATAACGTTTTTGCGGTATTTACGCTTAGCAATATAAACGGCATAGTTAGCGACTTTCATGTTCTCATTGAGCAATGATACTTTCTTAGCTGATAATGCTGTGTAAGAGATAACTAAAACAAAAAAGGCCCAAGGGCGTTGGAAAAAAGAACCATGCAATATATTGAATATGACCGTCATGCGATTAAGACGCCGCCGAGCTCCTTATGGTTAGAAGGCTGGCGAGTGGATTATTTGGCCTTCTCTTCGCCTGAAAATGCGCATAAGCCTCCATTGATGGTGGTGGGTGGTGCCTTTCAGAATTTCACCTCTTATAAATATAGTGTAGAAAGAATCTATCAAGATTTCCCCGTTATCCTTATCGACTTGCCGTCCTTGGGCAATAACGACCAGCTAGGACCCGAGTTAGGGATGTAGGAATTAGCTGAGCTGCTGCTAAAGATGGTGCAAAAACTGGGCCTGCCTAAGGTGCATATGATGGGCTTGTCTTTAGAGTCAGCAGTGGTAAGCACCTTTGCTTATAAATACCCTCAATATATGGATAAATTGATGGTGGCGGGCATCGATATTAACCCACGGAAGAGCTGGCGCATGTTGGTGAAAGAGTCGGTACGCGTGCTCGAGCGCGGTGACATGATGGATGTGTTCGCTCAAGGCGTAGTGCTGTACTTGGTTAATTATCATAAGCTGCACTAAACAGGCCTAAGACCCACCGCACGGCGTTTGTTTTACCGTCAAATGAAGCAGCTGAATGAAAATGAGCGTGAGCGCTATAAGATTAATGGTTGGCGTTTGTACGATACTAAAGGGCTGATTGGGTTCCCAGAGTGTGAAACCCTCGTCATGACGGGCGAGTACGATAGCTTTACCTTGCCTTCTGAAAATGCGGAATTTGCTAGCCGTTGTCCAAACGCTAAGTTTGCGTTGGTGGAAAATGCAGACCACTTGCCTCAGCTAGAGCGTCGTGAAGAATCCCTGAACTTGTTTTCGGCATTTTTGCGTGGTGATAGCATCGAGGGTATTGAGGGAGTTCGCGTTCTTGACCCTAATGAAGTGCTAGCAGGCGACCGTCGCCGTAGCGAACGTTATGTAGCCACGCATCCTAAAGCACAATGGCGTTTGCTCACCCATGAGGGAGAGCTGTTAGCACAAAGCGTTGCCGAAATAGTTGATATCAATTTTTTTGGTTGCTTGATCAAGCTAAAAGAGCCGAGCGTGATTAAGGGGTACAATCTAGAAGATTTAGATAACCAAATCACATTGCATCACCCCGAGCTTGTGCTTGGTATGTTAGTGTTTGAACAAACGAATGAGGGTTATTTACGCGGTATTTTTAAACACGGAAATATTGAGGCAGCTGAGCATTTCCGTGAACTTCTTGATAATGAGGATTATTTCGCCCAGATACAGCATCAACGCGATGAGGAGCTGCTGGCATGGGAGAAAGAACTCGCACTATAGGAGGTGCACAATTGCGCCGTACTTATGGTAGACTTTGCAGCCGTCCGCGGTGCCTATCTTGGCGCCGCATGTCTTCCGTCAACCGTGTGAAAACTCATGCTTAGAAACTTACTACTTCTTGTTACGGCCTTATTGTATTCCACAGGTGCCATTGCAGATACGGCGGCAGCCGAGGAAGCAATGGTGTTAACGCATTCGTTGTACGGCTATTTGGCCGTGCTTGTGTTTGTTATCGCTTACTTGCTGGTGATTGGTGAAGAAAAACTGCAGTTGCGTAAATCTAAACCGGTGTTAGTGGGCGCGGGCCTGATTTGGATTATCATTGGCATTGCTTATACAAAAGCAGGCTTGCAGGATTTAGCGAAAGCAAACTTGCAGGCAACACTGCTTGAATTTAGCGAGTTGATGCTCTTCTTGCTAGTGGCTATGACTTATATCAATGCCATGGAAGAGCGTCGTATTTTTGAAGCATTACGCGCTTGGATGGTACGTAAAGGCTTTAGTTATCAAACATTGTTTTGGCTAACGGGTGTTTTAGCGTTCTTTATTTCGCCTGTGGCGGATAACTTAACCACTGCCTTATTAATGTGTGCTGTGGTCATGAAGGTGGCAGAAGGCCAAGGCCGTTTTATTGCCATGAGCTGTATTAATATTGTGGTGGCCGCTAACGCTGGTGGTGCTTTTAGTCCTTTTGGCGACATTACAACCCTAATGGTTTGGCAGGCGGGTAAAG
>DAHVSB010000130.1 GCA_027324795.1 Alcanivoracaceae bacterium
TTGCGTGCTCTTCCGCAAAAAAAGAGTGATTTCGCAGTGCTTATTGCTGATGCAGTATGTTTAGAACTCGTTGAGTGGCACCCGCCCGGTGCTAGGGTAACCCTAGCGGTTCCAGCGCACACCGCAGTGCTTATTGCTGATGCTGTTTGTTAAGAACCCGTTGAGTGGTGCCCCTCGGCACGAGAGCCGTGGCACCCGCCCGGTGTAAGGGCAACCCTGCGGTTCCAGCTCTATTCCACTTTATAGCGATAAATATCCTTCAGCTTTTCAGCACTATCTACTGTGACTTCGAGGTCTTTTACTTTGCCGTTATTGAGGCCGTAGCACCAACCGTGGATTTGTAGGCGTTTATTATTGCGCCACGCTTTTTGCACTATGTTGGTGTGAGAGAGGTTATATACCTGCTGTATGACATTAAGCTCACAGACGCGATCTACTTTTTCTTCATAGTCGGTAATGTTGGCAAGGGCTTTACGGTGGTGATAAATGGTGTCTTTAATATCGAGCAGCCAGTTATCAATCAGGCCGTTTTCGCCCTGCTCCATGGCGGCTCTAACGCCGCCACAGCCGTAGTGCCCAACGATAATGATGTGCTTCACCTCAAGAATTTCCACGGCAAACTGCACCACCGACAGCATATTCATATCGGTGTGGATCACCATATTGGATACATTACGGTGTACAAACACTTCGCCTGGGTCTAAATCCACCACTTGGTTGGCAGGCACGCGGCTATCGGAACAACCGATCCATAAAAACTCAGGTTTTTGCTGCGCTGCTAAGGTAGGGAAAAAATCGGGATCGGTGTTGGCGATGTTTTCTGCCCATTCGTGGTTGCGCTTAATGAGTTCTTTAATGTCCATGGGGGGTTCCTAATCGTTAGTGAGCTTAGGGTCGGGCCAAAAAGGAGTGGCTGGCATATCCTTGGCAACGCTGGCGGTGAAAACAGGTTCACGCTTTTCTAAAAATGCATCAAAGCCATCGCGGCCATCAAGTCGCTGGTTGGTAATATACATGAGGCGCGATTCCACATCGTGGGCCTGCATGGGGTGCTCAAAGTTAGGGTTACGCCACATCATTTTGCGCGTTAAGGCCACGCCCACGGCTGAGGTGTTGGCAATGAGGCGTTTGGCCAAGGCGTAAGCGGCGGTAAGCACGTCCTCTTTTTCATGCAGGCTCATTACTAGCCCTGCGGTCAGCGCTTCTTCCGCGGTGAAGATATCACCGCTTAAGGTCCATTCCAAGGCTTTTTGCATGCCCACTAAACGAGGCAGGTACCAGCTAGCACAGGTCTCAGGCACTATGCCGCGTTGCGTAAACACTAAACCTAATTTAGCCCCTTTAGCCGCAACGCGGAAATCCATGGCTAAGGTCATGGTGATACCCACGCCAATAGCAGCGCCATTGATGGCCGCAATAATAGGCTTGTTGCTGTTATATAGCGCCAACGCAAACTCGCCGCCTGAATCACGAATTTCTTCAATGTTTAGTGTGTCCCCTTGAGGGATATCGTAGCCAAAGATGTTGCCTTCGGGGCGCACTAGCTCCATGCCCGCGCAAAAATGCTTGCCTGCGCCCGTCACCACAATCACACGGATCTCATCGTCTTGATTAGCCCGCTCCACTGCATGGATAAGTTCATCTTTCATTTGTAGCGTCCATGCGTTTAAGCGCTCGGGGCGGTTAAGCGTAAGGGTGAGTATTTGTTCTTTAACGTCATAAACAATGTGTTCGTATGGCATTTTCTTGTTCTCTTTTATGGAAACTTACAACGCTAACAAACAAGAACTCATGGGTCATTAACAGATTATACATAGTTGATAGTAGGTGCTTCTCACTATTGTGACTATAATCACGTTGTTTTTAATA
>DAHVSB010000131.1 GCA_027324795.1 Alcanivoracaceae bacterium
ATCCAACAGGGTTGGCGCCACCCCCATCATGGCAGCCTTTGATTTATCACTACCCCGCAAAAACACACGGCGGAAATATACCTTAGAAAAGCTGGTCTCCACTTGATTATAAATACGGCTTTTCAGGCTTCTGTCTTTAGGGCGATAGGCCTTAATGGTGGAGCGCACCAAGGCACCACAGGTGTCTTCATCGTAGCCATCACGCAAGGTACCCGCGTAGGTAATCATATGCTCAAAAATGGCGTGGGGCTCGCGGGGTAATAAATCTTCAGGCAAACCAAGCAAATAACTCTGGTAGCGGCATAATTCCACCGTGCCTTTTTGCCTATCCGTGAAGTGCTTTTTGCCTGAGGACACCACCTCAAACGCATTGATAAAGGCGGCAATCATGCCCGCTGGCATTTGGTCCACCTGCGGAATGGGGATGCCATACGTGGGATAATCCCAGTGTTTGGAATGATTGATTAAATTAAACCGCACCACCGAATGCATAAGCCGCACCATGGCCGCTGCCATAAATGCCCCACCCGTACGCTCGAGCGCCCCTGGCAAAGTGGCTGCAGTGAAAAAGCTTGCGGTTTCATTAATGCGCTGCGTGCTTGATCCCTTGCGCGAAAGCGCCCCCGTAAGCGCCATGGGCAAGCCCGAATATTTATTCATGAAAGTGGCAATAAAAGCACCGCGAATGGAATACGGTGCCAGCAACGACATAAAAATACGCCCCACCCTAGCACCACGATTCACAAGGTCCTTATCAATCCAATCAGGTACGGTTTCAAGCTCACGCATAAAATCATAGAGCTCCTCAGGAGCATTGGGCACCTTATCCACCCCCAGCGCCCAAGCCTCATGCAGCATGCGGATTAAATCCTGCATGCGGTAGCCCTTATGCATTAAGGCAGCGTATCTATCGCTCACCGTATCGCCTAGTAAGGTATAAAGCCGCGCGCGCTCTACCCTGTCTGCATCCGCTAATAAATCAGCGCGATAGCGCTTAGCATAGGAATCCGGCAGCAAGGTTTTGCTGTGGGGTTCAGCACAAAAACGCTCTGGGGTGTGGGTGAAATCAATGCTGCCGTATAATTCTGGCACTAGCGTTTTTTGCGCTAACACTTGTTGTTCTAATTGTTGTAGCGTTGTGGCCATGGTGTGCACCTCCGTGGGTTGTGCTAATTAGCATTGGAGGTGGGTTGGGGTTTGTCAATGACACTTCCGCTGTGGGGGTGAGTAGTGCTGGAGGTTTTTGGGTTTATCTTAATAGTTAGCGTTTGCTATAGGCATGCTTTTTATG
>DAHVSB010000132.1 GCA_027324795.1 Alcanivoracaceae bacterium
CTCAAGAGCAGCTGCGACGTGAGTTTATGGCGGCCACGGCAGAAACTCGCTTTACGGCTGCGGCGTTTGCCTTGTTCCCTCCATTGATAGGGGTGGGGCTAATTTCACTCAATGCTAATTTTAGAGAAACCTTATTGCACACCAGTGCTGGCCACAAAATGCTGATGATGGCAGGCGGCCTAATTGCAGTGGCTGTGGTGGTGATTGTGCGCATGGTGCAGGGGGTGGGCCGTGATTGAGTTATATATCGCTGTGATATTTGCGTTGCTCGCTTTGTTCTTTGCGCTAGTTAAAATGCCAGCATGGTGGCGCCAAGGCGAGGTGTTGCGCCGGTTGCGTGTGGATACAGAAGAGCGTGATGCTGAACGAGCCGCGCGCGAGGAAATGGTAAGGGTAGGTTTTATTAGTCGTTTGCTTGCAAGCGGTTTGATGAAGGGCGATTACCAAGAAATGCTGCCTTATTTACGTGTGACGGGCAAACCCGTGGCAGAGCTACAAATTCAATACCTATTGGTGTGTTGGTTTTTACCCATAGTGGCGGCGATATTAGGTGCTATTTTCTTTGGGTTAATTGGTGCATTTGGTGCAGTGGTCATCTTCTTTATAGGTTCGAGGCGCTATTTACGCACCGTGGGCGCGCGGGCTAAAAACCAGCAAAACCTTGAGTCGATCGAGTTAGCACAAGTGCTAAAAATGTTGCTAGAAGCGGGGCTTTCTATTGAACGAGCTTTCCGTATCTCTGCGATTCAGGCGCGGCCTTTAATACCTACTTTGGTATATCGCTTAGATCGTTTTAACCGCTTAATGGACAGCGGCGCCGACCGTGGTGTTGCCCTCGATGACATTGGTGGGGACAAAGAAATTCCCGTACTTTACAACCTTACTCGGCTGTTAAAGCAATCAGGCTCTTTAGGTGGCGCTATTACGGGAAGCATCACTCAAGTTATTGAAGAAGCACATAAAATCCAGCAAAGCCGAGTGCAAGAACAAGTGAACAAACTAGGCGCCAAAATGACACTTGTCATGATGGGGCTTATGTTGCCTGCGTTGTTCATCATTATTGGTGGGCCTGCAGGAATGAACATAGTCCAGGCGTT
Source organism: Alcanivoracaceae bacterium (assembly GCA_027324795.1). Classification (GTDB taxonomy): domain Bacteria; phylum Pseudomonadota; class Gammaproteobacteria; order Pseudomonadales; family Alcanivoracaceae; genus CALEAR01. Next base: position 1,098 of record DAHVSB010000132.1, read on the forward strand.
AAGTCAGTGATGATAAGGAGGGCCACTATGGCCGTGAAAAAACCAATTTTTGCCAGTGT
>DAHVSB010000133.1 GCA_027324795.1 Alcanivoracaceae bacterium
AGGCCACCCGTTTTTCAGTGCCAAATAGATTGGCTAACACGGGGGTGTCGAACCCCTTTACGTTTTCAAACAATAAGGCGGGGCCGCCTGCGCGTAGGGTGCGGTCGCTGATTTCAGTCATTTCAAGATTAGGGTCAACAGGGAAGGCAACGCGCTTGAGCTCGCCACGTTGTTCGAGTTGCTTAATAAAGTCGCGCAAATCTGTGTATTTCATCAAGGCACCCTAAGCTGCTAACTGGCGAAAGTAAAAGCCAGAGTATAGCAGTTAATTGCTAAGGTCATGGCGGTGTTTAGAGGCCATTAGGCACTCGAATAGAGATGACTGGTATGTGCTGGTAATGATAAGCAGGTTGCACGGGCTATCCTAGCACGGCGGAGCATTCTTCTCTGCGCTTGTGGGGAGTGATGTTAGGGTGAAGAAGAGGGCTAATGACGAATATTCGGCCAGGCTAGCTCAGCCCATAGGGGTGCAAATAGTGGTCGTTTATCGGAAGTATTTTGCGTTTTTCCTAGCGTAGCCGCTTTAACGTAGGTAGCATGGGCCGCTTCAAATTCACGCAACCTAAGTGGTGTCACCATGAAAATCGCAGAGAATGCTGCAGTCTCCATCCATTACACCCTCACTAACGATACTGGTGAAGTGCTCGATAGCTCACAAGGGCAAGAGCCTTTAGATTACGTACACGGTAGTGGCCAAATTATTCCTGGTTTAGAAGCCGCTCTAGAAGGCAAAGAAGCTGGCGATAAGCTGCAAGTGACCATCGCACCAGAAGATGCTTACGGTCCACGTCACGATGAGCTTATTCAGCCTGTTCCTCGCGAAGCATTTGAAGGTGTTGAGGATATTCAGCCTGGCATGCAATTCCAAGCGCAATCCGAGCAGGGCGTGCAGCTTGTAACCGTCACTGCCGTGGATGACACCACCGTAACAGTAGATGCTAACCATCCACTTGCAGGCGAAACTTTGCATTTTGACGTAGAAGTGGCGAGCGTAGCAGCTCAATAATAAGCACTGCGAAATGCGCGGAACCGCGTAGGTTCCCGCTACCGAGAGTTCTTAAAACTCTCTGCGCCAAGCAAGCTTGCACCTGCCCTTGCACCGGGCGGGTGCCACTGAACGAGTTCTTAACGTACAATATCAGCAATAAGCACT
>DAHVSB010000134.1 GCA_027324795.1 Alcanivoracaceae bacterium
CAGAACCAAGTAAACTTAAAGCCTGAATAACACGGTCTTTATCAGCGAGCACATGAGGCCCGTTAAGCTGCGCTGCAGGGGGCGCAACATGCACCACTTTTACCGAATCAGGGCCTACTTTTCCTCGTGCGTAGCGGTACGCTGCGTTAGCAAACAAGTTGCCTTGGGAATGTGCTACAAACAATAGCTTTTTACCTTCTAGCACCCAATTGTCTATGCGCGAGCTATGTTCTACATAGTTAATTTGAGTGGCGGTGGTATCACCCATAAATGCTGTTAGGGTACGGACTATTTCTGCTTCGGCATACTCAACAAAACCTTCAATTACGCCACCCACTGCAGACTCCACCTCAGAAATATAGGCTAGCCAACCGCTTCCATCACCTCTTAGCGCCTCGAAGAACAACTCAAAACGGCCATCAAGAACGGCTACTTGCTCTGTGGCTCTTTGCTCAAAAACTTCTGCTAAATCCTCAAAGCCATTGGTGTAGTTGTAGAGAACTTCGTAGCTGATTATTTCATCGGTGCTATAGTTTTTTTCATAAAGGGAGCTTAGTGTCCTAATAGATAGATCTACACCTTCCGGTGTGCTAAATACTCCATTCATATAGACAACAACAGCTCCACTATCATCGCACAAGTTCTGAGCTTCAATAGCAGAATTACTCGCACTACTACTAGTACCTACAGCTAGCAAACAAAGAACAATAGCCACTTTGACTTTCAACGTTATTTTATTCACAGCTATCTCCTTTTTGCATCGCCCAAGAAGTACCGTCTAGAGTTTTGCTATACGCAAGGTAGGCTTTCAATCTAGTTTTTGTATTGGTTGTAATCGACATTATTTCTTCAGCAACAGCAGCAGGATGCTTAGTATCCTCATCATGCTCAAACTGAGTAAATAAACAATCTATGGCTCTTGATAGCTTACGCTTAGTCTGCTTGGCCTCATCAACATTCCCAGGCTCAATCAACAAAGTTTCCTGCATCCCCCTAGCATATTGCATCGCTGCATTACGCTGGTTTTCACTGGGGTAGTTATTGTAGATATAAGCCTCTACATCATCACGAACGCCGCT
>DAHVSB010000135.1 GCA_027324795.1 Alcanivoracaceae bacterium
TACTCGCCGGGGATACAGACCTACGACCCCGCCCTCGGTTACACGGGTTCCAACTTTGAGTGGCTCATCTACAATACGCCGCTGTTTGCGAGCCTGAACATCACCGCATCGCTGGACTGACTCGGGATAATGGGTCAATGCCGCGTACGGAACCGTACGGTTCCGTACAGGTTGGGGGGCTCTTCTGGCTGCGGTCGCCTTGCCGGCCGCTGGTGCACTTGGTCGGCCTGCGTGAGCGCGGCGCTGAATCGAAGCAGGTTTTGACGCTGCCGGCGATGACGGCCGGGACCTCGAGCGCCTGCGCCGCAGCGGGCGCAATGGGATCGGCGATGAGCATGGCTGCCTCCTCGGTGGGCCGTGGGCGCTAACAGGGAGGGGCTGCTTTGAGAGATTGGCCACAAAGGTGGCCACAAGCGGGCACCTAATCGCACGTAAGTCATTGGTGGAGCCAGACAGGATCGAACCGTCGACCTCTTGCATGCCACGCAGACGTCGCATGCCTGAGCGTTCCGGTGTATGCCCAGCGTATGGTTCGCAACCCAGCCACGAAACCCTGCATTCGCCGGCACTCTAGCACGGCATCGTTAGGAACGGTTAGGAATTCACGAGACGCGAGTTTCTGGTACCCCGGCTGGTACGCCGGGCATGTTCTTGACATAACTGGCACCCCCACTGGTACCCCCAGCCGACCCCTTGCATACCCCTCGCGACCTCTTGTATCGGGGTACCAGCGGCGAACTGCGGAGGGTCTATGAAAAGAGATCACCGCCACGTGGCTCGGGGCCCGTAGCGAGCCCCGGAACCGCCCCACGAAGCGCTATGACGTGACC
>DAHVSB010000136.1 GCA_027324795.1 Alcanivoracaceae bacterium
CATCCATGCGGCGCTCGAGGAGCTGGCCGCGGCCAGCGGATCCGGGCTCGGCAAAGTGGCCCAGCCGGTCCGTGTGGCGGTGACGGGAACGGCGGTCTCGCCGCCGATCGATACGACCCTGGCTTTGCTCGGCCGGGAGCGCACACTGGCGCGAATTGAGACCGCCCTGCGCAGCGCTGCCGTCGCCTAGACGGAGAAAGCGCCTGGAGAGGGACGCTTACGAAAGGGGCGTACTGCTCCTTGACAGCGCGAGGTCCATTTCGTACCTTCGCCGCCCACTCCGTGGGGCCATAGCTCAGCTGGGAGAGCGCTTGCATGGCATGCAAGAGGTCGACGGTTCGATCCCGTCTGGCTCCACCAATAAAAACATGGACTTGCGTTTAAGCGCTTTCCGGCAATTTCCAGCCGGGGGTACCACTGGGGGTACCAGTAGCACCTTTCTGAGCCCTCCGGGCGTGCTGCGCGTGGTTCGCAACCAAGACTGAAGCGCCTGCATCAGGCGCCCGCCACCGTGGGCCGATCCACGACGACGGGCACGAGCACATCGCCTGAATCGGAGGCAGCCATGCCCACCGCAAGTCTACCCGCGCCCACCGCGGCGCAGTCCACCACCCAGCCCCGCGCGCGGCCCTCATCGAGGCGCTGGACTTCCTGCGCCTGGCACAGCGCGACTGGCGCAAGCCCGGGGCCTACGCCGCCGTCGTCGCGGCCTGGCAGTTCGTGCAGGAGGCGCTCGATGCGCTCGAATGCGACGAGCGT
>DAHVSB010000137.1 GCA_027324795.1 Alcanivoracaceae bacterium
GCCAGAGCCCGTCATCACTGGCCTTGGTGAAGTTGCTCGGGCCGGTGCCCAAGCCTGCCTGCCCGGCACTGAAAGCCGCACCCATCACGTCCCGTCCCTCGGGTCCAACACTCTTTCCGTAGCCCGCAAGCAAGCCATAATTCACCCCGGAATAACCACCCTGGCTGCTGAAGCCACCCAGCGTTTTCAGCCATGCCCCGCGCGGTCCGCCACCCACAACGCCCGTGCTGACAAGCGTTTCCGCGGTGTTCTGGATCGCCGCCTGGGTTACCTGTGGAGAATCGGCAAGGATCGGTTGAGCTTCCCCAACGGCAGTTACGACCTTGACCGGGATGACAACCGGGGCGGGCGCCGGGGCTGGTGCGGCGGTCTGCGTCTGCGTCTGCGTCTGCGTCTGCGTCTGCGTCTGCGTCTGCGTCTGCGTCTGTGCGGGCGTTGGCGTCGGCGTTGGTGTTGGCGTCGGCGTTACAACAACCGGCGCGGTGCTGGTCGTGGCCGGGGCGGGCGTCGCGGTGCAGGCAGATCCAAGGCACAGATCAACGGCGCTGGAAAGCGCCTTGATCTGCGGGTTCAAGCCGTCGATTGTGGCCGAACTGGCCCCATTGTAGACATAGTCAATGGCGGTCGGGTTGAACGTGTTGTTCCCGCCGCTCATCGCGCTCTGGATCAGAACGTAGTTCTCCCCATTTGCGTAGCTTCCCGCCTCGCCGTCCACGATCACGTCGCCGCCAGTGATCTTG
>DAHVSB010000138.1 GCA_027324795.1 Alcanivoracaceae bacterium
AACTGCTCGAACAACTATGGGCCGTTTCATTTTCCGGAGAAGCTGATTCCGCTGATGATCGTGAATCTGCTGCATGGCAGGCCGCTGCCGGTCTACGGCGACGGGCGCAACGTGCGCGACTGGCTCCATGTGTCGGATCACTGTCGCGGACTCGAGCGGATTCTCGAGGACGGCAGGCCCGGGGAGGTGTACAACATCGGCGGCGGAGCACAGAGCGAAAACCTGGCGCTCGTCGAGACGCTGTGCCGGGTGGCCGATGCGGCCTTCAGCGGACAGCCGGCTCTCGGCGCGCGCTTCCCGGACTGTCCGGCCGCCCGCGGTGGGGCCACCTCCAGCCTCATCCGCTTGGTCAAGGACCGTCCCGGCCACGACCGCCGCTACGCCATCGATTGCGGCAAGATCGAGCGCGAGCTCGGATACCGTGCCCAGGTGACGCTGGAAGCAGGCCTGCGTCAGACCTTCCAGTGGTATCTCGCCAACGAGTGGTGGTGGCGGGGCGTCATGGACGGCAGTTACCAGCGGTGGATCGAGACGCAGTATCGGTCGTGAATCCCGGCGTCAGAGATGCAGACGGCACGCATGGCACCGGCCTGATGCTGGTTCAGCGTACCTCGAGTCTTCCGGCCAACCGCGTCCGGGGAGGCCCGCAGGTCGCTCAATCGAATCCGCTCGCGGTGGCGCATCGAGACGACGGACCCGTGCCTGCCGGCACGTCCGGTGATCGCGAG
>DAHVSB010000139.1 GCA_027324795.1 Alcanivoracaceae bacterium
CAATCTTTATCTGGCCCTTACTCTCAACGATAGCAATGGGTTATGAGTCGTAAATGTATCTGCCTTTGCAAAACATGCATCGCGGACTTCGACGTCGAAAGAATTTCAGAGATCGGAAATTCAGCAGGCGGCCTGTAAGCCGAATTTTGTCGAGGACGATCATTCCTCTAGGCGCCGCATTGCTGCGGACGCTCCTAGCGACCTACCCGCGAGTTTGGCGCGCCGGGCCAGCACGCGCGCTGCCGCTTGCGCGGCAACGCTTCCCGCCTATTTGGTCTTGCTCCGTGTGGGGTTTACCATGCCTCCGACCTTACAGCCGAAGCGGTGCGCTCTTACCGCACCTTTTCACCCTTACCTCACCCTTGTGGGATGCGGCGGTATTTTCTCTGTGGCACTTGCCGTCCCGAAGCCTTGACGCTCCGGTCCCGGACGTTATCCGGCACACTGCCCTGCGGAGTTCGGACTTTCCTCTCCCGGGGAAACTTTGCAGCTCCCCGGCAGCGATCGCCCAGCCGCCTGCCGTCCTTAATGGTAGCTGAAATCGCGCCGATGAGTTGGGAAAACGCCGCCGATAGATAGTCAATGGCTTTCGGGAAGCGTGTACTCGAAGTCATAGAAATGCTTTCCGTCACGGATGTCGATCGCCATCTTCCCGGCGAGGCCAACCAACTGACCGGTTCCGGAAT
>DAHVSB010000013.1 GCA_027324795.1 Alcanivoracaceae bacterium
ATTTAAGCGCGGGATACGATATTTTTAATCTTTACCAAGAGCGCGTGCAGGAGAGGCTCGATTATTTGCTCAGCTTGCTTGAAGATGGGCTGCCCTCTTTTGATTTTGACGAAGATGCGGAGTTGCTTATTGATCGTGAAGAAGCCGAATGGGAGCCGGACGTTGCAGCCCTGAACCACCTCTGGGATCAGCGCTTAGCCCATGCAATCATTTCCATGCGCCTTGACGGTGTGAGCGATGAGGAAGTGCACAAAAGGCTCCAGCGTCGCTACAAAAGCCAGAAAAAACGTATGCAGCAAAATAGCGCTGAAGATGTTTTCCAGTTCTATATGAATGCTCTCGGCCAGGTGTACGATCCGCATACCAGCTATTTTACCCCCCACACCTCTGAAAATTTCAACATCAATATGAGCCGCTCTTTAGAAGGCATTGGTGCTGTTTTACAAGCGGACGAGGAATACACCAAAATTGTTAGCCTAGTGCCTGGCGGCCCTGCAGCTAAAGGCGGCCAGTTACAGGTGGCCGACCGTATTATTGGTGTCGGCCAAGAAAAGCAAGAGATTGTGAACGTTATTGGCTGGCGTTTAGATGAAGTTGTAGAGCTTATTCGTGGCCCTAAAGGCACAAAGGTGCGGCTAGAAGTGATTCCAGCCGGCAGCGTATCGGAACACACCACCCGCGAAATAGAAATCGAACGCAATAAAGTGGTGCTAGAAGAACAGGCAGCTAAAAAGCACTATATCACCCTGCCAGCCACTGAAAATGAGGCTGAAAAACGCATTGCTATTATCACCCTGCCCGCTTTTTATATAGATTTTGATGCTTATCACAAGGGCGACCCCAACTACACCAGCACCACCCGCGATGTGGCAAAACTGCTATTAGACATTGCCAACGATGAGGAAGGTATTGATGGCCTGATTATGGATTTACGCAACAACGGTGGCGGTTCCTTACACGAAGCCAATCAACTGGTGTCCCTGTTTATCCCAGGTGGCCCTACGGTACAGGTGCGTGACGCCCGCGGCCGTGTGCGCGTGGAAAAAGGCCAAAACATTGGGATTCGCTATGATGGTCCCATGGCCGTGTTGGTTAACCGTTTCTCCGCATCAGCTTCCGAGATTTTTGCAGGCGCTATGCAGGATTACGGTCGTGCGCTAGTGTTGGGAGATACCACCTTCGGCAAGGGTACAGTGCAAGCGCTCCTACCCTTGAATCACGGCCAATTAAAGCTGACTCAAGCCAAGTTCTATCGCGTTTCAGGCGCTAGCAATCAAAACAAAGGTATTGAGCCTGATATCACCTTCCCCTTCCTTGTGGACAAAAACGATATTGGCGAAAGCGCTCTTTCCAATGCCTTGCCCTGGGATCAAATTGCCCCCACTGATTACGAGTCCATATTTGACTTTGGCCCATTCTTGCCCAATTTAAGAAAAGCGCATGAAGAGCGCATCTCGGGCAATCCAGAATTTAATTATGTGGAGTCTCAGCTCGAGCTTATTAGAAAGCAACGCAGCAAAACTCACGTGAGCCTAATCGAAAAGAAACGCCAAGAAGAATGGCAAGAGCTTAATCAACAACGTTTGGCCATTGAAAATGCCAAACGCAAAGCCCTTGGTGAACCTTTGCTAAAAGATATTAAAGAGCTGAATAAACAAGAGGAGCAAGAAGAAGTAAGTCTTGATCCTGAGGATAAAGATCCCACAGAGGATCCCTACCTTGTGGAAAGCGCCCTTGTTTTAGCTGATTTAATCGAAGAATTTCAAGCGCTTGAAAAAGCCCAATAAGATTTAGGTATGACAGGAGTCTTCTAAATGGACCGCAAAACAGTAAAGCGTGTTAAAACAGGTTCTTTTGAGCGTCGCCTATCCATGGCCACCGCAGGCATTTTCGCAGGTGCCAAATATGCCACTTTGTCAGCGGGTACTTTGTTTACCGCTAAAGATAAGCGCGACGAAAGACGTAAAGAGATACTATCACAGCAAGCGCAACAATTAGTGGAAGACTTGGGCAAACTGAAGGGCTCGGTGGTTAAAATTGGCCAAATGATGGCCTTATTCGGCGAGCACTTCTTACCAGAGGAAGTTACTGCAGCGCTGCACACCCTCGAAAGCCAAACCACTGCCCTAGCATGGCCCACCATGTTCCGGCACTTACAAATGGAGCTTGGTGATGCCAAATTAGCCGAGCTTGAAATTTCTCAAGCCCCCCTAGGAGCTGCATCACTGGCTCAAGTTCATAAAGCCATTCGCAAATCAGATGGCAAAGAACTGGTTCTTAAAATTCAGTACCCCGGTGTTGCCCAAGCCATTGATTCTGACCTGCGCGCCCTAGTGCGACTATTAAAGCTCAGCCGTCTCGTGCCCATAACAGCGCAGTTTAACGAGTGGCTAGACGAAATTCGCGAGATGCTAAAACGTGAAGTGGATTATGATTTAGAAGCCCACACCACAGAATACTTCCGCGAGCTCTTAAAAAACGATGAACGCTTTGTAGTGCCCACAGTGGTACCCGAATATTCCACACACAATATTCTGTGCATGACTTTCGAGTCCGGGATTCCCATCACCGAGGTTGATGTAGATACCTTGGCACAAGAGCGCAGAAACCATATTGGCCGTGCCATTATGGAGCTTTGCTGCATGGAAGTGTTTCAGTGGAACAAAATGCAAACGGACCCGAACTTTGGCAACTACCTCTTGCGCATTGATAATCAGGGCGGCAACGACAAGGTGGTCTTGCTAGATTTTGGTGCTATTCGTGATTTCGAGCACACCACCTTAGGGCCTGGCCGTGAAATGATCCGCGCCTCTTGGCATCAAGACACTGAGCGTCTCGGACAGGCTATGCGCGCTCTCGGATTTTTAGCCAAGGACGTTCCCAAACGCGTACTCAATGACTTTGCAGCTCTTTGCTTTGAGGCTGTGGAGCCGCTGCAAGATCCGCAACGCTTCCCCGTTCCTGCCAGTGTGCTCAATAGCAAACAAGAATACATGTGGGGCGAAAGTGATTTACCCTCAAGGGTAATGGGCCGCGCTAGCCGTAACGCTTTATCTGTGCATTTTGATGTGCCACCAAAGGAATTTATCTTTCTAGTGCGCAAGTTATTAGGCGCTTATACGTTTTTGCATGTTATTCGCGCAGAAATTCGTGGCAACACCTTACTTGAGCCTTTCCTGCCCATGCAAGAAGAGGAAGATAAGGCAATAGTTAAAACCCTGCTCAACTAACAGTGTTTTAACTGCCAAGCAATGCAAATATATCAATACCTGGTCATCTTGTAGGTTGCTAAACCGTGGCTATGTGTCTATGTTATTGCACTTGTGCAAGCTCTAAAGCCCCACAAACAAAGGCATATCGTAAGAACTTGCTATTATAACTTACTTTCGGCAACCATTAATTTAAAGGGGGTAACGCAGGTGAAAATCGGTGTTCCCAAGGAAAGTTTACCCGGCGAGCAACGTGTGGCATTAACGCCCGCAAACGTTGTTGCAATTAAAAAAATTTCTCCGCAAATCGACGTCTTGTTTGAACAAGGCGCTGGTCTACTAGCGGGTTATCCTGATGCTGAGTATGAAGCTGCTGGTGCCACCATAAGTGACCGCGCCACCGTATACTCTCAAGCCAATGTGGTACTACAAGTACAAACACCTGGTTATCAGCACACCAATGCAGCCGATGATTTGGCCCTATTAAGCAATGGGCAAACCTTAATTGGCATGATGGATCCTCTTGCCAATCCGGCTTTTGCACAGCAACTTGCTGAAAAAAATATCACTGGCCTGGCCCTTGAGCTTGTGCCGCGCATTACACGCGCCCAAGCCATGGATGTCCTTTCTTCCATGGGCATGCTCGCAGGTTATAAAGCAGTGCTCATGGCCGCCAGTGAGTCCCCACGAATGTTTCCCATGAACATGACTGCTGCAGGCACCTTAAGCGCCGCTCGTGTACTGGTAATGGGAGCAGGCGTGGCCGGCCTTCAAGCCTGTGCCACGGCCAAGCGCCTCGGTGCCATTGTGGAAGCCTATGACGTACGTGCCGCTGCACGCGAACAAATTATTTCGGTGGGCGCAAAGCCCGTTGAGCTGAATATTGACACCAGCTCTGCTGAAGGTAGCGGTGGCTATGCGCAGGAGCAAAGCGATGAATTTCTTGCTGCTCAGCGCGCAGCCATGCAAGAAGTCATGGCAACGATGGATGTGGTTATCACTACAGCCGCTATCCCTGGCGCCAGGTCCCCTATCTTGGTCACTGAGGATATGGTGAAAGCCATGAAAGCTGGGACCGTTATCGTCGACCTTGCAGCAGAACGCGGTGGTAACTGTGAGCTCACTCAACAAGGCAAAACCATTGTTGCCCATGATGTGACAATCATAGGCCCAGAAAACGTGCCTTCATCTGTGGCTTTCCACGCAAGCCAAATGTTTGGCAAAAACATCGAAAACCTTTTGAAGCTTCTGATCAACGACCATGGCGAATTGCATCTTGATTTTGAAGATGAAATTGTGAAAGAAACCGTGGTTTCTTACGACGGTGAAGTTCCACAAGCACGCTTGCGAGAGCGCCTTGGACTTGCACCATTAGAAGCCAAGCCCCAAGAGGAAGCACAATAATGGATATCATTGCTCAATTAACCGTCTTTGTGTTGGCGGTCTTTCTCGGTGTGGAGCTTATTACTAAAGTTCCCCCCACCCTTCATACCCCCCTAATGTCAGGCACTAACGCCATTTCGGGCATCACCATCGTAGGTGCCCTAATGGCCGCAGGCAGTGGCGGCGGTGGTCTAGTGTCATTCTTCGGCTTTATTGCGGTTATTCTTGCCACAATCAATGCGGTGGGCGGCTTTATGGTGACCAACCGTATGCTGGCCATGTTCAAAAGGAAATAACCATGGATACTTCGCATTTAATTGATTTAGGCTATCTTTTTGCCGCTATTTTGTTCGTTCTGGGCATTAAAGGGTTAACCAAGCCACGCACGGCCGTGCGCGGCAACAAACTTGCCGCCGCGGGTATGCTTATCGCAGTGGTGCTTACCCTGCTCCACAAAGGCATTATCAGCTACAAGCTGATTATACTTGGGGGCATTATTGGCGCCACCATCGGTGTCACGCTTGCCAAACGCATTGAAATGACAGCCATGCCGCAATTGGTGGCTGCGCTTAATGGTTTTGGCGGTGGCTCTTCGGTGGCCATTGCGGCAGCAGAATATTTTACCGGCATTGGTGCGCTGCAAACCACCATCACCATGACAGCCCTAGGGATAACCACCATGGTAGGTGCAGTGACGCTTACCGGTTCCTTTGTTGCCTTTGCCAAGCTACAAGAGCTTATTGATGGAAAACCCATGGGTTTCCCAGGCATGCGCCAAGCTAATGTGGTGTTGGTGGCTTTAGCATTTATTTTAATTTTCCTGCTGGTGAAAAACCCTGAGGCCAGTGGCTACTTCTGGCTCTTGTTGCTTATTACTGCCGCACTTGGTGTATTGCTAGTCATGCCCATTGGTGGCGCTGATATGCCGGTTGTTATCGCTTTACTTAACTCTTATTCCGGTGTAGCTGCTGCCTCAGCAGGTTTCTTGATGGATAACAACGCCCTTATCATTACAGGTGCGCTGGTTGGAGCTTCTGGTTTAATTCTTACGCAAATCATGTGTAAGGCCATGAACCGCTCGCTCACCAACGTTCTCTTTGGAGTAATGGCCGAAGGTGGCGAAGCCATAGACCAGGATGAGGTATATGCTGGCAAGGTAAAATCATCCTCTGCTGATGAAGTGGCCATGATTCTAGAAACGGCACAACGTGTGGTAGTGGTCCCTGGTTTCGGCTTAGCCATGGCGCAAGCTCAACACGCCGTGCGTGATTTGGCTGATACCCTAGAAGCCAACGGCGTCGAAGTGGAATACGCCATTCACCCTGTGGCAGGCAGAATGCCCGGGCATATGAACGTACTACTCGCTGAAGCTGAGGTGTCCTACGACAAACTCAAAGATATGGATGAAATTAACCCAACCTTTGAGCAAACAGACGTGGCCATTGTAATTGGGGCTAATGACGTGACCAACCCCATGGCGCGTGAAGATAAAGGCAGCCCCATCTACGGCATGCCGATTCTCAACGTGGATAAGGCGCGCACGGTAGTGGTGGTGAAACGTTCCTTAAGCCCCGGGTTTGCGGGACTACCTAACCCACTGTTTGCCATGGACAATACTTTGATGTTATTTGGCGACGGCAAACAAGCCATCATTGATATTAATGCCTCTCTTAAAGAAGGCTAAATAACAAAGCCCACCAAATGGTGGGCTTTTTAATAGCTAGATAATTTAACTTAAGAGTTTATTCCTTCACGCACGTAGGCAACCCATGACGTTTCCCCCGCTTTTACCTGCAACAAGTCACTATTGGAAAAATAATCCAACCCGTCTTGCACTCCCATGAGCATGGGAATATTTTCATCAACAGCCATGGCTGTAAGCGCCCCTTTGGCATCATCCGCTGACACAAGTAAAATGGCACTAGCTAGTTTGAGCCAGGGCAGCCAAGAAAGATGGTAATGCTTCAGAATAATAACCTCGCCAGTACTAACTTCGTTTAAGCACCAACTGCTGTGTACCAACCGTGCTGCCCCCCTGGCCTCTCCCTCTACTGCTGCCCTGCCAGTAATACGCAAACCCCGGGCTTTTGGCATTTCACCACCTTGGTATCCTTTGCCAGCCAATTGCCATTGCGGTGCTGCCATAAGCGCCGCTTGCATATACTGATGCTGGCGCTGAGCTAGACGTTCTTTGGCCACACGGCCTTGCTGATGCAGCAGCTCCCAGAGTTCATCAAAATAAAGAAAATAAACGGCATCTGGGTGTGGAATCTGCCCTTGCTCTGTTAGCAACAGGCCTAAAATTTCTGCTAACTTACGAAACTCAGTGCCAAGCTGATGCCACAGCTCTGTGGCTACCTGATAAAGCTTTGCAAGGGGTTCTAAACCGAGAGTTTTTACCCTTCCCCTCGAGGGAATAGACGTTGGCAGAGCCCCACCCTGACGCGAGAGGCTGCTTAGCGTTTGCTGGTCTTGTGCCACATAAGGCAGTAAAGGGTCTGCCCCAAAGCGCTCCACTAGGGGCACTGAACAGTGCAAGCGTCGCTCTCCATAGCAATAATAAAGCTCCCCTAAAAGGCGAGAAAGCTTTTCTCCCATCTGGTCTAAGTGCATCCAGTGTTGCCACAGTTGCTGCTTACTTTTGCCCTGGAGTCGGCCGCGGCCAAGTTGAAATTGCAACAACCGTAATCTTAGCTGCAATCGCCACGGCGAAATTGGCTTCTTTAAAGAAGTCGTTGTGGAGAAAGCATGCAACCAATCTGGCGGCAACGATTGGTGCAAATGGGGTGCAGCAGGTGCCAGCGCTAATGCAAATCGGGCATTAAAATAGAGGTGGCTTCCTTGGCGTCGATAGGGCTCTATATTCTCCAGTTCTTGCCAGTGGTTACGCTCACCTAACGGGCGCCAAAAATGCGTTTTGAACCAACGTGCACTACAGCTATACCACAGTGGTGATACAGCACCTGCCCACAGCTCATCGGCTTGGCACCAGGCTTCCTCAGCAAGACCTAGCGCCGGCATGGGAGTTTGCGCTAACAAATACAACTCCTGGCCATCATGCCACCAGTGCAATTGCTGTGGCCCTGCCTTATCTTCTTCCACATGCTTGGCTAAGGAAACAAAGGCCTGCAGAGATAAGGGAGGCTCTTCCACCTGACCTTGGTGGTAGTGGATATGGCCAAATGCATCGAAAACCCAGCGTTGCGGCTTTTCAGAGAAATGCCCAAACGGCACTATTTCAAGCACGCGTAACCCAAGGTCGAACCGTTCAGGGTGGCGAGTAAACAACAAACCTGCAGCAGCTCGCCCTTTCATTGCGTGCAAATAGATATGAAATTCATCCGCCACCGAATTATGAGCAGCAATTTGCTCGCAAGCGGAGCTTAAGGCCACCAAATGCTCGAATACTAACCACTGAGTGCCATCCTTTAATCGGCACTCTAATAACCAGTACTTAGCATCCTGCGGAAAATGCTGCTGGGCGAACTGAATAATCTCCTGATGCGAGATATCGGCGAGCAGCAACTCGGTGATACTGCGAGGTTCACTTAAGCGGTAAGCTGCCCTATCTCCTTGATTCACAGCGACTCCTAAACTATTTGAACAATGAGCGTAAGCGTAACGCAAATTTAATTCCAAGACAGTGAACCAATGGGGTTAATAATAAAGCGCTGATTGTTATTTCCACGGCAATAGCACCAAAGAGATAAGGCGCTTTCATCATGGCACTCATATGGGATTCCTCCCAGTAAAAGAACCAAGCGTTTTCAGGCGGAAAAACCCACTCATGCAATTGGTAGAAAACTTGCGTGGGACCCGCAACAAGCAACCACAGCAATAGGGGCACAAAAACAACACTCAAGCCCATTGAACGCTGCCACCAAGTGCTCCGGCCTTCTCGAAGCACCGCGAGCGCCAGTAGTGGCCAACACAGCAGCACAAGCAAAGCCACCGCTTTAGCTTGCGAAAACAATGTGGCCACATCTTGCAAATGGCGAATTTCCGCTGGATGGAATAGCTGAATCTTGACGTTGTTGTTGGTGTAATAATGCAGTTGCTCTAAGCCAACGCCATTATTATGCACCGCCGTAGCAACTTGCTGGAACATAGCCACATGTTCTGAGGCAGTAAGCAAATGGTACTGTGGCTTAAGTGTGTTTTGAGCGGCATAAGTATTGATGTGCTCATCAATGCTTAACCAGTGGTACCAAAAAGCGTAGCCATAATCCCAATAGCCGAACAAGTAAAAAGAGAGCGCCACCGCCAAGATGATGCAAGCTAGGGCATAGAACACCCAAACCAAAGCGCCCTGCAAACTAGTGTGTTTCACTGTTGCCTAGCGCCTTAACAACAACTGTGGCCGCTTGAGTGCGGTGGTGAGTGTAACTTGCGATATCTTGTCCTTCTAGAGATTGGTCAAAATACATTTTTACCGAAAAACGAAGCTCTTTTTCAGGTGGCCAGTCCTTTAAGGCATAGCCTAAATTCGGGAGCTGTCCCGGGAATTGCTCAGGCTTGTTTTCTAGTTCCTTATCGTCTTCAAAAACAAGCGCCAAAGGTGTATCAGCCAGGGATTCAGGTAAATCTAAATAGGCCAACAGGTTAAAGTTTTGCTGGGAATTAAATAAAATCCAGCTGTTATTAGCATCTAAACCTTTATCAATTAATTCTTGCTGTAGCACATTCGGCTCGCCTTTAACCACAGCTTCAACCCCTTCGCTGTTGGCGGTTTGCACCGTAGCGCCATACTGAGCATTGCCATCAATGCTAACGGTGACCTCAGGGGCTTTTAACATGGCCTTATAGAGGGCAGGAATTACCGCATGGGAATGAGCTTCATAATGGTCGGGATAACGATAAGCTTGTAATTGCAGTTTCATTACACTTATCCCTGTAATCACTACACGGGTTTCAAGGTGCATTACAGAGCGAATGGGCCCCACTTTGAAGCCAGTAACACGAGGACGCAGGTTATGGTTGTCTAAGGTGACACGTGCGCGACGGCTCATAAACCCTGCCGACATACGCATTTTTAGCGTGTCAATAATTGAACCTTCACCTTGATAGCCCACATGGCTTAGATAAGTCCAATTTAACTCGTTTTTAGGGTCCACTTTTAGCGTATAGCTAGCTGTGCGGGTTACCCCTGTGGTGAGGTTGTGTTGCACATAAGTCTCAGCGCTGCGACGCGGTGAGTCCGTTACCGCATAAAAATAGTAGTCGTCCCCTCTGTGGCTGACTTTAATCTCTGCTACCAAACTGCCGTATTCTGGCTCCACCTCTTTCGGCGCTCTTGCGCCCGCATCTGAAGCCTTCAGCAATAGCATGTCCTCAGGTGCCATGATGCCAGCCTCTTCCTCGCGATGTAGCCCAGTGCTAGCAAACCAAACCAAGTCAGCAGCACCGTACTCATCGATTTGAAAAGGCACTGGAGCAAAGCCTTCGTCGGCACTCCACCGCACCACAGATAGGCGCTCTTGTGGCATACCCAGCAGCATTGGCAATTGCTTGCCGCGCAATTCAATCACGTGGGTATCTTGCCAACCCAAAGTAGCTGCACCGGTATTCGCAAACATCAATAATCCTATGACTAACGCCATAACTTGAGTTGTAACCTGCCTGCGCATCATGGTCTAAGTGTCTCTTTCTAGTGTTGCTCTAACATTAACCGTGCTAGGAAGGTTGCCTGCCGAAATGTCTATATTACTAACTTCAATGCCATAGCTCTGTTCTAATTCGTATAGCCATTGCATCACTCGAATAAATTCTTGCTGCTCTAGCTGCAACCTCAGCTTATTATTACCTTCTGGGCTAAAGCTACGCAGCACGACACCAGCACTCGCGGCGCCACTGTTCACTAGAGTCAACACATCTTTATCACTCGGTTGAATGCGGGTGGTGCCGCTAGTGGTTCGCTGCGCGCCACGAATAAGAGACTCGTGCTCTTGCATCCACTCAAGCAGTTGCTGTTGAGCCACATAGCGTTGCTTGGCATCATCCCGCTTCGTCATTAAAGGCGACCACAGCAACCAATATAAGCAAAATACAACAGCAACCACACCCAGTATGCTCACCGCCATCTGTTCGCGCTGTGCAAGTCCTCGGTACCACTGCTTAGCTGGCTGCAAATACTCATCCATGGACTTCTTTACCGTTGTCAGAGGATTCGTCATGTGGCTAGCTCCACTTTTAACCGAGCGGTAACGCCATTGTCAGCGCTACGAGAGTTTCCAATGCTCACTTTCATGCCCTGCTCATGCAACATGCTTCTTAGCTTTTCAATTTGCGCAAATTCTGGCGCTGTAATATCGAAGGAAAGGCTAGATTCGCGCTCATCAAACTGAAAGCGCAAAGGCTGCAAACGTTCAAATTCTTGGTCGGATAGCTGTGTTGCCACAGGTGTCATTAGGCTTACAAAAGCACTTTCACCGCGACCGTCACTTTGAAGGCGCCGCAACTGATTCTCAAATTCCCGCTGCAACAGCTGTGGGCGGGACGCTTGAGGAAATAATGTTTGATATAACGCCACGGCTTGTTGCTGCGCTTCTTTGGCGGCTTGCTGGTATTGATAGGTTTGTACATATAGCAGCCCCCACACTGCCACCAATACAGTGGCTGCAAAATACACCAAAGACCGCCATTCTTGCCACAATAATTGTTGCGCGCTGGTACTCATTGGCGGCAGCTCACCATGAAGCAAGTTTATTCCTTGCTGCTGCGCAATGGCTTGCTCTAATTCTAAAACAAGTTCCTCAGAAAGCGTTTGTGTAGAGAAGCCATCGCTATCGAGTTCAAGTGCACGAATAGCGTCATCCACTTGGGACTCATCCACAATTAGGGCTTCATATGCTGACTGAATAATCAATACCTTGGAGGCAGCCGTTATCATCACCGGCGCCCGTTGCTGCCACAATTGGGCGTCCACATATATACCTGTGACATACCACTGCTGTTGCTGGAAGTAAGTGTATAAACGCTTTAAGGCTGATTGATTACATACCACCACAGGGTACAGTGATACCCCTCGGCGAGGGGTTTGGTAGCTAAACCATAAATTCTCGGGCGATGCGAGCAGACTCTCCTCAAGAACAAAAGGTAAAACCGCTTGCATATGTCGCGCTTGCTTGCGGTTCAAGGTTACTTGAGTAAGGGTCGTATCCGCCGCAGACAACACCACTTTCACCGCTTGTTGTTGCAAGTGTGCTGCAAAAGAGGATAGTTCGCCCTCTTCTATCTCGCCATTGTGGATGAGATAACAATGCTGTGTGCCGATATCATCCGCAGAGAGTATGGGTTCAGTGATATATAACACAGTGTTAGTCATTAACACCGCTTCCTTCTTCTTCTGATTGAACGTAATAAAATGGGTTGCACGCTGGCTCCATTGGCATTAGCCGTGGCACCAATTGGCGGCTGTACACACGTATGTCACCCGATTCTTTGCGTTGGACACGCGTTACCAAGCGCTGGCTCTGCTGGCCTGTTTTTACCTCCACCATGACTTGGAAATAATCGGTACGCACACTAAAGGCTTCGCGCAACTCTTGTTGTACTTCCTCATCCAGAGCGCCGAAGGGCCCATTAGCAAACAGCTGAGCTAAATCTTCAATCGCACCTTTTTCGCGCTGTTCCATCACATATTTAGTGCCAACGTCGCCTACAGTATCAGCAAAATATGCATCTAGCACCAAGCTTGAAGCTGTGTTGACATTTAATTTAGTACCCACGGGTAGCGCTGCAAATAATCCCCAGTACTCGGGCTCTTTAAAACTATCAGCGCGAAAGCTTTTAATAGCTCTAAATTCGGATTCATGGGCAATGGGGATATTGGGCGTACGCCGCCAGCGATAATCTCCGTCTTCCGCCCCCTGAATGTCATCCACTAGGTTATTGCTATCAATCCAGTCACTCAATTCCGATGCCAGTAATTCAGCCTCCCTAGGGGACTCCAGTAACTGCTGTAAGAGGTTAACGAGACGCTGGTAAGCCGTTGGATTACGCTCGAATGTTTCTCCATTTTGGACCACTAAGCTGTTCAGATTAAAGCGGCCCTGTAAATCCTGCACACTAGCAGTTATCCATGCGTTTTCATAAGGGGTGGGCGGCAGGTTCACGGCCCAAAAATCATTAACGCAATCATCTGTTAGCACGCTATGGTTTCGGTCTTGGGCTAAGTCATCGTTTAGCGCCCTTAGCGCCACCACTTCCGCTGCCATGGCATATTGGTAGCGTTGGTCCCAACCCACCAGGCTTTCGGTGCGAGCAAAATAACGGTCTTGGCGAAACATGACCTCAGTGCCAATTATTACCATTAATGCCACTAGCAATAACACTGCAATAAGGGCTATACCGCGCTGCTGTTTCATGGATGCACCCAAGGGTTGGCCACAATTCTAAAAAACCGGTGCAACGTTTCGCCCTCTGCAAATTCTAGGGTGAGTTCTATACTGTTTGGCAAAGGCTGCTGCAGTGGTGGCACATTTTCCATACTTAAGGGTGGCCATAGCTCTTGCCATTCCCATTTATTGTTTGCTCCCCGCATTAAATAACGCCAGCGCACGCTCTCCACCCCCTCAGCCACTAGGGTGCGAACAGGCTCCATATCAACGGTTTGGTCCAAGTACGGCCAGTGATAGCGAATCAGCTCGCCCTCTTCTAGTGCATAACTCAGGCGTTGCATTTGGCTGCGTTGGCGCAACTCTAATACATTGCTCCAGCCTAGACGGGTAAACGTAAGATGCCTGTCATCTCCCATTAATGCCGGCTCCAGGTCGCCAAAGCCATCGCGTACGGGGCGAGCAATCAACTGCTCAATATCTTGCGATAATTGCAAGAGCAAACGCTGCCGAGACTCTTGCTGTGCAGCATGCTCCATTAATAAGGCGCGATTATCCAGCGCCTGGGTGAAGGCGTATTGCGCAAACACATACATGGCAGCAAAAATTGCGATGGCAATAATCACTTCAAGTAAGGTAAAGCCGCTATGCTTAGCCCTCATGGTTCACCTGCGGGTTAGCTTGGCTGGGTACCACCTCTGGGGGCGCGCCCAACATAGTCAGTGTTTGGTACACAGGCTCCCACGCTTTGCTATTCTCACGCAATGGCCCCACTTCAATATCTACCCGCCGGGTACCAGGGTACGGTCCCTCGGTAACCTTGGTTTGCACACGCCAGTTTCGCTGATTCACCTCCACCGTATCGGTTTGTGTGCCTGTTTTAGGCCACTCTTGATACACCTGCAATTCCACTAACTTGTTACTGGCGAGCAAATAGCCCTGGGTGTGTTCATCCAGCATTAAGGTATGTTTGCCTGCTGTGGAAATACTTTGCATAAGCGCCATCATGGAAAATACCAATATGCCTAAGGCCACTAAAACTTCGATAAGCGTAAAGCCTGACTCACGCTTCATTATCACGCTCCAAGCTTGGGCGGCCTAAAGGGTTCAGCGTAATCTTATGGCTAACGGAAGTGTTGACATCATCCGAATACAAAATAAGAGTGCCTGCACTCGCTTCACCACTGGGATAAAAGAAAACCTCCGGTACCACTTCCTTACGGCCAAACTCTTTGCTGCTGGTGATGGTGTCGTCGCTTTCCTGCCAGCGAGTTAACGCATCTGGGTCTGCCTGCTGAGACGCATCAATATCTTCATCTTCCCAGCGCACGCTAAGCTGAGCGGGCAGCGCAAGTGGCTTGATGCTGCCAGTGTCAGCGCTATAAGGCTGAAAGCCATCCTCATAAGAAGCAAAGCGCAAGGGAATTAGCTGAGTATCTGTAATGCGCAGTGCCAGCAGCTCGCCTGAATACACACTGTATTCAGACATTTCGCCAAACAGAATTTCTACATGGGTAGCAAAGGTATCGGTTTTGCTTTGCTCTGAAACGCTTAAATTAGGCACCAAAAACGCAGCCATTAGAGCGAACAAGGTCACCACCAGCAATACCTCTACTAGGGTAAAGCCTTGGCTCTGAGTTATGCGCAATGTTTGATGCCTAGCTAGCATAAATTAGTCGTCTTGGAGCTGATGGTAATACAGGTCCTTGTTTGCGCCCTCGCCGCCCTCCAAACCATCGGCGCCTAGGCTAATCAGCTCGTATTTGCCCTGGGCTTGGTCGGGCCCAAGATAAACAAAATCGTTACCCCAAGGGTCCTTAGGAAGGCGCGACAAATAACCACCCTCAGGCCAGCTGCGTGCATTGCTGGGCTTTTCCACTAATGCTCGCAGGCCTTCATCGGTATTGGGATAGCGGCTGTTATGCAAACGAAACATATCCAGCGCACTGGCAATGCTACTCATATTGGCTTTGGCCATATCCACCTTGGCTTGCTCCCCCTGACCAATCACGTTAGGCACTATCATGGCCGCTAACAAGCCGATAATGGCCACCACTACCATAATTTCAATCAGTGTTAAGCCTCTTTGTAAGGACTTTAGCGCTTGGGACTTCATCTTATAACTCCGTCATATTTAGATTTTAAATAAGGCATTCATTTGCAAAATGGGTTGCATCATGGCGAGCACAATTAAAAACACCAAGCCGGCCATAAAGAGCAACATCAGCGGGCCAAGCAAACTCACCACCGTATCCACTACGCCGGCGAGTTCTTTTTCTTGATACTCAGCACCGCGAGTGAGCATACGGTCTAATTCACCACTGCTCTCGCCACTGGCAATCATTTGCACCATCATGGCTGGAAAATAATCACTTTTGCCTAACGCATGGCTGAGGCTGCCTCCTTCGCGCACACGGCGTGTGGCTTCCAGTACGGCTTCACGAATGGCTAAATTAGTAATCACTTGGCTAGAAATTGCCATGGCCTCAACCAAGGGCACACCACTGCGCGCCAAAATACCCAAGGTGCTTGCTAGGCGTGTGCTATCTGAGGTGCACACCAAGGTGCCCATAATGGGCATTTTAGCTAAGCGCATGTGCACCCGCATACGAAATTTTGGGTTTTTGAGTGCCCGTATAAATATCACCACCGCAATGGTTATAAGTAGCGCAACGAGCCACAGCCAATCACGAAGAAAATCGCTCACCGCAATCATTATGCGCGTCAGGATGGGTAAGGCTTGTTCATTGCGCGAAAAAACCTCCACCATGCGCGGCACCACATAGGTCATCATGAGCACAATAATGACCAAGGAAAACACCATAATAAAGGCAGGGTAAATTAAGGATTGTGTGACGGTGCGCCCAGCATCGCTGCGCGTTTCTAGGTACTCAGCCAGCTGCTCTAGTACTTGCTCCAAATGCCCGCTTTTCTCGCCCGCCGCCACGGTGGCGCAATACATTTGATTAAAAGCTTTAGGATAATCGGCGAGGCTAGCAGCGAGGCTGTAACCTTCCATCACCTTACTGCGCACACCTAAAATAATGTGCACCACGTGTTCTTTATTGTGCTGTTTGGCCACTGAGGACAGGGCCTCTTCCACGGGTAAGCCCGAACGAATTAACGTGGCCATTTGGCGGGTAATAAGGGCTTGTTGCGCGGTGTTTAATTTACCTGAACGGGAAAATAACCGCGTGCGCTGGGCTTGTCCTTGGATTTCTTCCACGGCAACGGGAACCCAGCCCTTTTCGCGCAGCTTTTGGCGCACCCAACGCGCACTGTCGGCCTCCATGGTGCCTTTGCGCATTTTGCCCTTGTGGTCTAAACAACGATATTCAAATGCGGCCATGGGTTAATGCTCTCGTGTAACGCGTAACACTTCTTCGATGCTCGTTTCGCCGGCAAGCACTTTGCGCCAGCCGTCATCGCGAATGCTTGGGGTGCGCTCGCGAGCTAGCCGCTCTAACTGGTGCTCCCCCGCCCCGCTATGAATCAGCTCCGCCATGGCATTATCCACCACCACTAATTCATAAATACCGGTGCGCCCACGGTAGCCCTGGTCATGGCAATGCTCACACCCCATGGGCTTATAAATCACACTGCTATCGGTATCCGCCAAGCCCAATAACGCTTTTTCTGAGGCGGTGGCTACCTCGCCCTTTTTGCAATGAGGACATAGCACCCGCACTAAACGTTGCGCCATCACTGCGAGCAAGCTCGACGACAATAAGAAAGGCTCAATGCCCATATCTTGCAAACGCGTCACCGCACCCACGGCGGTGTTAGTGTGCAAGGTGGAAAGCACCAAGTGCCCGGTTAAACTGGCTTGCACCGCGATTTCAGCGGTTTCTAAGTCACGAATTTCACCAATCATCACCACGTCTGGGTCTTGGCGCAAAATGGCGCGTAAGCCGCGGGCGAAGGTCATGTCCACTCGGGTATTGACTTGGGTTTGACCGATGCCCTCAAGCTGATATTCGATAGGATCCTCCACAGTCAAAATGTTGCGGGTGGAGTCGTTAAGCTCGGTGAGGCTCGCATATAATGTAGTGGTTTTACCCGAGCCCGTGGGCCCAGTAACCAAAATAATACCGTGGGGTTTTTTGATTTGCTCCATCATTTCTTGATAGCACACATCGCCCATACCCAGATGCCCGAGCTGCAAACGCCCAGCTTGTTTATCCAGTAAACGCAATACCACGCGCTCGCCATTGCTCGAAGGCATGGTGGAAACCCGCACGTCCACATCGCGCCCACCGAGGCGTAAAGAAATGCGGCCATCTTGAGGAATACGTTTTTCCGCAATATCTAAGCGCGCCATTACCTTAATGCGCGACACCAACAAAGGTGCCAATTCACGGCGCGGTGCCAAAATTTCTCGTAGTACACCATCTACCCGCATGCGTACCAATAAACGGCGCTCGAAAGTTTCAATATGAATATCTGAGGCATCTTCACGAATCGCCTCTTGGAGCAAGGCGTTAATCAAACGGATGATGGGAGCATCATCTTCTTGTTCGAGCAAATCCGAGGTTTCAGGCAAGGCTTCCGCAAGGCTGGCTAAATCCATCCCCTCAAGGCTGTCAGCAGCCTCTGCCGCCACGCCGCGCTGCTGCTCATAGGCAATGGCCAAAGCGCTATCAAACTCGCTGTCATCCATGGTGATAATGGTGGGCATTGCACCTAGGGAACGCTGCACTTCAGCGAGTACGGCAAAATTAACAGGCGGCACACAGCATAATTCTCGCTGGCCATTGTCACCGCGCAGTAACACTTTGTGCCGGCGCGAAAAGCCGTAGCTGAACAATTCAGTAGCGGGGTTTTCTACTTGGTCGAGAGCCTCGCTGGGCATGTCATTTTGCGCAAGCGGGTTTTGTTCTAGTTCTAAGGATGCATTAGGCATCGATACCTCATTGGGCAAACAATTTATTAGCGTTTATTGTTGTCTGACCTTACGCCAAAGCCTTGATGTTGTCAGTAATAGGTTGGCAATTTTAGCCTTGATAGCATCCGCTTGTCAGCCACTACACCTAGCTAGCGCAGCAGCTACTGCGCTAGCTCGCTTATTTAGAGGGTATTTTCGGGAATTCTCACCCAACCTTCCATTAGCACGCGTGCACTGCGACTCATAATGGCTTTGGTCACTGTCCATTGGCCATTTTCTTGCTTCGCTTCGGCGCCCACACGCAAGGTGCCTGAGGGGTGGCCAAAACGTACCGCTTGGCGTTCACCGCCACCAGCGGCTTCGTTCACTAAGGTGCCGGGAATGCATACGGCAGAGGCAATAGCCACGGCGGCTGTGCCCATCATGGCGTGGTGCAACTGGCCCATGGACATAGCACGCACAAGCAAATCGATATCCTCGGTGCCAATGTGTTTGCCGCTAGAGGCTTTATACGCCTTAGGCGGCGCCACAAAAGCCACCTTTGGGGTGTGTTGGCGGACTTCGGCTTCTTTAATGTCGCTAATTAAGCCCATGGCCACAGCGCCATAAGCACGAATAGTTTCCATTTTTTCGAGGGCATCGGGGCTGCTGTTAATATCGCCCTGCAACTCGGTGCCGGTATAACCGATGTCTTCGGCACGTACGAAAATGGTGGGAATGCCGGCGCTAATCATGGTGGCGTCGATAGTACCCACACCGGGCACCTCTAGCTTGTCCACCAAGTTACCGGTGGGAAACATGGGGGCGCCATCGTCGTCCGCTGGGTCTACAAACGCCACTTCCACTTCGGCTGCGGGAAAGGTGACCCCATCGAGCTCGAAATCTCCGGTTTCTTGCACTTCGCCGTTGGTCATGGGAATGCTAGCAATAATGGTTTTTTTAATGTTGGCCTGCCAAATGCGCACGGTGCAATGGCCGTTTTCAGGCACACGCTCCTTCGGCACTAGCCCTGAGGAAATGGCGAAGGCACCCACCGCGGCGGTGAGGTTGCCACAGTTGCCACTCCAATCGATAAAGGGCTTATCGATGGATACCTGACCAAACAGGTAATCCACATCGTGGTCAGGCACAGTGGCGGGGGCCAAAATCACCGTTTTACTGGTGCTAGAGGTGGCGCCGCCCATGCCATCGGTGTGCTTTCCGTAGGGGTCGGGGCTACCAATAACGCGTAATAGCACCTTATCGCGGGCTTCACCGGGCTGTTGTGCCGCCGCGGGTAAATCTTGCAGGCGGAAAAATACGCCCTTGCTGGTGCCACCGCGCATGTAAGTGGCGGGGATTTTAATTTGACCGGCCATAACAACTCCAACTGTTTGCAAAAAAATGGGAGCGCGCGATAACCGCAGGCTCCCGTTGTATCAGCGATGGCCTACGCAAACGCAGGCCATAGGCTTACAGGACTTTAGCGATTAAGCAGAGGCTTCTTCGGCTAAAAACTCCTGGGCAAAGCGCTGCAATACGCCGCCTGCGTTGTAGGTTACCACTTCGTCTTGGGTATCAAGACGGCAAATCACAGGCACTTCCTGCTCTTCGCCATTGCGGCGCTTAATCACCAAAGTAAGGGTGGCACCAGGCGCAGGCGTACCTTTCACCGAATAGGTTTCAGTGCCATCTAAGCCCAAGGTAAGACGTGTGGTGCCTTCCTCAAACTGTAGCGGCAAGATACCCATGCCCACCAGGTTAGTGCGGTGAATCCGCTCGAAGCCTTCGGCGACAATGGTTTCCACACCCGCAAGGCGCGGCCCTTTGGCTGCCCAGTCGCGGGAAGAACCCTGTCCATAAGCAGCACCCGCAATAATAATCAGGCGGTTTTTGCGCTCCATGTGGGTTTCAATGGCTTCCCACATGCGCATCACCTCGCCGTCTGGTTCTACACGTGCCAAGGAACCTTGGATCACATTGCCCTCTTCGTCGCGCACCATCTCGTTAAAGAGCTTGGGGTTCGCGAAGGTAGCACGCTGTGCGGTGAGGTGATCCCCTCGGTGGGTGGCGTAGGAGTTGTAGTCTTCCTCGGGCAAACCCATGGTGGCCAAATATTCACCCGCGGCGCTATCCGGCATGATGGCGTTAGAGGGTGAAATATGGTCGGTGGTGATGTTGTCGCCAAAAATCGCCAGCGGGATTAAATCCGTGAGCGTATTTTCAGCGGCTAAGGCACCTTCCCAGTAGGGCGGGCAGCGAATATAGGTACTCATCTCGCGCCACTCGTACAGTGGGCTTTCGGAGCGCTTCACATCGTCCAGGTTAAACATGGGGATGTAAATCTGGTTAAACTGCTCTGGCTTCACATGCTCGCCCACAATGGCATCGATTTCTTCGTCGGAAGGCCAAATGTCTTTCAGCGTGATGGGGTTGCCGTCTTGGTCGTAGCCGAGGGCATCCTGCTCGATATCAAACAAGGTGGTGCCCGCAATAGCGTAAGCCACCACTAAGGGGGGCGACGCTAAAAAGGCTTCCTTCACGTGGGGGTGAATACGGCCATCAAAGTTACGGTTACCGGAAAGCACCGCTGTGGTGTGAATACCACGCTCAAGCACTTCTTTTTCAAGCTCAGGATCGAGCGCACCGCTCATACCGTTACAGGTGGTACAGGCAAAGCCCACAATACCGAAGCCGAGCTTTTCGAGCTCTGGCAGCAAGCCAGAATCGTTCATGTAAAGCTCAATCACACGAGAGCCGGGGGCAAAAGAGGTTTTCACCCAAGGCTTGCGGGTAAGGCCCAGCTCGTTAGCTTTTTTGGCAATTAAACCAGCCGCCACTACGTTACGTGGGTTACTGGTGTTGGTGCAGCTGGTGATGGCCGCCAAAATCATGGCGTGATCTGGCATTCTGCCGTCTTCGCTAGGTGTCCAATCGCCAGCGATGCCTTTCTTGCGTAAATCTTCCGTGGCCACACGGGCGTGAGGACGCGAAGGGCCCGCCACGTTGCGCACTACTTTGGATAAATCAAAGCGCAACACACGCTCATATTCAGCGGTTTTCAGATCAGAGGACCACAAGCCAGTGTGCTTGGCGTACTGCTCCACTAGCTTCACCTGCTCATCTTCACGGCCGGTGAGCTTCAGGTAATCGATGGTTTGCTCATCGATGTAGAACATGGCTGCGGTGGCGCCATATTCTGGCGTCATGTTAGAAATGGTGGCACGGTCGCCGATGGTGAGGCTGTCGGCACCTTCACCGAAGAACTCGATATAAGCAGACACCACGCCCTCTTCACGCAAGAACTCAGTGAGCGCAAGCACGATATCGGTGGCGGTAATGCCAGGTTGGCGCTTGCCCGTGAGCTCAACCCCTACAATATCGGGGTGGCGCATCATGGTGGGATGGCCCAGCATCACCACTTCCGCTTCGAGGCCACCTACTCCAATGGCGATAACGCCGAGGGCGTCCACGTGGGGGGTGTGAGAGTCGGTACCCACACAGGTATCGGGGAAAGCAATGCCGTTACGGTTGTGCACCACAGGCGACATTTTTTCGAGGTTAATTTGGTGCATGATACCGTTACCCGCACGGATCACGTCGATGTTTTCAAAGGCGGTGCGCGTCCAATCAATAAAGTGGAAGCGGTCTTCGTTACGGCGCAACTCCACTTCTTTGTTTTTTTCGATGGCGTCTTTGTCGTAGCCGCCGTATTCCACAGCTAAAGAGTGGTCAACAATCAGCTGTGTGGGCACCACGGGGTTTACTTTCCATGCGTCACCACCCTGCTTGGCAATGGCTTCACGCAAGCCAGCAAGGTCGACTAAGGCGGTACCACCCAAAATATCATGGGTTACCACACGGGCAGGGTACCAAGGAAAATCCGATTCGCTTTTACGGTAAATCAGTTGCTCTAACGCTTCGGTGAGCTTTTCTGGATCACAGCGACGCACTAAATTTTCGGCAAACACACGAGAAACATAAGACAACTTCTCGTAAGCACCGGGTTTAATATCGTTCACCGCCTCGCGGGCATCGAAGTAATCGATGTTCGTGCCTGGCAGTGTTTTGCGGTATTTGGTGTTAACTTTTTCCACAAATATCACCCTAAGGTTATGTGAATGAATGGGTTAGGCGGCATTTCTACCGCCCAACTTTAACTTATGCACGCTCTGCAATGGGTGTTACGGTACGTGGTTCTTCACCCACATATTCGGCGCTTGGGCGAATAATGCGGTTATCCGCACGCTGCTCGAACACGTGAGCTGCCCAACCGGTTAAGCGGCTCATTACAAAAATAGGCGTGAACAGCTTAGTGGGAATGCCCATGAAGTGGTACGCAGAGGCATGGAAGAAATCGGCGTTACAGAACAACTTCTTCTCGCGCCACATCACTTCTTCAACACGCACAGATACAGGGTAAAGGGTAGTATCGCCCACATCGGCGGCGAGTTTTTCCGACCACTGTTTAATAATTTCGTTACGTGGATCAGATTCACGGTAAATGGCGTGGCCAAAGCCCATGATCAAATCTTTGCGCTCTAGCATTGCCAAAATTTCTTTTTCCGCTTCCTCGGGGCTCTGCCAGTTTTCAATCATGTCCATGGCCGCTTCGTTCGCACCACCGTGCAACGGGCCACGTAGAGAACCAATGGCACCGGTAATGCAGCTGTGTAGGTCGGACAAGGTGGAGGCACACACACGGGCAGTAAAGGTAGAGGCGTTGAACTCGTGCTCAGCGTACAAAATAAGCGACACGTTCATTACCTGCTCGTGTAAGGCATTGGGCTTTTCGCCGCGCAACAAGTGCAAGAAGTGCCCACCAATGGAATCGTCATCGGTTTCGGTATCAATGCGTACGCCATCGTGGCTGTAGCGGTACCAGTAAGTGATGATGGAAGGAAACGCCGCCAACAGGCGATCGGTGGCATCTTCCTGCTCATCGAAGCTGTTTTCAGTTTCGAGGTTGCCGAGCATGGAACAACCGGTGCGCATCACATCCATGGGGTGGGCGTCCGCTGGAATGCGCTCAAGCACATCTTTTAATGCTTGAGGTAAGCCACGTAACCCTTTGAGTTTCTTCTTATAAGCATCTAATTCTGCTTGATTGGGTAGCTTGCCTTTTAAGATCAGGTGAGCCACTTCTTCAAACTGGCAATTTTCCGCTAGATCTTTTACATCATAGCCGCGGTAGGTTAAACCAGAGCCACTTACGCCCACGGTGGACAGTGCTGTTTTTCCTGCTACTTGGCCACGTAAGCCAGCGCCGCCTAATTCTTTCTTCGCCATAATAAAACTCTCTATGTGCTAGTCAGTTTAAGGGTTTTACCCTAGTGGTTAACACGCCGACATTTGCCGGCGCTGGTATTAATTTTTGCCTTGCTTGAACAACTCATCGAGCTTTTGCTCGTAATCGTGGTAGCCCAAGAAATCATATAGTTCCATACGAGTTTGCATGGTATCCACCACGTTTTGCTGGTGGCCATCTTCACGAATGGCTTTATACACATTCAACGCCGCCTTGTTCATGGCACGGAAGGCAGACAACGGATACAAAATCATATTTGCGCCCGCTTCGGCTAGCTCTTCACGGGTGAACAAAGGCGTGGCACCAAATTCGGTAATGTTTGCCAATAAAGGGGCACCATTAATGCCCTTAGAAAAGGCACGGTAATCGTCTAAAGTGTGCACTGCTTCAGCAAAGATGCCATCCGCACCCGCTTCTAAACAGGCATTAGCGCGATCGATGGCCGCTTCTAGGCCTTCTTTTTGGAAAGAATCCGTGCGTGCAATGATGAAGAAATCCTCATCGAAGCGTGCATCGGCTGCCGCTTTAATACGGTCTACCATTTCTTCTTTCGATACGATTTCTTTGTTGGGGCGGTGGCCGCAACGTTTTTGTGCCACTTGGTCTTCCATGTGCACGGCACCCGCGCCCGCACGAATCATTTCTTTCACGGTGCGAGCAATGTTAAACGCCCCACCCCAGCCGGTATCGATATCTACGAGCAAAGGCACATCGGTGGCACCACTGATGCGGCGCACATCTTCGAGCACGTCATTCAAGCTCGTCATGCCTAAATCGGGCAAACCGTAGGACGCATTAGCCACGCCACCGCCCGATAAATAAATGGCTTTATAGCCCACCTGCTCGGCCATCATGGCGGCATAAGCGTTGATAGTACCCATGATTTGTAAGGGCTGTTCTTCGGCTAGTGCCTTGCGGAAACGGCCTCCAGCAGTCAATTTATTGCTCATAGTTTACTCCTTAACGTGGCCCACTTTGGGCTCGATGCCGGCTTTATGCTGGCGCTCAATGTTTTCACGAGCACGACGAATATGGCGGCGCATTAGCCACTCTGCCATTTCACCATCTCGTGCTTCTATAGCCTCCACAATCTGGCGATGCTCGCGCAGCGCTAATTGTGGACGATTAGTTACGGTGGAAAACTGATAGCGATACATGCGCACCATGTGGTAAATATCGCCAATAAGCATTTGAATCAGTGATTTGTTGTGGCTACCGTGAATCACTTGATAGTGGAAATCTAAATCCCCTTCACGCTGAAAATAAGCCACATCTTCTTTGATGTCTTGTTGTTGCTCATGCTGCGCCAAAACTTCATATAAAGCCTTAACGGCCTCATCGGTCATATTTTGTGCTGCTAATTTAGCAGCCATACCTTCTAAGGCTTCGCGCACATGATAAATTTCAATGAGGTCTTGTAACGACAGCTGTGCCACTCGCGCTCCCACATGCGGTGCGCGCTCCACCAGCTTTCTTGCCTCAAGGCGACGAATGGCCTCACGCAAAGGGCCGCGGCTAACACCGTAGCGCGTGGCTAGCTCCGTTTCCCCAAGCTTGCTACCAGGGGGCAATACGCCCAGGACAATATCGTCCTGCAGCTTCTTAAACACCTGGTCCGCTAAGGTACCTTGGATTGAAGTCGATGGAATAGCCACTTTTACTGCTCTTTGTCTACAAAACACATAGGTGCAGCCACTCTAATTGCTGAAACCACGGAATGCAAGAGCACTTTGTAGACAAAACAACCCATCAATAAAACTACATCTTATTTGTGCCACTCGTTTAGTGAAGCCAGTGAAGTGTGCTGCAAATGCAGTGTTTATTGATGCCAATCAGTTTATGCATCGAACCAATTACTACACTATCCGTAACGGCTATGTAACGCTTGTGTTACAGCCATAATCGCTGGAGAGTATGAATGAAGAAGACTCTAACAACCCTTGGTACCGCTGTTGCCCTATCTGCGGGTGTCATGTCCTTACCTGCCGTGGCGTATGAGCCAGGTGATATGTTGGTGCGCTTTGGTGCTGTGCATGTGGCGCCGAATGAAAGTAGTGACACTTTACTTATTGATGGCAGTTCAAGTGTATTTCCTAAAAGTGAAGCCACTGTTGGTGATGATACCCAGTTCGGTATTAGCTTTACTTACCTAATTAATCAACACGTTGGTGTAGAAGTTCTTGGTGCCACTCCTTTTAAACATGAAGTAAAAGTAAAAGGCCTTGGCGGCGGCTTGGATGGCAAACTAGCCGATGTTAAGCACTTGCCCCCCACAGTGAGCTTGCAGTACTACCCCATGGGCGCAGGCAGCAAGTGGCAACCTTATGTGGGCTTAGGTTTAAACCACACCTTCTTCTTTGATGAAAAGCTAACCAGCGAGCGTAAAAGCGATGCTCAAAAATTTAGCAATTTAAAACTAAAAAGTTCCACAGGCCTAACAGGACAAGTGGGTATTGATGTGGCTCTTACTGAACGTCTCTTCGTTAACGCTGCTGCTTGGTACATGGGGATTGATACCACAGCAACCGTAGATGGTCCTAAGGCATTAAATGTTGGACAAACTAAAGTCAAAGTCCAAATCGACCCAATGGTTTATATGCTCGGCTTGGGCGTAAAGTTTTAAACGAACCCTCATAGGGGTGATTCGTAGGGCTACGGATAGCCCTTTTTTGTGCAAAAACGCCTCAAAATCAAGAGTGCATTAGCATATCAGCAAGTTTTTGCCTTCAACCCGTGACCTTCTCGGTTGAGTCTACTACAATCACAACGCCGTAAAGCATGCTTTTAATTAGATTATGCTTACATCGTTCTCGTTGGCTCCTAAAATAAAGAGCCCTAACGTGCTTGTGTTATCACTGCTTAACGCAAGCGTAATGACTCCAATAACACCCGCCCTATTGGCGATCAAGGAGATGTTTTCATGAAAGCACCCGTACGTGTAGCGGTCACCGGTGCCGCCGGTCAAA
Organism: Alcanivoracaceae bacterium; assembly: GCA_027324795.1. Taxonomy (GTDB): domain Bacteria; phylum Pseudomonadota; class Gammaproteobacteria; order Pseudomonadales; family Alcanivoracaceae; genus CALEAR01. The sequence continues at coordinate 26,067 of DAHVSB010000013.1, forward strand.
TCAGCTATTCTTTATTATTTCGTATTGCCGCAGGCGATATGTTAGGTAAAGATCAACCTGTTATCTTACAGTTGCTGGAAATTACCCCCGCATTAGAAGCCTTAAAAGGCGTTACCATGGAACTGGAAGACTGTGCCTTCCCTCTTTTGGCTGGCATTGTACAAACCGATGATCCTAAAGTTGCCTTCAAAGATGCTGATTACGCCTTGCTTGTTGGTGCACGTCCACGTGGTCCCGGCATGGAGCGCAAAGACTTATTAGAAGCTAACGCTGCGATTTTCTCAGTGCAAGGCAAAGCTATTAACGAAGTAGCTAGCCGTGATATTAAAGTACTCGTGGTGGGCAACCCTGCAAACACCAACGCACTCATTACCCAGCGCAACGCACCCGATATCGACCCACGTCAGTTTACTGCCATGACTCGCTTAGACCACAACCGTGGCAAAGCACAGCTAGCCAATAAGCTAGGTGTTACTGTAAATGACATCAAAAACATGACCATTTGGGGCAACCACTCCGCCACTCAGTATCCCGATCTTCACCACACGGAAGTCAACGGTAAAGTGGCTATAGATCAAGTGGAGCAAGACTGGTACGAAAACACCTACATCCCTGAAGTTCAGCAACGCGGTGCGGCCATTATTAAAGCACGTGGCGCTTCTTCTGCAGCTTCTGCTGCTAGCTCTGCCATCGATCACATCCGCTCTTGGGCACTTGGCAGCGAAGAAGGCGACTGGGTTTCCATGGGTGTATACAGCGATGGCTCCTATGGTATCGAGAAAGGCCTTATTTACTCCTTCCCATGCGTTTGCAAAAACGGCGACTGGGAAATCGTACAAGGCTTGGAAATCAATGAATTCTCGCAAGCACGTATGGATGCCACTGAGCAAGAGCTTATTGAAGAGCGTGATGCAGTAGCGCACTTGCTCTAGGATTCCTATTTAAGGAACCCTTGGTGGCGAAACCGTTCTTGTGCAGCCACTCAATAAAAAACCACGATGCTGCATAGTGGGAAACCCTATGCAGCATCGTTTTTTTAAGCTAATAAGTTGTCTTGCGACACCACGACGCCATTATTATCCACGTAAACATGATGGCCGGGCTCAAAGGTGACACCGCCAAAAGTAACAGGGATATTGAGCTGCCCTTCTCCACGGCGAACGCTTTTGATTGGCACGCAGCCTAAAGTTACAACGCCAAAATCAATTTGCGCTAGCTCATCCACATCGCGACAAACACCATAAATAAGGATACCTTCCCACTGGTTTTCTGCCGCGTTGGCAGCAATCATATCGCCAATGAGCGCATTGCGAAGCGATCCGCCGCCATCCACAACAAGCACTTTGCCTTTGCCGGGTGTGGCCAACTGCTCTTTCACCCGAGAGTTATCTTCAAAGCACTTCACTGTCACAATTTCGCCACTGAAGGCCTTGCGCCCTCCATAACTTTGCCAGTGCAACCCCGTGACCACTTGAACTAGGTCGGCATTGTCATCACTGATATCGCAGGTTACAAAACTCACTGAATTCTCCTTTATTTATTTGCTGCCATGATATGGGCATATTGCCAGCGCATCACACGCTCTTCCTGCGGTAGCAGAGCCGCAATAGCCATGGCCTTGGCCACTGCTTTGGCATCCACTGGCCACCAGGGGGCACGAAGATTACGCCACAAAGGTTTTATGTAATTGGCTATGCTACCAAAAGATTGCTCCACTAAGCGAAACTCATCACGTTCGCCAAGCAACAGCGAGGGTTGCATTAAGGTGATTTTGCCGAAGGGTAACTCTGAGATAGCTTCCTCTAACTGCCCTTTAACCTGTGAATAAAAGAAAGCTGAATTAACATCAGCGCCATAGGCAGAGACGAGCAAGTAACGGCGCACGTTAGCTTGTGCCGCGAGCGTTGCTATTTGGTAGTTATAAGTAAAATCCACTTGCCTAAAAGCATCCTTAGAGCCGGCCTTGGCTTTGGTGGTGCCCAAGCAAGAAAATACCGCATCCACAGCAAACAAATCGCCGTGTGCACCTAAATTGGAAAAATCCACTTCCACCTGCTCAAGTTTCTTATGCTTAATAGGCAATTCACTGCGCCCTGCCACAATCACTTTTTCCCATGCTGATGAACTGAGCAGTTCATTTACCAAGTGGCTCCCAATTAAGCCCGAGGCACCAAAGACCAATGCTTTCATACTGTTTATTTCTCCCGTTGTTGTTCTGTTATGGTTGGTAGCCAATAACGCAAGGCACCATCAAGCTCATCTAAGGTGATAGGTTTCGATAAATAATCATCAAGCCCCGCAGCAAGGCACTTCGGCTGAATGCCTTCGGTGGTGTCTGCTGTTAGCGCCACAATAGGCAAACGATTGGCCTGGGATTCTTCTTCTGCCAAACGCAGCTCCCTGACCCACTCCAACACCGAACGGCTTTGTATAAACAGCTCTGTGAGCACCAAGTGCATAGGCTCTTTTGTCAATACTTCTTGGGCTTTATTTAAATCGGCCACCGTTTTTATTTGGTAGCCCAAACGGTTAAGCATGCTTTTGGTGACAGCTTGGTCTGCTTCGTTGTCCTCGATTAGCAATAGCCGATAATGCTTACGCGCCCGTTTACGCTCACTTGATTCATCAAAATCATCGTCTTCAGCTAGCAAGGATTGCAAACCATAACTCGTCGCCAATACCCGCCGTATGCCGGAACGGTGCACGGGCTTGGCTAGCACCTGCACGGCGTCGTATTCGGCCCGTTGCAATACAGTTTCTAGGCCCACCTGTTCCGTGCTACCGAGCAAAAGAACTTTACATCCTTGCAGGCTTGGGTCGTCGAGAATGCTGTCACATAATCGCAATGCATGCTGTTTATGTGCCCATAAATCAATCACCACCATATCGCGGTGATTGTCCTCCCGCGCCGCATCGCGTAGCTGCTGCAAGGCGTCATCGTATTGAACTGCCACCTGGGTATCAATATCCAGACTATGCAATTCCATCGCCAATGAATCTTTGGTGCCCTCAGCCATGCCCACTAATATAAAATGCTTGCCGCGCAGAAACCGCCGCCATTCTGAGCGCTCCGTCATATCCGGCCGTGCCGGCAGAGGTAAACGAAACCCAATCTGGTTGTTGTATTCCTGCTTCACCACCTCTTCTTGGTGCTCAAAACTTATCGTGGGCGCCAGGCTTCCCGCGAAAATACTGCCGCCCATGGCATCTATTAAGCCTCTGCATACAAGCAAGTTAAAGCTCGTACGTATACTGGTGCCATCGAGCAAATCACTACCCCCGTCTTGGCCAAACAGCTTATCAATTTGCTTATCGCCGATGCCTTCGCCCTGGGTGCTCACAGTGAATTGCAATATGCCATCTTGGTAACTGTCTTCATCAAAGCTCACATCCACGCGCACCTCGCCCTCATCTGCGTACTTGATGGCATGGGATAGCAACCCATTGATGACTTGCACAATACGCTGCTGGTCGCCGCGCACACGGCGTGGCAACCGGCTATCGAGCACACCACTCAACTCCAACCCTTGTCGTTGAGCGATGGAGCCATAGGCATCTAGGGACTGTTCTAACTGGGCCCTAAGCACAAAGTCATCAGGCGCGAAAACAATATGGCCGAGCATGATTTGGCTATAGTCGAGCACATTATTCAGTTGCATCAACATCAAGCGCCCAGATTGAGCTGCCACAAGATGATATTCCTTTTGCTCATTATCGAGCTCCGTATCATGGAGCAGCTCAAGCATGCCCAAAATACTATTAAGAGGGCTACGTAAATCTTGGCTAACCCGTGAGAGAATCTGTAGCTGAGTTGATTTATCAAGCGAGTCGTGCTGGTGAGTACTTTGTAATTCATGACGTTTTTGGCGAGCCACTGCATGCCAAAAAGTTAAATAAAAATTCTTATATAAACGCCCCAAATATAATCCGTAAAAAACAAGAACCAGGCCCAGCACCTGTAGTTGCCACTCACCACTCAATAACAGCACGCACGCCATGGGCGTTAGCATAATAAACAAGTACAGCTGGCGATAAGCCAGGCCCCACATCCATGCCCCTGCCAAGGCTGTGGCAACACCTAAAATATACAAAACAACCAGCACAAACCCATAGCCCATTCCATTGAGCACAACAACTAGCGCTGAAAAGCTTCCCCACAACACAGCATGACAAAGCAGCCCTGCGGCAAACCATTGCCGCCAGCGCTGTGGCCCCGCACTGTAAATGGCGCGAAAACGCAAACTCACAAAAAGCCGTAACGCAGCCACAAATAACATGGCAACGCCGTAGGACATCACCAAACTTTCCATCGCTTGATATAAGCCACTACTAAAAGCCACCACTGCAAAAACAATTAATGAGGCAAGGCTTGCCGCCACTGTGTTGCGCGCTGCCGCCGCATCCACCCGGCGCAACACCTTAGGGTCCACTGCTTTTAAAGAGGGTTTAAACGACGTGTTTTTCATCGAACTGTATAAATTATGCATAAATGTTCTTCAAGCAGTTAGGTTAATGGGCAACAACACCTATCAAGCCATTTTTGCCGCTTTACCTCAGGGTAGAGGTCGGCTAGTGTGTGGCGTTTACCAATAATGAACAATAAAAGGTAGCCACCCATGAAGACAGAGGCGCTTTGGAGCCCCGCCGAACATACCAAGCAACACAGCCAGCTAGCAGCGTACTGGCAACGTATAGAAACAAGCACACAGATGCAGTTCCAAAACTATCGCGAACTGCACCAATGGTCCATCCGCCACAAGGAAGCATTTTGGCGTTCTATCATTGAGCAAACAAGCATTATTTATGAGGGTGAACTTTCCCCTGCTTTTATTGAGAAACCCCATTTTAAAGATTGTCTTTGGTTTCCTAATCTCAAACTGAATTATGCTGAAAACTTGTTGCATCGCCGCGACGAGCATATCGCTTTACGTTGCTATACCGAAGCGGGACAAACGCGCAGCTACACCTATAACGACTTGTTTAAACAAGCAGCGGCGGCGGCGAACGCACTGCGCAAGGCCGGAGTTAAGCCAGGTGATAGAGTTGCTGCTTGGCTTCCTAACGGTGCCGAAGCCATTATTGCCATGTTAGGCGCTACCTGGATTGGTGCCATTTGGTCCTCTTGTTCGCCAGATTTTGGTGTAACAGGCGTGCTAGACCGCTTTGGGCAAATCGAACCAAAAGTTTTGTTTGTCACGGATGGCTACCAATACAATGGCCGCTGGCAAGATATCACCCAACGCGTATCAGAAGTGGTTACCGCTTTAGCGCCACAGCAAGTGGTGCAGATTCCTAGCGCAGAAAACCAACCCATTAATGGAGCCTTGCTCTGGCCACAATGGCTGGAAACCGAGCTCCCTGCCCCGGCTTTTGTGCGCCAAGCATTTAATGCCCCTTCGTTCGTCCTTTATTCCTCAGGCACCACGGGCAAGCCCAAGTGTATTGTTCATGGCACTGGCGGGCCTTTATTGCAACACGCCAAAGAGCACCGCTTGCACGGTGATTTAAGTGAAAATGACGTGCTGTTTTATTTCACCACCTGCGGCTGGATGATGTGGAATTGGCTAGTGGCTGGGCTGCAATCTGGCGCCACCTTGGTGCTGTATGATGGCAACCCCGCCTACCCGCACGTTGGCCACTTGTTTGATGTGGTGGAAGAAACTGGCATTACCCACTTTGGCACCAGCGCGCGCTTTATTCAGGCGTTAGAACAAGCTGATTTTACCCCCACCAGTGCAGCGCAATTGGCCACCCTTAAAGTGCTGTATTCCACCGGCTCGCCCCTGCTTGATAGCAGTTACGACTATATTTACCAACAGTTAAAAGCTGATTTGCAGGTGAGCTCTATTTCGGGGGGCACAGATATTATTTCGTGCTTTGCCCTCGGCAACCCTCTTTTGCCCGTACACAAAGGCAGCTTGCAGTGCGTCGGGCTCGGCATGGATGTGGCCATATTTGATAACGACGGTGAAGCACTGCCAAAGGGCCAAGGCGAACTGGTGTGCCGCACCCCCTTCCCCTCTATGCCCGTGGCGTTTTGGAATGACCCAAGCGGCGAGCTTTATCACAGCGCCTATTTTGAACGGTTCGATAACGTGTGGGCTCACGGTGACTTTGCCGAGTTTATTCCCTATGAAGCTCACGATGCTTTGGTGATTCATGGCCGTTCCGACA
>DAHVSB010000140.1 GCA_027324795.1 Alcanivoracaceae bacterium
TGCCGCCAGCGTTCAATCTGAGCCAGGATCAAACTCTTCAATTAAAGCTAGTAAAACTAGCGATTACTCGAGTTGAACCCGAAATCTTTGAACTACTGTTCTCAATTTTGGGCCACTCTATCGTCTTAAGGTTTGCATACTCAAACCCTGACGCGAGCGCCCACACAAGTTACTTGATTATGCTGTTAAAGAGCGGGCCTGGAAATGCTCCAAGCAGACCGGTCATTATACAGGTCGGCCATAGCCGGTCAACGGGATTCTAAAGGATTTTCGCCTTACAGACGCCCCCAGTCCAGTGAAGGAGCGTGAGGTTATACGGGCGCTGCTCAGAGGGTCAACCTCTTGACACGTTGGCCGACAGGTACTTGGAAAAGGACGGTTGTTTACGCAGCTCCATTTACGCCGCCGCCGGGTTTGTGCACACTAGACTCAGACCGAAACGGACAAAGGCGCTAAGGATGGCGATCAATAGTTGGCCGGTGGAGGAGCGACCGCGGGAAAAGCTGCTGGCGCGAGGTCCGCACGCCCTTTCCGACGCAGAGCTGCTGGCCATTTTTCTGCGCAGCGGTGTGCGCGGCAAAACCGCAGTGGATCTGGCACGGGAGTTGCTGACCGGGTTCGACGGCCTGCGAGGCCTATTCGCTGCCGACCGCACCCGGTTGTATGCCGCCACC
>DAHVSB010000141.1 GCA_027324795.1 Alcanivoracaceae bacterium
CTCCACAGGGCAGAGTGCCAGGTAACGCCTGGGCAGCGTGAGCTGACGGCCAGTGCAACAGAGAGCAGACCGCCGATGGCCTCGCAAGAGGATCAGGTAAGGGTGAAAGGGTGCGGTAAGAGCGCACCGCGTACGGGGTCAACGTCGTACGGCACGGTAAACCCCACTCGGAGCAAGACCAAATAGGGGAACGATAACGCGGCCCGCGTTGTTCCCGGGTAGGTTGCTGGAGCCAGACGGCGACGTCTGGCCGAGAGGAATGACTGTCGCGTCGCAAGACGTACAGAACCCGGCTTACAGGCCGACTCCACCTCTTTCCCGCGTTGCACCCCGGCATGACGCTCGTCGTGCCGGGGTGGCGGCGTGCGGGCGACAGGCCCTCCCGTTGTGAACGCAGGTTCATCGCGGACACGGTCTGATGGCCCCGGACGCGCCGATTAGTGCTTACTCGCGCCTGAAAGCCGATTAAAAAATCCCTAGCTTTCAAACACCTTGCGACAGTTCGTGAGAAAGCGCTGGAAACGTCGCCACAACTTCGCCTTTCTCCTTGATTCACAAGCGATTTCCCCTTGACAGTCGCAGGGGGCGAGACTATCGTGGGTTTCGGTGTGAAATTGTGGGTTTTAGTGGAGTA
>DAHVSB010000142.1 GCA_027324795.1 Alcanivoracaceae bacterium
ACGCCGGATGCGCCGGCCGGACTGAAGGGCATTTCACTGTTTCTCGTGCCCAAGCGTATCCCGACACCCGAGGGCCTGCAGCCCAATGACATCCAGGCCGTGTCGCTCGAGCACAAACTCGGAATCCGCGCGAGTCCCACCTGCGTCATGGCCCTCGGGGAGCGCGCCGGCGCGCGCGGCTGGCTGGTCGGACACCTGAACGCGGGCCTCGCCTGCATGTTCACCATGATGAACCTGATGCGGCTCGGCGTCGGGGTGCACTCGATCGGGCTGGCCGAGCGCGCCCTTCAGCTGGCACGCACGCATGCGCGCGAGCGCATTCAGGGTCATGACGCCGCCGGCCATCCGTGTGCCATCATCGGGCACGCGGACGTGCGCCGCATGCTGCTGACGATGAAGGCGCTGACTCACGCCTCCCGCTGCCTCGCATACACGGCTGCAGCGACATTCGACGTTTCGCGCCGCGCCGCCGACCCCGATGTGCGGGCCGAAGCTGCCCGGCGCCTCGAGCTGCTCACGCCTCTCGTGAAAGGCTGGTGCTCGGACGTTGCCGTGGAGGTCGCATCGGTCGGCGTGCAGGTCCACGGCGGAACGGGCTACATGGACGATGCGGAGATCTCCCAGGTCTACCGG
>DAHVSB010000143.1 GCA_027324795.1 Alcanivoracaceae bacterium
TCAAGCTTTTGTATATTTCACCACCACCAGAAACGATAACATGATCCGTGATTTCCTCTAAATTTATTAAGGCATCCTGAATTGAGGAGAAAACCATTACACCCTCATCATTCGTAGAAAAATTAGAGCGAGTTACAACTGCATACTTTCGATTTGGGAGAGCGCCCATTGACTCAAAAGTTTTGCGTCCAACTAAAAGCCATTGATTATATGTAATTGCCTTAAATAGAAGTTGCTCGCCTTTGGCGCTCCATGGAATATCTGGTCCATTACCGATAATACCGTTCTTCGACTTGGCAGCCATTAGTGATAACTTCACGATTTCTCCCTCGAGTTAACTTTGTTTTAGGGCGACTGCCCTGCTGCGTAACATCGTTGCTGCTCCATAACATCAAACATCGACCCACGGCGTAACGCGCTTGCTGCTTGGATGCCCGAGGCATAGACTGTACAAAAAAACAGTCATAACAAGCCATGAAAACCGCCACTGCGCCGTTACCACCGCTGCGTTCGGTCAAGGTTCTGGACCAGTTGCGTGAGCGCATACGCTACTTGCATTACAGTTTACGAACCGAACAGGCTTATGTCCACTGGGTTCGTGCCTTCATCCGTTTCCACGG
>DAHVSB010000144.1 GCA_027324795.1 Alcanivoracaceae bacterium
TTGACCATATAACCCCAAGACGCTTCGCTTGAATGTGCTGTCCCTGCACGAGAAAGCGGCCCTCCATGGTCGCACTCTTCAGAAAAGCATCCTTTAACACCGTCTGATTCGAATTCACCTCGACGCTTGTCACTCGTTTACACCCTTATCCCGTGTGAGATTCCTCTCACGAGAGAGCAAAAACCGTCATCCGTGGCGGACTCTCAAAAATGCGGAGCCGGCGCGTCAGCGCCGCTCCCACCCCTTCCCTGGCGGCCATAGCGGCGTGGTACCACCTGATCCCATCCCGAACTCAGAAGTGAAACGCGCATGCGCCGATGGTAGTGTGGCTTTGCCATGCAAGAGTAGGTCACCGCCAGGGGCTTTATCCTCAAAGGCCTCCCCGTCCGGGGAGGCCTTTGTCTTTGGGCGCCCATGGGATTTGCGCGTTACCGTGGCGCCATCCGCAGGCAAAGCCTGATCGCTGGCAGCTGGCAGAAATGAGCGAGTGGGATTGAGATGAGAGTGCGGCATTGTTTGTTCACGTAGAAACACGCCGCCGGCCACGCTGGCATTGGGCGACCCTGCTGGTGGTCAGTCTGTGCGT
>DAHVSB010000145.1 GCA_027324795.1 Alcanivoracaceae bacterium
ATCTAAGCGGGAAGCCCCCCCCAAGATTAGATCTCCCTGGGAGCTCGACTCCCCTGAAGGGCCCACGAAGACTACGTGGTTGATAGGCTGGGTGTGTAAGGCCGGTGACGGCTTCAGCTAACCAGTACTAATTGCCCGTGAGGCTTGACCATATAACCTCAAGCGGTCTGACCGCGAGAGGATGATGCATGGAGCTGGTGGCGGCCGTAAGGCTGTCCCCCGTATGGACACATGCGAGCGCGACAGGCGTCGAAACGAAACGAACCGGATGGGAGGCGCGTGCGGCCGGCGTGAGCCGGCCGCATGAACCTCGGACAGTTTGCCTGGCGGCCATAGCGAGCGGGAACCACCCGATCCCTTTCCGAACTCGGAAGTGAAAACGCTCTGCGCCGATGGTAGTGTGCCCTTCGGGCATGCGAGAGTAGGTCACTGCCAGGCTTTCAGATGCAAGACCCCCGGAGCCGCGAGGTTCCGGGGGTTTTTGCTTGGTGCCCGCGGCCGGCACCCCGTGAGAGAATGCCGATCATGAGCAGCCACTCTCCGGGTGAAGCGCCGGCGGCGCCGCGGG
>DAHVSB010000146.1 GCA_027324795.1 Alcanivoracaceae bacterium
GCCCTTGGCGAATGGCACCAGCAAGTCGATGACCTTGATCCCGGTGACCAGCAGATCCTGTCCGCCCGCCTGTTCCTCGAACGACGGCGGTGGCCGGTGGATCGGCAGGCTCTGATCGGATGTGACCGGACCGCGGTTGTCCTGCGGCGCGCCGAGCACGTCCATGATGCGCCCGAGCGTCGGCTTGCCGACCGGCACGGTGATCGGATTGCCGGTGGCGAGGACCGCGAGGCCGCGCTTGAGTCCCTCGGAAGGACCCATGGCAATCGTGCGCACGATGCCGTCGCCGAGTTCCTGCTGAACCTCGAGCGTCAGGTCGACGTCCTTGAGCTTCAGCGCCTCATAGATGCGCGGAATCGCGTCGCGTGGAAACTCGACGTCGATGACGGCACCGATGATCTGGGTGATCTTGCCTTCGGCCATGCTTGCCATGTGTTGTCTCTCTCAAACCGCGGCCGCGCCGCCCACGATCTCGGCCAATTCCTTGGTGATCGCGGCTTGACGGGCCTTGTTGTAGATCAGCTGCATTTCGTTGATAAGTTTGCCGGCGTTATCGG
>DAHVSB010000147.1:0-257 GCA_027324795.1 Alcanivoracaceae bacterium
GAGTCGGTGACGCCGAAGCCGCCCATGAACGGAATCAGCCGCCACAGGTTCGAGCGGTAGTGCGGCCAACTGTTGGGACTCTTGAAGTACGGATGATCGGGATAGTTGAGCTTCAGCACGCTGAGCGCCTGCTGCTCGAGCGTGTCGTCGTGCAGCTTCTTGTAGCACTGCACCATCAGCGCCAGCGCGTCGCCGGTCTGCGGCGCCTGCTGGTAGTGATCGAGCACGTACCTGGCGCGGTTCAGCGCCGCCACGTA
>DAHVSB010000147.1:267-533 GCA_027324795.1 Alcanivoracaceae bacterium
GTGACGCCGGAGTCGGTGACGCCGAAGCCGCCCATGAACGGAATCAGCCGCCACAGGTTCGAGCTGTAGTGCGGCCAACTGTTGGGACTCTTGAAGTACGGATGATCGGGATAGTTGAGCTTCAGCACGCTGAGCGCCTGCTGCTCGAGCGTGTCGTCGTGCAGCTTCTTGTAGCACTGCACCATCAGCGCCAGTGCGTCGCCGGTCTGCGGCGCCTGCTGGTAGTGATCGAGCACGTACCTGGCGCGGTTCAGCGCCGCCACGTA
>DAHVSB010000148.1 GCA_027324795.1 Alcanivoracaceae bacterium
CCTATTTGCCGCGTATCTTCGGCGCCTGGCACTACGCGTTGTTGCCGCGACCGGAGTTATTGCCGACTGTGTTGCTGGATTGGATGAAGCGGTTGGTGGCGCACTGAGCGCGCCTCGACGTTTAGTCGGCGACCCTTTATAATTACCGATTCGCAGGAGAGAGGGCCGCACCGGGCCCCGCCGAAGGCGCAAACTCCCATAAACGCTCAGGCACAAGCACTGCGGACATCATTCAACGCCGTCTGGAGAGAGACTGCCGACGCGGTCCACCGAAGGGGCAAGCAGAGCGATTCTGCAAACTCTCAGGTATCAAGGACAGGGGGAGAGGCCACGAAACGCAGGAGCGTTGTGTGCTGACTCCCATCTTTCTTATTGCCATCACCGCTGAAGCCATGTCGGGCGCGCTGGCCGCCGGGCGCCGGAACATGGATCTGTTCGGGGTGGCCATGATCGCTTTTTTCACCGCCCTGGGTGGCGGCACGGTCCGGGATGTCCTATTGGGCAACTTCCCGGTCATCTGGACCCAGCAT
>DAHVSB010000149.1 GCA_027324795.1 Alcanivoracaceae bacterium
TTTCTCCCTCAGGACGTATGCGGTATTAGCGCCCGTTTCCGGACGTTATCCCCCACTACCAGGCAGATTCCTAGGCATTACTCACCCGTCCGCCGCTGAATCCAGGAGCAAGCTCCCTTCATCCGCTCGACTTGCATGTGTTAGGCCTGCCGCCAGCGTTCAATCTGAGCCATGATCAAACTCTTCAGTTCAATACTGCTTGGGTTTTGAGAAAACCCTAAACTTGGCTCAGCAATCGCATTCTCTTAAAAAGAGATAAAACTCTCGAATTCACGAGTGTTACTTGCGTTGCTGATAATCTTGCGATCACCAGTCTTACATCACAAGCACCCACACGAATTGCTTGATTCGACTTGTTAAAGAGCAGTTGGTCAAGGCTTTCGTCTCAACCGAGGCCGCGCATTCTACAGCAACCTCTCGTTCCGTCAAGCGTTATTTTCGAAAATTTTCTTTTCTACTCAACCGCTTGCGCCGACCTTCAAACCATCTTCCGATCAGCGGGAGGCGCATTCTACAGC
>DAHVSB010000014.1 GCA_027324795.1 Alcanivoracaceae bacterium
ATTTGTGGGATTTGGTGGCCAATGGCCCCGCAGAAAAGCTCAACAGTACCGAAATAACACAACCTGCATTGCTTACCACAGGCGTTGCCCTATGGCGTTACTGGGAGCAGCGTGGTGGCTTTCGCCCACATTTTTTAGCTGGTCACAGTTTAGGTGAATACACTGCACTCACCTGCGCTGGTGTATTTAGCTTAGGTGATGCAGCACGTTTAGTTGCAAAACGCGGCGAGTTAATGCAAACCGCCGTGCCCCAAGGCACTGGCGCTATGGCAGCTATTTTAGGTTTACAAGATGACCAGGTACGTGCAGCTTGCGCTAGTGCCGCTCAAGGTGGCGTGGTAGAAGCAGTTAACTTAAATGCGCCAGGGCAAGTGGTCATTGCGGGTGATACAGCAGCAGTGGAACGTGCCATTGAAGCATGCAAAGAAGCAGGGGCACGACGCGCCATGCCTTTGCCGGTGAGTGTGCCATCCCATTGCGCCTTAATGAAGCCTGCCGCTGAACAGCTTGCGGATGTAATTGCTGATGTAAAGATGTTTCGTCCTGAAGTTCCAGTTATCAACAATGTGGATGTTGTTGCCACCCACGATGTTGATGAAATTAGAGATGCGCTTATTCGTCAGCTTTATTCACCAGTGCGCTGGGTTGAAACCGTACAAAAATTACACAGCGAAGGAGTCACCCACGCTTATGAATGTGGGCCTAATAAGGTATTAGCAGGTTTATTGAAAAGAATCGAAAAAACCATTGTGGTGCTACCTATGGAAAACAAAAACGCCATTATTGAGGCAACACCACTACCCATGTAATTAGGTAGGAGAATAACAATGAGCAATAAAGAACAACGCATTGCGTTAGTTACAGGCGCCAGCCGCGGCATTGGCGCTGCCATTGCCGATGCACTTAAAGCAGCAGGTTTTATTGTAGTGGGAACTGCAACCACAGCGGCGGGCGCAGAAAAAATTGAAGAACGCTTAGCACCCCATGGCGGCGGACTAGTGCTAGACGTGGCAAGCACGGATTCCATTAGTGCCGCATTAGCTGAACTCAAAGAGCGCTTTGGCGCCCCCTTGGTGCTGGTTAACAACGCAGGCATTACGCAAGACAACATTATTATGCGCATGAAAGAAGATGAGTGGGATAAGGTGATAAACACCAACCTCAGCGCTTTGTACCGTGTGATCAAGCCCTGTTTGCGTGATATGACTCGCGCGCGTTGGGGACGCATTATCAATATTAGCTCTGTGGTTGGCAGCATGGGTAACGCCGGGCAGGCTAATTACGCAGCCGCTAAAGCGGGCGTTGACGGGCTCACTCGCGCATTAGCACGTGAATTAGGCAGCCGTTCCATTACCGTTAATTCTGTGGCGCCTGGGTTTATTCAAACAGACATGACCGATAATTTACCCGAAGCTCAAAAAGAGGCTTTACTAGCCCAGATTCCCTTAGGCCGTTTAGGTCAAGCGGAAGAAGTTGCAAGTGCTGTTGCTTGGTTAGCTTCTGAGGGGGCTGCTTATGTTACTGGTACCGTTTTGCACATAAATGGCGGCATGTTCACGGGTTAGTCACAGTCAAAAACGATTTTTTTGAGATATAAATTATATTTAGCAACAATAAGCACCGTCGGTGGCTAGCGAATGGCTTGCATGGGCAATCATGCTTCACCTAGAATAGCGCGCTGAGGTGCAAAGTCACCACAACTAGAGAGAGTATTAACATGAGCAGCATCGAAGAAAGAGTAAAAAAAATCATCGTAGATCAACTTGGTGTTGATGAAGCGGACGTAAAGCCTTCTGCATCCTTTGTGGAAGACCTAGGCGCCGACTCCCTAGACACAGTTGAGCTAGTGATGGCATTAGAAGAAGAGTTTGAAACCGAAATCCCTGATGAGGAAGCGGAAAAAATCAGTACCGTACAAGCGGCTATTGATTACGTAACAAACCACGCTTAATGCTACGCATTAATAGCTAAAAAGCCGCAGGCTCTATAATCTAGAACCCTGCGGCTTTTTTATATATGCCACTTTCACTTTATTGATCGGCGAGGAGGGACCTAATGTCTAAGCCCCGGGTAGTGGTAACAGGTGTAGGATTAGTTAGCCCAGCAGGCGCAGATGCCAAGAGCAGTTGGCACAATATCCGCGCAGGTAACAGCGCAATTCAACGCGTTACACATTTTGAGAATGAAGATTATCCCGTGCGTATCGCTGGGCTGGTGCCCGAATTTGATCTTTCCGCTTATCTTCCCGCCAAGGAAGCCCGCCGCGTAGATGCCTTTGTGCAGCTAGGTCTAGTGGCTGGTATACAGGCAATACAGGATGCCAAATTAGATGCTTATGCCGCACTTGATAAAACCCGAGTAGGTGTTGCCATTGGCTCGGGCATCGGCGGCCTAACTGGCATCGAAGAGAATCACACCAAATTGCTCGAAGGCGGCCCGCGACGCGTGTCACCTTTTTTTGTGCCCGGCAACATTATCAACATGATAGCCGGCAACTTATCCATCATGTATGGCTTCCAAGGGCCTAATATTGCCACCGCCACAGCATGCACCACTGGTGCCCATAGTATCGGTATTGCTGCCCAACAAATTCTCCTAGGGCAAGCAGACGTAATGGTGGCAGGCGGTGCTGAGAAAGCCACTTGCCCCCTTGGAATGAGTGGTTTTGCGGCGGCACGGGCTTTGTCGAGTCGCAATGAAGAACCCAGCAAAGCTAGCCGACCCTGGGATAAAGACAGAGATGGTTTCGTGATGGCTGACGGTGCAGGCGTTGTGGTACTAGAATCTCTAGCCCATGCAGAAGCTCGTGGGGCCACAATTTACGCTGAGCTAGTTGGCTTTGGCATGAGTGGTGATGCCTATCATATTACAGCGCCCACAGAATCAGGCGAAGGCGCTGCCTTAGCCATGGCCAACGCGTTGAAAAATAGCGGGCTCGCTCCTGAAGATATTCAATATATCAACGCCCACGGCACCTCTACCAAAGTCGGGGATGTGGCAGAAGCACAGGCCATTAAGACCGTGTTTGGTGAGCAAGCCCGCAAACTTGCAGTGAGCTCCACCAAATCCATAATAGGGCACATGCTTGGGGCAGCAGGCGCGGCTGAGGCCATTATCACTATGCTGGCCATGCAAGATAGCTTAGCACCTCCTACCATCAACCTAGACAATCCTGACGAAGGGTGTGATTTAAACTTTGTTCCTCATGAGGCGCAAAGCTTGAACATATCGGCTGCTATGACCAACTCTTTTGGCTTTGGCGGCACCAATGCCTCGTTGATTTTCCAAAAACTATGAGCGTACATTGGCAGCAAGCCCCCATCGATGATAGAGGGCTTGCTTTTGGGGATGGTTGTTTTGAAACCTTGCGCTTGCATGAAGGGCGCGCGCCATTCTGGGCGCAACACAAGCAGCGCTTATTAACTGGGCTACAGCGACTGAACATTAAAGCCTGTCCCCATACTTTGGAGCATATTCTGGCAGAAGCCATCAGCATTTCCGCTTCTGGGGTTTTAAAAATAATAGTGACCCGTGGTGCCGGTGGCCGTGGCTATAATGGGCTGCACCTACAACAACCTAACTATTATCCTCGTGTTTTCCCTTTTCAGCCCATGAGCCCTGAGCTTTATAGCCAAGGGCTCGTGGTGGGGGAATCGCGCATTCGTTTAGGCAAGCAACCTTTTTTAGCTGGCATTAAACACCTTAACCGGCTCGAGCAAGTGCTCGCCCGTCATGAAGCGGTGGCGAACGGCTGGGATGAAACCTTACTGCGTAATCAAGAGGGGCAGCCCGTAGAACTAACTGCCATGAACTTGTTTCTGCGTTACGACCAAGGTTGGTGGACGTCAGCCCTTGAAAGCGCTGGAGTCAATGGTATTGCGCGACAATGGGTAATTAACCAAAGTGGTGTGAAAGTGAGAGTATCAGAGCAGGCGCCCGATTCTGTAGATCACATCATAGAAGCCTTCGCCTGTAATAGTATTATGGGCATACTTCCCTTGCGCGCGCTCGGTCAGTGGCAGGGGGAAGTCGGTGCTCAAACTCTGAGCTTACAGCAGCAGTGGAATAATTTGTGGCATGATAAAAAGTGTATTTAAAGCCGTTATCGTTTTGCTATGCATAACTGTACTGGCCTTAGTCGGTGTTTTTGCTTGGGTGGAGAAACAGCTGGCCACGCCAATTGCTCATACTGATACTACTCAGACATTTATTTTTACGATGCCGCAGGGCAAATCCGTGCGCCATGTGCCAACCCTTCTCGCCAATGAAGGGGCATTGACACAGGATAAAATCGAGTGGGTTGAGTTGGCATTACGTGCCAAGCTGCGCCTAGACCCTGCCTTAGCCCATATTCACGCGGGAGAGTATGATTTAAGTACAGCCAAAGATGTGGCTCATGTTCTCTCAATTTTGCATGAAGGTGACGTAGTCAAACATAGCTTTACCATCGTCGAAGGAACACGTTTTCGCGATTTACGGGCTTTATTAGCGAGCAAATCTAATCTCAAGCAAACCATTAAAGAGCTTTCCGACGCCGAGATAATGGCCGCCTTAGGAAAAAAAGATGAGCACCCAGAAGGGTGGTTTGCACCAGATACTTTCTTTTACACTAGCTCTGATTCGGATATGGATATTTTGCGCAGAGCTTTGCGCGCCCAAGAGCAACGCTTAGCTGAGAGCTGGGAAGGCAAGCAGGATGGTTTACCTTATCAATCTGCCTATGAACTACTCATTATGGCGTCAATTATCGAGCGAGAAACAGGTGTGCCAAAGGAACGCCCCGATATTGCTGGCGTATTTGTTCGCCGGCTGCAAAAAGGCATGCGGCTACAAACAGACCCCACAGTAATTTATGGCATGGGTGATGCATATGTTGGACGTATAACGCGCGCGGATTTACGCACACCAACGCCTTATAATACGTATACCATCAATGGTTTGCCGCCCACACCTATAGCTATGCCAAGCTATGAAGCAATAAAAGCAGCTGCCCAGCCCGCTCAAGGTAGCGCCTTATATTTTGTGGCCAAGGGGGACGGTAGCCATTATTTTTCAGATACCCTAGCAGAACATCAGCAGGCTGTACGCCGTTATCAATTAAACCGTCGAGCGGATTACCGCTCAAGCCCAGCAGAGGCATCTCAGTGAAAGCACGTTTTATTACCTTTGAGGGCGTTGAAGGGGCAGGAAAGTCCACACAGGTTAAAACCGTGGCTGCTTGCCTTTCAGAAAGAAACATACCTTATATACTCACCCGTGAGCCTGGAGGAACCAAGCTTTCTGAAACCATTCGTGAACTGCTAATTACCCCGTCAGATCAACCAATGGCAACGCTAACGGAACTATTATTAATGTTTGCCGCTCGCGCGCAACATCTCGAAGAGGTCATCCGCCCGGCTTTACGTGAAGGCACTTGGGTGCTTTGCGATCGATTTACCGACGCCACTTATGCTTACCAAGGGGGCGGTAGGGAGTTTACCCTGGTTCCTATTGCCACTTTAGAATCATTAGTGCATCAGGATTTACAGCCGGATCTCACCTTGTTGTTTGATATCCCAGTGGAACAAGGGCTGGCGAGGGCAGCTAAACGCGCGGCGTTAGATCGCTTTGAGCAACAAGAAATTGAATTTTTTGAGCGTGTTCGCACCGCATATTTAGCTCGGCAACAGCAACACCCCGAGCGTTTTCGTCTGATAGATGCTTCCCAAGACATGGACCAAGTCACAGCAGCAGTACAACAACAAATCTCCTTAGCATTAAAAGGGTGGCTATAACATGCTCTACCCATGGCTCACCACGGCTTACCAACAGCTAGCGCAGCAACTAGAACAAAACCGTTTGCCCCATGCTTTACTGCTAGTAGGTCCAAATGGGCTTGGTAAAGAAGCTGCTGCATTACACTTTTGCCAACTGCTACATTGCACCGCACCTAATCACAATGAGCCCTGCGGTCATTGCGATGCATGTGTGCTGTTCAGCGCTGGTAATTGCCCCGACCATTTGCTGATTACGCCTGAAGAAGCGGGCAAGAATATTCTCATCGAGCAAATACGAGCTGTGGTGAAGTTTAGTCATCACACGGCAATTCAAGGCGGATATCGCACTGTGGTGGTATCGCCCGCTGAGCGTATGAACTGGAATGCCCAAAATGCCTTACTCAAAACCCTCGAAGAGCCCGGTTCAAAAACGTTGTTAATCTTAGTGGTAGAGCAACTCAACCATCTTTTGCCCACAGTAATTAGCCGCTGCCAACAGCGCTCTATTCAGCCCCCTGTTTGGGAAGAAGGCCTGCATTGGTTGCAAGAGCAGGGGATAACAGAAGCAGAGGCTAAAGCGCTGTTACTATCGGCGAGAGGGGCACCTTTGCAGGCGCTTGCTCTGCAAGAGAAGCCATGGTTTCAGCGACGAGAACAGATTTTTAACGACATTGCTAGTATTCAAACGCAAGCAGCAAGACTGCCACAAGTGGCTAAAATGCTAGCCGAATTTGATGCACACGAATTTTTATCGGCTTTATATCATTGGCTTGCTCAGACCATTAAAGTGCAGAGTGGCGTATTAGAAATAAAAGACGAAGCATTGTCAGCAGGTATTAATGCGTTAAAATCCTTGCGCAGAGAACGAATTTTCGCCTTCCAAGAAGCAGTGGTGAGGGCGCAAACGCTGTGGCTCTCGGGAGCCAATCCCAATAAAGAAATATTATACGAACAATTATTGATGGTACTTTTAGGCGTACCATTGGCACGAGATATCGTCCATGCTTATTAAAACAGGCGATTTTTAAGGAGCAATTACTATGCGCATGCCCGGTGGCCGTGGAGCCATTCCCACAATGACTATAAAAGATAAAGCCATTTTGTATTCGGTATACATGCCTTTTTTAAAAAACGGGGGGATTTTTATGCCCACCAACCGTAAATATGCCTTGGGCGAAGATATTTTCTTTTTGTTAAAGCTTATGGATGAACCACGCGAAATACCAGTGGCTGGGCGAGTGGTATGGATTACACCGGCCGGAGCCCAAGGCTCACGGAGCAGTGGAGTTGGCGTCCAGTTCACCGGCCAAGACGATACTGCAAAGCGCACCATAGAAGCTCATTTAGCAGGCTCACTTGAATCGGATCGTCCCACACAAACTTTGTAGGAGGGTACATTGCAGTTTGTTGATTCTCACTGTCATTTAGACCGGGTGGATTTAACCCCTTTCAATGGCGACTTTTCTGCCATGATGCGCGCCAACCTTGAGGCTGGGGTTGAGCACATGTTGTGCATTGGCGTTGAGCAAGATGGCTTTGGAGAAGTGTTAGATATCGCAGAAGCTTGGCCGCAAGTCAGTGCTAGCGTGGGTGTACACCCCTTGTTTGTAAAACCCAGCCAACAAGTTACCCAGGCATGGATTGAGCAGCAATGTGCCCATCCTAAAGTGGTGGGAATTGGAGAGACAGGATTAGATTATTTTAAAGCGAAAGAAGAAGCCATCGCTCTACAACAAGCAGCCTTTCGTACCCACATACAAGCGGCTAAAAACACTGGGTTGCCACTGATAATTCATACCCGCAATGCTAAAGCTGATACCCTTGATATATTACGCACCGAAGGAGAAGGGAAAGTTACGGGCGTATTGCATTGCTTTACTGAAGACCTTGATATGGCTGAACAAGCCATTGATCTTGGCTTTTATATTTCTCTTTCTGGCATTCTAACCTTCGCAAATGCTAAGGAACTACGGGCCACAGCACAAGCGTTGCCTTTATCTCGCTTGTTAATAGAAACAGATTCCCCTTGGCTTGCGCCGGTTCCCTATCGGGGTAAATCCAATGTGCCAGCCTATGTAAGCAAAGTGGCGGAGCAACTCGCGGAGCTTCACCAAGTCAGCACTGCAGAAGTGGCACAACAGACCCAAAAGAATTTCTTTTCTTTATTTTCAAAAGCACAACGTATTAAATCTTAGTGCCAAGCTAGCAAAGTAGTGAAATTGCATTATTTAAATGCAGTAACTTTGCTATCTACTTTCTCATGGACCAGCTCTTGTCCCTCTAGAGAACCCAAATGTCCATCCCAAGCCTGCAAACGTACCCGTTTTTGAACGTCACCAATAAACGGGTACTTCACTACGTCAAAATAGGGTGATAGATCGAAATCTGCTGCAAAGAATATAAAGGGGTACTGCCGGTATAATTTGCTAGTGCTTTCTTCTTCACCCTTAACCAAAGGCAAAATGGGGAATTGAATAAATGAAAACGCATCGCCAACAGTTCCGCCAACCGCTCGCCTTAATCGACGCCCCGACAGGTAGCGAAACATTCGCAGGCGCCATTTCGCAGAGAGCAAACGCCACGGAACAAGCATTAGTCGTACAGCGGGCCACCAGGCATGCTTTTCCTGTGGGCTCATACGGCTGATGGCATAGTTAATAACGCTTTGTTTATCTTCTTCGGATAACCCCCTCGGCCGGCAAATACGAAAGGTTTGCTGTCGCAACTCGCTAATGGTTGTTATATGAATACCTTTCACCAAGTCCACCTTCAGCATAAGCTGGGTATCGCTTTGGCAATTAAGATGCTCGTTAACAGCCGCTCGAAGGGAACTATTGCGAATGTCATGCAAACGCCCTATATACAAATACGCTTGGGACCAACGGCTACCAGAAATAGCTTTTATCTTGCGGTCTGCTAGGGTATTAGCATCAATCAAAACAACATCGGTGGGCTCTAATAAATGACGCGCCTGATTGAAATCGCACCAAGACGCAGTGATCGATGCTTTAGGGGTATATAGCCATCGAATTATGTGAGAGCGTGTGTCCTGAGAGTCCATAATAAGCGCCTCCTACATTGATTAGTGTATTGATAGTAAATTACATGATTGTGAAAGCAAGTTGAGTGAATTTACTTCATTGATTTTCTTTTTGTTATACTAGCCCATTATCGGTGAGCAGCCTTCTATTTTTGACCCATCATTAAGTTCACTGTTCGCAATAACGAGGAGACAACAACAGCATGAGCGATCTAGAAAAAGCCACACGCAAAGTGCAAGAGTTCCGCCAGCGTGAACGAGAGATTTTGGATACCGCTCTAGAGCTCTTTTTAGAGCACGGCGAAGATAGAGTCACTGTTGAGATGATTGCAGACGAAGTAGGTATCGGCAAGGGCACTATCTATAAGCACTTTGAAACCAAAAATGAAATCTATCTTCTGTTAATGATCCACTATGAAGAAGAGCTAGCGGAGTTGTTTTCCAAAATTTCTGAATCAGAAGACCAAGCCAAGTTAGCTAGCGAATATTTTCGCTTTCGCATCAGTGATCCTAAGCGTTATCAGCTGTTTGATCGTTTAGAGCACAGAGTGATTCAAGAGAAGGCTGTACCTGAATTGGTCAACCAGTTACACACCATTCGTGCATCCAACCTTAATACGCTAACCAGTATTGTTGAGAAGCGTATTGCCGCGGGCGCTCTGGAAGATGTGCCAGCACAGTATCATATTGCTGCTGCTTGGGCTTTGGCGCACGGGGCTGTGGCGTTGATGGAATCACCTTTTTATGGCGCCTATATTGATGATAAAGAAGATTTTATCGATTTCATCGTCAGTATTGGCATCCGCATGGCAAACAAAGGGCAGCGCCGTTAATGTCTATGTTGCTTAGCGAGAACAAACTATCTGTTTTGCTCGAAGAGATTGCTCAGCAAAAACTGCCGCCCATAGCACAATGGGACCCGCCCCTAAGTGGGCACAGCCAAATGGAAATTAAGCGTGATGGTAGTTGGTGGCATCAAGGAGGAGAAATTCATAAGCTGTCATTAATAAAGCTTTTTTCGCATATCCTCCGCAAAGAAGGGGACAAATATTTTTTGGTCACCCCCGTAGAAAAGCAAGAAATTACCGTCGAAGACGCTCCTTTTGTCGTTACAGCAATGCAAACCTATCAAGCGGGGAGCTCTTTACCTCCTATTATTGCCTTCACCATCAACACAGGCGAGCAGTTTATCTTAGATAAAAAGCACCCTTTAGAAATCAAGTCTGGTGTGCCTTACGCTGTGGTTAGAGAGCAATTAACGGCGCGGCTAGATACCAGTGTTTATTATGAATGCGTTGCCATGGCACAGGCGGAAGAGAAGGGGGCCAACACGCAATGGTGGCTTTACAGTGGCGAGTATAGAGCTTTGCTAGGAGACGAGAATAACTAGCAGCCCCAAAGAGTGGGGCTGCTGCAATTGAACTAGGCCCGTTGACGTTGAGGTAAAACCTCTCGTAATTTTTCAGCCATTGTTCTGAGTGCTTTTTCAGTGGTTTCCCAATCAATGCACCCGTCTGTTACTGAAACACCGTATTCAAGCTCATCCAAGTTTTCTGGAATCGATTGATTACCCGCTTTTAAATGTGACTCCACCATCAAACCCACAATGGAATTATTTCCGTCGAGGATTTGGTTGGTTACATTTTCCATCACTAGGGGTTGTAGTGCTGGGTTTTTGTCTGAGTTAGCGTGGCTGCAATCCACCATGATATTGGTTGATACATTGGCCTTTTGCAGAGCTTGCTCCGCCAGCGCCACCGACACAGAATCATAGTTAGGTTTACCACCGCCACCACGTAACACCACGTGGGCGTAAGGGTTGCCTTTTGTTACCGTAATAGCTGTGCGGCCATTAGTATCAATGCCTAAGAAGCGGTGAGGGTGACGAACGCTCAACATGGCATTAATTGCCACATCTAGGCTGCCATCGGTGCCATTTTTAAAGCCCACAGGGCTAGATAGGCCAGAGGACATCTCGCGGTGTGTTTGTGATTCTGTGGTGCGCGCACCAATAGCAGACCAGCTAATCAGATCCTGTAAATATTGAGGTGTAATAGGGTCCAGAGCTTCTGTGGAAGTAGGCAAGCCCATTTCAGCCATATCTAACAATAACTTACGCGCAATATGTAAACCTTCTTCTATCTTAAAGGTATTGTTCATGTAGGGGTCGTTAATTAGCCCTTTCCAGCCCACGGTTGTACGTGGCTTTTCAAAATAAACCCGTTGCACCAAGTAAATTACATCACCCACTTCTTCAGAGAGCTTTTTCAAACGCTGAGCATATTCTAAGGCTGCCTCTGTATCGTGGATGGAGCAGGGCCCAATAACGATAAATAAGCGCGGGTCTTTGCGATCCAAAATATTACGGATTGTTTCGCGACCTTTCGCTACGGTTTCCCGTGCTGATTCTGTTAAAGGTAATTTTTCCTTTATTTCTTTGGGTGTAATCAAAAGTGTTTGTGATGCGATATTCACGTCATCGACTTGTGTTTGTGACATAAAAATTCTACGCCTATGCAATAGTTAACTTACCGAAATTAATGTTTGAGTTGCATCCTATCACGCATAAAAGCTTCGACCCACTGTGGAACAAGTTTGGTGGCAGGGCCTTGGTGATGCTCAGCAAAGTTAGAGTTTTGATTAGAAGGTTCTAAATTTAACTCAATTGTATGTGCTTTAGCTTCGTTGGCTATGGCGACAAAACCTGCAGCAGGGTAAACGTTACCGCTAGTGCCTATGCTGATGAATATATCACAGCTAGCAAGTGCCGCATAAATTTCCTCTAAATAGTATGGCATTTCATTAAACCACACGATATTGGGTCTCATACCACCTTTCTTTGTGCATGCAGGGCATACAGTATCCGTGCTTAATGGGGACTTAACAAGCCCTTTGTGCTTGCAATAAGAGCACAGCGACTCTCTTAGAGAGCCATGCATGGCCAATAGGTTTTTGCTACCAGCTCTTTGGTGGAGATCATCAACGTTTTGGGTAATTAATAAAAAATCATCCCCTAATACTTTTTCTAATTCCACAAGTGCAAGGTGCGCTGCATTGGGAGCGATGGCTTGGTTATCGAGTTGCTCGCGACGCGCATTGTAAAAGGTATGTACTAGCTTTGGGTTTCGTTGAAAGGCTTCAGGTGTAGCTACATCTTCGATGCGGTGCTGCTCCCACAAGCCATTATTATCCCTGAAAGTGCTGATACCAGATTCCGCAGAAATCCCAGCACCAGTGAGAACCACAATTTTCATATTGTCAGTCCTGTTTACTTAAACGCTTTTTAATGAGCCTGCAGATAAAGAAAAAGCCGGAAAACCGGCTTTTTCTTGAGGCTTCTATTGCCCTTACATATTGGGGTAGTTGGGACCACCGCCACCTTCAGGCGCCACCCAAGTGATATTTTGGGAGGGGTCTTTAATATCACAGGTTTTACAATGGACACAGTTTTCAGCGTTAATCTGGAAACGTTTGCTGCCATCATCCTCAGCTACCACCTCATACACACCAGCAGGGCAGTAACGCTGTGCAGGCTCATCCCATTTGGGAAGGTTAATATCCAGAGGGATATTAGGATCTGTGAGCTTTAAGTGCACAGGCTGGTCTGCCTCATGAGAAGTGTTAGATAAGAATACCGAATCAAGCTTATTGAAAGTGATTTTGCCATCAGGGCGCGGGTATTCGATCTTTTTGCTTTCAGAGGCAGGCTTTAAGGTTTCATGATCAGGCGTTAGGTCACGCAAAGTGAAGGGTAATTTACCATTCATAATATTGAGATCAATGAAAGCAAAAGCAGAGCCGATCAAGTTACCAAACTTGTGCTGCGCTGGGCCAAAGTTCCGCTGAGTATGAAGCTCTTCATAAACCCAGCTCTTCTCAAAGGCGTCTTTGTACTCTGTTAGCTCGTCATTTTGGCGACCATCTGCGATGGCTTTGGCAATGACTTCAGCAGCAAGCATGCCGGATTTCATCGCAGTATGGTTGCCTTTGATCTTGGCAAAGTTAAGCGTACCTGCGTTATCGCCCACTAGAATAGCGCCGGGCAGGGTCATTTTAGGAAGGGATTGCAATCCCCCTTTAACCAAGGCACGTGCGCCATAAGATACGCGTTTACCACCCTCTAAATACTTTTTGATATTAGGGTTGGTTTTCCAACGCTGCATCTCATCAAAAGGAGATACGTGTGGGTTGGAATAAGAAAGATCAGTAATCAAACCAAGGGCAACCTGGTTGTTTTCAATGTGGTATAAAAAACCACCGCCCGCGGAGCTGGATTCTGATAGTGGCCAACCTGCGGTGTGTACTACTAAGCCTGGCTCGTGTAGGGCAGGGTCAATATCCCATAATTCTTTGATACCAATGCCGTAGTGCTGCGGATCCGCATCTGCATCTAACTTAAACTTCTGAATCAACTGCTTACCAAGCTGTCCACGGCAACCCTCAGAGAACACCGTGTACTTAGCATGGAGTTCCATGCCAGGTGTGTAGCTATCTTTATGCTTGCCTTCTTTATCGATACCAAAATCACCAGTAGCGATACCCTTAACAGAGCCATCATCGTTAAAGAGCACTTCGGTGGCAGGTGTCATTGGATAAATTTCAACACCTAATGCTTCCGCCTGTTCAGCCAGCCAGCGGCAAACATTACCAATAGAAACGATGTAGTTGCCTTCGTTATGCATGGTCTTAGGCACAAACAAGTTAGGTACTTTAATACCTTTCTCTGCGCCAGTGAGATAAAAAATATCATCACGGGTAACAGGAGTGTTTAGCGGAGCACCGTCTTCTTTCCAGTTAGGGAATAACTCGGTCAGTGCCTTGGCTTCGAATACAGCGCCTGATAAAAGGTGAGCGCCAACCTCAGAGCCTTTTTCCACTACAACAATGCTAAGTTCTTGACCGTTTTCTTGGCTAGCTTGAGCTAAGCGGCAAGCCGTTGACAAGCCGGCAGGGCCAGCACCGACGATAACTACGTCGACTTCCATCGCTTCACGTTCCACAAAAGTCTCCTTGAGGCGAAGTGTTGGTAAATTTACGCTTACTGGATGTAAGCGGGTTAACGTTTGGTGCGCAGTATATAATGCAATGCATGAAGCTGCCACAAGAACACTAGAAATACTCATTGGTCAAGCAAGAAGAGTCAGCTTTTTATCAGTTTTTGACCTCGCTGACACAATATAGAGGCACCTTAATTAAAGATAATCCACGCTTCGGTCTTGACCTCTCAGCTCTCAAAGGCCAACATACTGCACTACTTTTCGCGCGGAAATGGTTACGAAGCCATTTCTTGTTTTGTCAACCTAGAGAAATCCGAGGATCCTATGAAGGTTCTTGTACCGATTAAGCGGGTCGTGGATCACAACGTTAAAGTTCGTGTTAAAGCGGATAACAGCGGCGTAGATCTAGCCAACGTAAAAATGGCCATGAACCCTTTCTGCGAAATCGCAGTGGAAGAGGCCGTGCGCCTGAAAGAAAGTGGCGCTGTTTCTGAAATCGTTGTTGTTACCATTGGCGCCAAAGCTGCCGATGAACAACTGCGCACCGCTCTAGCACTAGGTGCTGACCGCGCCATTCGTGTGGAAACCGAAGAAGATGCGCAGCCTTTGGCCATTGCCAAGGCATTAAAAGCAGTCTATGACAAAGAGTCCCCCAATTTGGTAATTCTTGGCAAGCAGGCCATTGATGGTGATAACAACCAGACAGGCCAAATGTTTGCTGCATTAGCAGGTTTGCCCCAAGGCACCTTTGCTTCCGAAGTCAAAGTTGAAGGCGACAAAGTTCAAGTTACCCGTGA
Organism: Alcanivoracaceae bacterium; assembly: GCA_027324795.1. GTDB lineage: Bacteria > Pseudomonadota > Gammaproteobacteria > Pseudomonadales > Alcanivoracaceae > CALEAR01. The sequence goes on from DAHVSB010000014.1 coordinate 14,591, forward strand.
AATTGATGGTGGTTTACAAACTGTAGAATTGTCTTTACCTGCAGTGGTCACCACAGACTTACGTTTGAACGAACCCCGTTATGCATCTTTGCCTAACATTATGAAGGCTAAAAAGAAGCCTTTAGATGTATTAAGTGCTGACGAAGTAGGTGTAGATTTCACGCCTAAAGTAAAAGTACTAAAAGTAGAAGCTCCAGCTGAGCGCGAAGCCGGCATTATTGTTGGCTCTGTGGATGAGTTGGTAGAAAAACTGAAAAACGAAGCGAAGGTGATCTAATGAGTGTTTTAGTTTATGCAGAGCACGATAACAAAGCATTAAATGCCGTCACCTTAAGCGTTATCGCAGCTGCTCAAAAAATTGGTGGCGACATCACTGTGCTCGTTGCTGGCGAAAACGCCAATGCGGTAGCAGAAGAAGCCGCAAAAGCAGAAGGCGTTAGCAAGGTTTTGCTAGCTGACAACGCAGCTTATGCCAACCAGCTTGCCGAAAACGTAGCTGAATTAGTAGCGGAAGTAGGTAAGGATTACACTCATATTCTTGCTGCTGCTACAACTTCCGGCAAAAACTTTGCCCCACGCGTAGCCGCCTTGCTTGACGTTAATATGATCTCTGAAATTAGCGCTGTGGAATCTGCTGATACTTTTAAGCGTCCAATTTATGCGGGTAACGCTATTGCCACCGTTCAAAGTGACGACGCTATCAAAGTATTGACCGTTCGCGGCACTGCATTTGATGCTGTTGCTGCTGAAGGCGGTTCTGCTGCTGTAGAAAGCATTGACATTGCAAAAGATGCTGGTATTTCAAGCTTTGTAGGCGAAGAGCTTGCTAAGTCTGACCGCCCAGATCTCACTGCAGCCAAGGTGGTAATTTCAGGTGGTCGCGGTATGCAAAACGGCGAAAACTTCGAAATGTTATACAACTTAGCCGACAAGCTAGGTGCAGCAGTTGGTGCTTCGCGCGCAGCTGTTGACGCTGGCTATGTTCCTAACGATTTACAGGTTGGTCAAACAGGTAAAATCGTTGCTCCTGAGCTTTATATTGCCGTGGGTATCTCCGGCGCAATTCAGCACTTGGCAGGTATGAAAGATTCCAAAGTTATTGTTGCCATCAACAAAGACGAGGAAGCACCTATTTTCCAAGTTGCTGACTATGGCTTGGTAGCTGATTTGTTTGATGCAGTTCCAGAGCTTGATGCAAAGCTATAAATTGAACTGTTTATCAATCTCAACAAAGCCCGCTTTTAGCGGGTTTTGTGTTTTAAGAGTATGCTAAATTATCCTTAGCGAACCAACATAAGAGGATAAGGATGAACGCCACTGCTAAATTCAATCTTGTCGTAGCTGGAGAACTTGTGCCGGGTGCTTCACCAGAAGCCGTCAAAAATAACCTAGCTAAGCTGTTTAAGTTGCCAGTCGAAAAAGCCGAAGTACTATTAAATGCAACGCCGCGCACTCTTCAAAAAGAAGTGGACCAAGCCACGGCAATGAAGTGGCGCGCCGCACTTCAGCGTGCAGGGCTAAAAAGCAGCATACAGCCTGTAGCAACAAAGGTTGCTGACCCTAATCCACAGCAAGAAAGCAGCCCTGTGCCAAGGCAAGCTGAGGATCACAGTAACAAAAATATTGAAATGGTGGGTACTATCCGCACAGGTGGAAATGAATTTACAGGCCCCTTTGAGGTGGCCGAAGTAGGGGCGGATTTATCTGACGCTAAAGAAGAGCTACCTGGGCTTATTCCTTCCATAGAGCACCTTTCCATGGCGCCTCCAGGGGAAGATATAGAGACCCTTAACTATGAGCAAGAGCCCGTAACTCCCGATATCAGCCATTTGTCCTATAGCTAGGATTAAGGGTTTTCGGGAGCATGATAAAGCAAAAAGAGTTCTTCTAGCACAGCTGGAATATTGGCGGCCATTTCTCGCACCAGCTTTGTGTTCTGCCAAAGCTCATCAAGTTCTGGGTCTTCGTCCAAACCGGCTATTAATACAAAAGGGAGCAGCAATTGCGCCACTTCCTCTTCTTTATCCTCTGGGTACCATAGCTCTTCACCCATGGCTAAGCCGGACATAAAACCCAAACACCAACTTGCTAGATCACTGCCTTCTTGATCTTCATAGGGATCAAGTTTACAGGGAAGTGTTATGCCGCTTTCAGCAGCTATTTGGCTTGCTTGCAATTGCAGGATTTTGTCCAAGTTAGCAGCAATATGACTAGGTAAGGGCTCCTCGTCTTGCCGGCATAAAGCTGTCCAATTCTCGATAATTGCTGGACCAACAGCCATGGCCGTCATCAGGCCATGGGTTTCAACCCAGGTAAGTGTGTTTTCTGCATGCTGAAGCAGATAGTTCTGCACTTCTTTCAATTGGTCTTGTTTGATAACCAGTGCCATAAAAGCTCCACTTAATTCACGGTAACAATAAGATTTCGGCCTTGAGACTTTGCCTTGTAAAGTGCTTTGTCGGCACGCTGAAGCAGTTTGCTTGCTGAATCATTCGCATGGCTTTGCGCGATACCCGCAGAAAAGCTTGAAGTAAACTGGGAGTTACCAGTAAATACATGTTTTGAAAACAATTCCTGCAAGCGCTGCAAGGCGATAAGCGCCTTATCCTGCGACGTATTAATAAAAACCACCACAAATTCTTCGCCGCCGTACCGAATGATAAGATCATCCGCCCGGAGCCCTTCACGCAAATAATCGGCAAAAGAAACGAGGACTTTATCACCAATGTGGTGGCCATGGGTATCATTAATCTGTTTAAAGAAATCCAAGTCTATAACAGCAAGCTGTAACGGTTGATCAAGCTTGTTATGCCGTGTGATTTCAGTGTCTAAATGTTCAAGCAAATAGCGGCGGTTATGCAAATTAGTAAGGCTATCTCTGATTGCGTACTCTGATAATTGGCTGTTTTGCGCCTCTAGTTCATCTTGCTGTTCTTGGAGTAGGCGGCGTTGCTCACGGTGACTTTCTTGAAGCGCAAAAATATAACCGCCTATGTATACAAACCAAATTAGGCCAAGCAGTAAGATAAACCAATGGCCCACACTTATGCTGACCAATTTATTGAGAGGCTCTGCGTGCCAATGCCAAATTTCATGGCCCGTGTAAGCACACATAATGATCATCGAAACAACAAGCAAATGCTTGCGCGACAAGGCAAATAAACCAAACATCATGGCGAGAAAATAAAGCACCAACAAACCGCCTTCGAGCTCATTGCTATAATGAATCACTAGGGTGATGAGTCCGACCCCGAGGGTGATTTGGCCGATGGTTAACGGCGCCTCGCGTACATTGTCGAGTTTTCCTGAGACCACCAAGACGCTAATACAAAAGTTCACCAGTAGCACGCCACCAAACATAAGAAAGTGGGGGGTATCGGTGGAAAACAAATTAATGCTAATACCTGCTGAAACGCCTAGCCAAAGTAAAAGGTATGAATATATAGCCATGACTTGGCGTCTTAGCCTAATTGCTCGGCGCCTTTGTAGTTTTGTTGTTATCACAGTCTTCCCTTGTTGTTGCAACATATAGAGCGAGCTTAATATAAGTGCCACCACTAGTAAAAACTAACGACACCTATACCAAAAAAATTTGAGCCGTGTATTATGCAGCCACTCATTAAAACCATTGACGAAATCTACGCTAGGTGAGCCATGAGCACAGCGCATGAAGCTGATGAACGCAAAGAAAAAATAGCATTTAATAAGCTGCAAAAACGGCTACGTCGAGAAGTGGGCCGAGCCATCGAGGATTACAACATGATCCAAGAAGGCGATAAAATTATGGTATGCTTATCCGGCGGGAAAGATTCCTACACAATGCTGGATATGCTGTTGAGCTTGCAGCGTTCTGCGCCGATTAGTTTTGAGCTGATAGCAGTTAATTTAGATCAAAAACAACCAGGCTTCCCCGAGCATGTGCTGCCACAATACCTGCAGGACATTGGCGTGCCTTACCACATTCTCGAACGCGACACGTATTCCATCGTGCAAGAAAAAACCCCAGAGGGGAAAACCACCTGTGCCCTTTGTTCACGTTTGCGTCGTGGAAACCTGTATGGTTTCGCCCAAGACATTGGCGCCACTAAAATTGCCTTAGGCCACCACCGTGACGACATTATCGAAACGCTATTCTTAAACATGTTTTACGGTGGCAAACTAAAGGCTATGCCGCCTAAATTAAGAAGTGATGACGGGCAGAATATTGTGATTCGCCCTCTTGCTTATTGTCGCGAAAAAGATATTGTAAAGTTTTCCGAGCTTCGCAAGCATCCTATCATTCCGTGCAATCTCTGTGGCAGCCAGGATAATTTGCAGCGACAAGTTATTAAACAAATGCTCTCACAGTGGGATGCGGAACACCCCGGAAGGCTTGAGAACCTCTTTACTGCCATACAAAATGTGGCGCCATCGCAATTAGCTGACACACGGCTATTTAGCTTCACTGAGCTTGAACAAAAGCAAGGTGAAATCAAGCAGCAACAAAAACTGAGTGTGGTTAACTTGCTGCACTAGCGCGATGCCCATAGAGTGAAACCTCTGTGGCTTTCCGTTAGAATGTTTTTTTCGTTGGTCCCAGCCAACTGACGTACTGGGCTAATTCGTTTTATTGACCAATAAGGGCAAACAAAGTTATGACTGAACGCATCAAAAAAGGCGCTTTAGAAATTGCCACAGAGCTATATGATTTAGTTGAAAAAGAAATCATGCCTGGCACTGGCGTTGAATCAGAAAAATTCTGGGCAGAATTAGAAAGCATCCTCACGGATTTAGCCCCCAAAAACAAAGCTTTGTTAGAAAAGCGCGATAAAATCCAAAAACAGATTGATGCTTGGCATATTGAGCGCAAAGGTAAAGCCATTGATCTTGACGAATACAAAGCTTTTCTTGCAGAAATCGGTTATTTAGTACCCGAAGGCGAAGATTTTAAAGTTTCCACTGAAAACGTTGACCCAGAAATTGCCACCATTGCAGGCCCTCAACTTGTGGTACCCGTAATGAACGCCCGTTATGCACTTAATGCAGCCAACGCTCGTTGGGGCAGCCTCTACGATGCCCTTTATGGTACCGATGTCATTAGTGAAGAGGGCGGAGCAGAGCGTGGTGGCGCCTACAACCCTGTACGTGGTGAAAAAGTTATTGCCTATGCCCGTGACTTCCTCGATCAAGCAGCACCTTTAGCTCAAGGTTCACACAAAGATGCCACAGGCTACAGCATTGTTGATGGTGCACTTGTTGTGAAAACAAACGCTGGTGAAACTGGTTTAGCACAACCTGAAAAATTAGTGGGTTTCCAAGGCGATGCCAAGGCGCCAAAGGCTGTACTGCTCAAAAACAACAATCTTCACTTTGAGATTCAGTTTGACGCCAATCACCCCATTGGTGCAGAAGATGCTGCTCACATTAAAGATGTTTTAGTAGAGTCTGCTATTACCACCATTCAAGACTGCGAAGACTCTGTGGCTGCCGTGGATGCCGAGGACAAAGTTTTGGCATACCGCAACTGGTTTGGTTTGATGACGGGCAAGCTCGAAGAAAGCTTCGAAAAGGGCGGTAAAACCCAAGTTCGTAAGCTCAACGCAGACCGTGAGTACACCGCACTAGACGGCAGCACCCTTACTTTACCTGGACGCTCCTTACTGCTTGTACGTAATGTTGGTCACTTGATGACTAACCCGGCAGTACTCATTAATGGTGAAGAAGCACCTGAAGGCATTTTAGATGCCATGTTCACTGTACTTGCAGCTATGCATGACCTGAATAAAACAGAAGGTTTGCGCAATAGCCGCAAAGGTTCTGTTTACATTGTTAAGCCTAAAATGCACGGCCCAGAAGAAGCCGCCTTTGCCAATGAACTCTTTAATCGCGTTGAAGATGCTCTCGGCTTAGAGCGTAACACCCTTAAAATGGGCATCATGGATGAAGAGCGTCGTACCACGGTTAATCTCAAAGAGTGTATCCGTCAGGCAAAAGAGCGTGTCATCTTCATTAACACTGGCTTCTTAGACCGCACTGGTGACGAAATTCACACCTCTATGGAAGCGGGCCCTTTCTTGCGCAAAGCTGATATCCGTAACGAACCTTGGATTAGTGCTTACGAAAACTGGAACGTGGATATTGGCCTAGAGTGTGGTTTAGCTGGTATCGCGCAAATCGGTAAAGGCATGTGGGCCATGCCAGACGAAATGAAAGCCATGATGGATGCCAAAATTGGTCATCCAAAGGCCGGTGCTAACACTGCTTGGGTACCTTCACCCACAGCCGCTAGCCTGCACGCTTTGCACTATCACCAAGTGAATGTTCAAGAAGTTCAGGAGCAGCTCAAGAGCCGCGAGCGCGCTAGCTTAGACGATATTCTCACCATTCCTCTAGCCAAGGACACCAACTGGTCAGAAGAAGAAATCCGCAATGAGCTAGACAACAACTGCCAAGGTATCCTCGGTTACGTAGTACGTTGGATTGACCAGGGCGTTGGTTGCTCCAAGGTGCCTGACATTAGCAACGTTGGTTTGATGGAAGATAGAGCAACTTTGCGTATTTCTAGCCAGCACGTGGCTAACTGGTTACACCACGGCGTGTGCACCGAAGAGCAGGTACGTGAAGCGCTAGAGCGCATGGCCAAAGTAGTTGATGAGCAAAACGCCAACGACCCGCTTTACCAAAACATGGCTCCCAATTTTGATGACAGCATTGCTTTCCAAGCAGCTGCAGAACTCATCTTTGAAGGACGCCAACAGCCTAGCGGTTATACAGAGCCTGTATTACACCGCCGTCGCAGAGAGTTAAAAGCTAAATAATCTCAGCGCGTTTTAAGGCAAAGCCCTGAGCAGAGTTTCTGCTTAGGGCTTTTTTATGCTTCACAGGTTAGATCCGTCTTTTTACGCCGCTTGCTGCCACAATACGTGTGGCGATTTCTTCAATTGATAACTCTGATACGTTTAAGCTCGGAATTTTATAACGTTGTATCAGTGCATCAAAAGCACGAATTTCCATTTCGCACTGCTGTAACGATGCGTAACGGCTATTAGCGCGCCGTTCTGAACGAATCGCCGCTAAACGGTCCACATCAATGGTAAGTGCAAACAACTTGTGTTTATAAGGCATTAATAAATCGGGCAATTTCACCTGATCAAAATCCTCTTCGGTCAAAGGATAATTCGCCATATACAGCCCAAATTGCAGCGCCATATATAAACAGGTGGGTGTTTTACCACTGCGCGAAACGCCTATCACTATCATGTCCGCCTGATCGTAGTATTTAACCACGGCGCCGTCGTCGTTTTCCAACGCAAAATGCACCGCATCAATACGAATGCGATAGCTGCTTATATCTTGGATAGAGTGACTGCGTCCTGAGCGCTGGCTCGATGGCATGCCAATCTCTTGCTCAAGTGGCGATAGGAAGGCCGCGAACATATCTAACACCAAAGCTTGGCTTTCAGTGGCTAACAAATCCCGGAAATGGGCATCGGTTAAGGTTGAGAAAACCAAAGGGCGATGACCATTGCTTTCATGGGCATCGTTTATTTTTGCAATCACTTCTTTGATTTGTGTCTCGGTTTCTATGTAAGGCACCGTCACTTGTTCAAACTCGAATTCAGAAAACTGGGTCAGCATGGAGCGACCCAAAGTTTCAGCAGTAATAGCGGTGCTGCCCGATAAAAAAAATGCGGTGCGAAGAGGTTTAGATAAGTTTTCCATGAAGATATCCAAATACTATTGTAAGCGACGCTTCAAAGAAGTAGCGGCAAGAATACGAGTCGAAATTTCTTCGACAGATAGCTCTGTCACGTTAAGGTACTTAATGTTGTGAGCAAGAAAAAAGCTCTCAGCGCCGTTAGTTTCCAAATAGCACCGCTCAGGAGAAGAATAATCCGTGTTTGGCTGCAGTTTTTCCCGTGTTGCAGCAAGACGATCAGCATCTATATGCAACCCAAAAAGCTTATTTTCATATCCTGCTAATGACTTAGGCAGAGTATTACTCGTGAAATCTTTTTCGCTAATGGGGTAATTGGCTGCAAACAATCCAAATTGCAGAGCCAAATAAAGGCTGGTTGGCGTTTTTCCTGTGCGCGCCAACCCCACCAGGATAATATCCGCTTTTTCGTAGTGACGGGCGCGACTTCCACCGTCATCGCTTTCTAAGGCAAAATGCACAGCTTCGATTCGTGCACGGTAAGTCTCAGGATTGCCAATGGCATGGCTTTGGCCAACCTTTAAACTCGAGCGGACACCTAGTTCTTTTTCTAAGGGCTCCAAAAAAGCTGCGAAAGCATCTAAAACAAAGCCTTTACTTTGGTTAATTAGCTCACGATGTTCTGCTTTTACTAAAGTGGAAAAGACAATCGGCGTTGTATTATAGCTTTCTGCAGCCTCGTTAATTTTAATCACTGCTCTCTGCGCACTTTCACGGTCCTGTATGTAGGGCAGGGTGAGGCGGTCATACTGCAGTGTTGGGAACTGCGTTAGCATGGCATGGCCAAGAATCTCAGAAGTAAGCCCTGTACCATCTGAGACATAAAAAACAATGCGCTTCATAAGCGTCCCTTTTGATCATCAAACAATAGCGCCTAGGCTAGCGCCCACCATCCATCGTGACAACTAAATTAAGATATCTGTAAAGCGGTTTTTTATGTTATCATCGCCGCTCGCAATTGGTTGAAAATTCAACTGTTGGCAGCGTATTAAGATTTTTTTGCCTTCTAGGCAAGAAATTCTTTGAGAGTTTAAGTAGAATGCGCCCACAATTTTCATTCATTCCGGCAACAAAGGGAGCAGAACCTTGGCGGAGTACGTAGTCTGGTTTGAGCATCTTGGCAAAGATGACGTAGAAAAGGTTGGCGGGAAGAACTCTTCCCTTGGTGAAATGATCAGTGGCTTAGCAGCTGCTGGGGTATCAGTGCCTGGTGGTTTTGCCACCACAGCCCAAGCTTTTCGCGACTTCTTAAAGCACGAAGATCTCGGCAATCGAATTAATGATGAACTCAATAAGTTAGATGTTAACGATGTTAGGGCGCTTGCCGAAACTGGTGCGAAAATTCGCCAGTGGGTAATTGATGCACCCCTACAGCCTGAACTTGAAGAGAAAATCCGCGAGGCTTTTGCCAAAATGTGCGGGGATAACCAAGAGCTTGCTGTTGCTGTGCGCTCTTCCGCAACTGCTGAAGACCTACCTGAAGCATCCTTCGCGGGCCAACAAGAAACCTTCTTGAACATCCGTGGTATTGATAACGTATTGATCGCTGTTAAAGAAGTTTTCGCTTCTTTGTTCAATGACCGCGCCATCAGCTACCGAGTCCACCAGGGCTTTGAGCACGAAGGAGTCGCACTGTCTGCAGGTGTGCAGCGCATGGTGCGCTCTGAAACAGGCGCAGCTGGTGTTATGTTCACACTGGATACAGAATCCGGTTTCCGTGATGCCATTTTTATTACGTCTTCCTATGGTTTGGGTGAAACAGTAGTACAGGGTTCTGTAAACCCCGATGAGTTCTATGTTCACAAACAAACTTTACTCGCTGATCGCCCAGCAATTTTACGCCGTACACTGGGTTCTAAAATGATCAAGATGGTTTATGGCAGCGAGGGCACCACAGGAAAGTCTGTTGAAACAGTAGATGTGGACGCCAGCGAGCGCAATAAATTTTCTATTACTGATGAGCAAGTGCAAGAACTAGCGCGTCAAGCCATCACCATTGAAAAGCACTACGGCCAACCCATGGACATTGAGTGGGCTTTGGATGGTGACGACGGCAAACTTTACATTGTTCAAGCTCGTCCTGAAACAGTAAAAAGCCGCTCCGACATGTCTGTGATGGAGCGTTATTTGCTTAAGGATAGTGGCAAAGTATTAGTCGAAGGTCGTGCCATTGGCCAACGCATTGGCGCAGGTGTTGTTCGTATCGTTACTGATTTAAACGATATGGATAAAGTACAAGATGGCGATGTGCTTGTTACCGACATGACAGACCCTGACTGGGAACCTGTCATGAAGCGTGCAGCCGCAATTGTCACCAACCGTGGTGGCCGTACTTGTCACGCAGCTATTATTGCACGTGAGCTTGGCGTTCCCGCCATCGTAGGCTGTGGCGATGCAACAGAGCTTCTCAGTGATGGTCAGGATGTTACCGTGTCCTGTGCTGAAGGTGATGTGGGTCGTGTTTACGAAGGCCAGTTAGAGTTCGAAATTCAGCGCAACTCTATCGAGTCCATGCCCAAGCTACCTTTTAAAATCATGATGAACGTGGGTAACCCCGATCGTGCCTTTGATTTTTCCACACTACCTAACGAAGGTGTTGGTCTTGCACGTCTAGAGTTCATTATTAACCGTATTATCGGTGTACACCCTAAGGCGCTACTGAACTACAGCAGCATGCCAAAGGACCTTCAAGAAACCATTGATCAGCGTACTGCAGGCTATGCTAGCCCCGTGGATTTCTACGTTGAGAAGCTGGTTGAAGGCATTAGCACCTTAGCCGCTGCTTTCCACCCCGAGCCTGTTATCGTTCGTATGTCTGACTTCAAAACGAACGAATACGCAAACCTTATTGGCGGAAAGCTTTACGAGCCTGAGGAAGAAAACCCCATGCTGGGTTTCCGCGGTGCCTCTCGTTATATCAGCGAAAACTTCCGCGATTGCTTTGAACTCGAATGCCGTGCCTTAAAACGAGTGCGTGAGGAAATGGGCTTTACCAATGTCGAGATCATGATTCCATTTGTGCGCACCCTCGGCGAAGCAGAGCATGTGATTCAACTGCTTGGCGAGAATGGCTTAAAGCGTGGTGAGCACGACTTGCGCGTAATTATGATGTGCGAGCTCCCCACTAACGCATTGCTAGCTGAAGAGTTTTTAGAGCACTTTGATGGCTTCTCCATCGGTTCAAATGACTTAACTCAGCTAACACTGGGCTTAGACCGTGATTCAGGCATTATTAGCCATCTTTTCGATGAGCGTGATGCTGCGGTTAAAAAGCTGCTTAGCATGGCCATAGATGCGTGTAATAAAGCAGGTAAATATATTGGTATCTGCGGGCAAGGGCCTTCAGACCATCCTGATTTTGCAAAATGGCTAATGGATCAAGGGATATCTAGCGTCTCCCTCAACCCAGATTCTGTGTTGCAAACTTGGATTTATCTTGCTGAAAAGCACGGTAAGTAAACATTAAAAAGGGCCCTAGGGCCCTTTTTAGCTTTAGCGCATTGTCGATGGAAAAGCGTTAGAGTTGAGCTACTAGGCCATCTTGATCGGAAAAATGTTGTTGGTAACGTGGCAGCAATTCAAGCACCTTAGCCACATAGCCTTGGGTTTCAACAAATGGCGGGATGCCACCGTAACGCCTGACGTTGCCTTCTCCGGCATTATAAGCTGCCAATACCAAGTCCAAGCGATCGAATTTACCATGCAGGTATTGCAAAAATTTAGCGCCGCCAAATATGTTTTGCTTGGCATCGAAGCTATTATCTACATTAAGTGAACGGGCTGTTTCTGGCATTAACTGCATTAATCCTACTGCGCCAGCACGGGATATGGCATGAGCATTAAAATGGGATTCAGCATGGATTATAGCTTTAATTAGCGCTGGCTCCACGGCGTGTTTATGTGCGGCTAACACAATGGTTTCATCATAAGCATCGCGTAGGGCTGTATCCAAGGGTCTTGGTGTATAACTCCAGCCCTTGCGTACAGAAAGTAGTTCATAGCCACTTGGCATCTCTTTTTGATCCGTGAATAATGTGACACCATCGGGACCACGGTAGGTGTATATCAGATCATCGGCCTGGGCGAGGCCAGAGCAGATGCTAGTAGCAACTAAAACACTCAGTAAGCGCATTCCATCCTCGTGTCAATGTAAAACCGATTTTACTGGGACGGCTAGTATGGCGCATTTGATTTACTAAGCACAATAGCGCCTAGGCAAGATGGGATTTGGTTCATGTTTTACTTTAAGTGTGTTGCAATAAACGAGAGCTTTAGACATATTTAACTTTAGATTTCACATATAAACCATTGATTAGGAATGCCAAGTGAGCAAAACTTTTGATTTTGATCTAATCGTTATAGGCGCCGGTTCAGGCGGAGTGCGTGCCGCACGTTTTGCTGCAAATCTAGGTGCGCGTGTCGCCATTATTGAGAACCGTTTTTTTGGAGGCACCTGCGTAAACGTTGGTTGTGTGCCGAAAAAAATGTTTTCTTATGCCGCTGAAGCTTCCACAGTGACAGAGTTGTTTGCTTCATTTGGCCACCGCTTTGAGCATAACGGTTTTAGCTGGGAGACATTGCGTGATAACAAAACCCGCGAGATCAAAAGACTTAATGGTATATATCAACGCTTACTCACTAACGCTGGCGTTACCATCTTTAATGGCCACGGACGTCTTCTTGCACCGCATCAAGTGAGCGTTGATGATGAGAAAACCTATAGCGCAAAGCACATTCTACTTGCCACAGGCGGCAAGCCCTATGTTCCCTCCATTGAAGGCTATGAAAATGGGCTTGTTTCTGATGATTTATTTTATTTACCTTCCTTGCCAAAAAAAGCAGCAGTCATAGGCGGTGGCTATATCGCGACGGAATTTGCCACCATCCTTAACGGCTTGGGCGTGGAAACCTATCAAGTATATCGAGGCAACTTGCTATTGCGTGGTTTTGACCAAGATGTGCGCAACTTTATCACTCACCACGTTCAGAGTGGGGGAGTCAATTTACTCCTCAACAGCCAAGTGAAATCCATAGAAAAACGCTCAGATGGAAAGTTGCTTCATCTTGAAAACCAACAACCATTACTTGTGGACGAGGTTATTTTTGCCACCGGCAGAATGCCCAACCTGGACAATTTATTAAACCACGAGTTAGAACTGGCACTGACACCTTCTGGCAAGGTTCACGTTGATTCTTCTTTTAACACATCCATAGAAAGCGTATTTGCAGTGGGGGATCTTATTGAGGGGCCCGAATTAACGCCAGTTGCTTTAGAAGAGGGCATGTGGCTTGCTCGTCATTTATTCCAGGGCGCCCAAAAACCAATTTCCTATGAAATGATCCCCACTGCTGTTTTTAGCCACCCTTGCATAGGCACTGTTGGCCTTACTGAGCAAGAGGCGCGTGAACGGTATAACAAAATAGACATTTATCGCAGCGAATTTAGGCCCTTACGCTATACTTTAAGCGAATTACAAACACGAACCTTGATGAAGCTTGTTGTGGATGCGGAAACTGATAAAGTGTTAGGTCTACATATGGTCGGGGACGACGCTGGGGAAATTACTCAAGGCTTTGCTGTTGCAATGGTCATGGGCGCAACAAAAGCTGACTTTGATGCCACTATTGGCATCCATCCAACATCAGCTGAAGAGTTTGTTACCATGCGCACCCCTGCTGAATAATTGAATACGCTAGGCCGCAATCAATAACACCTAGCACTACAAAAATGTAAACGAATACATGGGAGAAAATATGAAGCGTGTGGTTTTTAACCAAAAGGGTGGCGTCGGTAAATCCAGTATTACTGTGAACCTGGCTGCCATCAGTGCTTCAAAGGGACTTAAAACACTAGTAATTGATCTAGATACACAGTGTAATGCTAGCCAATACTTGCTTGGCATGGATGTTTATAACACATCGCCTCCTGTGCCAAATATTGGTGACTTCTTTAATCAGTCTTTATCTTTCCGATTGAAGCAAAAAAGCCCGCTAGAATTTGTTCACACAACCCAATTCGATAGCTTATTTGTTATTCCCTCAAGCCCCGAGCTTGGAGAATTACAATATCAGTTAGAGCGCAAGCACAAAATTTATAATTTCAGAACCTTGCTAAAAGGTTTGTCACGTCATTTTGACGTTATCTATATCGACACACCGCCTGCTTTTAATTTTTATACCCTATCGGCGTTAATTGCAGCAGATAGGGTACTAATTCCCTTTGACTGTGATGCTTTTGCAAAAGATTCAATATTCACTTTGCATGAGAATATTTTAGAAACAAAAGCAGACCATAATGATGATTTGGAAATTGAAGGCATCATTATTAATCAGTTTCAATCAAGGGCAAAAATCCCCGCTCAGTTAGTGGAGGAACTTAAAGACAGTTCATTGCCCGTGCTTGAGCCTTATATTTCAAGCAGTGTCATTATGCGCGAATCGCATAGTAAGGCATTGCCATTGATTCATCTTGCGCCAAATCATAAATTAACCAAAGAATTCATTAATTTACATGACACCCTCAAGAATAATTAAAAAAGGATAACGCAATGCTATTAATTAACCGAGGTTTCTATCGTCTAGTTGTGGGTCTTGCAGCATTACTGGTTGCGTCAATGAGCTTTGCGGCTGTTGAAGCAACCGATCTTCAAGAACTAGAACTAAATATTTGGACTGTCCGCTCAGGCTATTATCTCTATAGCGTAATGGAGGGAGATAAATCCTATGGCGAATTACTACAAGATAAAATAGCCAAAGCGGATGCTAGCTATAGAAGCATTATCAGCGAACTTGATAATGATGATAGCAGTGACTTTTTACAGCAACTCGCTGGCATGTGGTCTAAGTTCTTGGATCTAGCCAATAAAAACACCATTGCAGAGCTTGGCTATACGGACTCCTACTTAGCTATCGACTTAAATAACCTAGCTGCTGATATCATTAAGCTTTTGCACGAGCAGAATGCCGAAGGCAATAAAAGCGATTTACTAACGCTAGCCATCAAGTCTCAGCGCATGACCTCCGAGTATTTGAGCTTGGCTGCTGCACCAGATGGTGGCACGTCCACCGGCGAAGGAAATATCCGCATTGATTTCGATGATGCTGTGCCTGAGTTTGATGCCTTACTTGCGGCTGCAAAAAAGAAATATGCTAACGACGATGTCGTAAACCGTGCTTTACTACAAATAGACAGAAAGTGGCGTTTTATCCGTGAATCCATGGTGAAGTTTTATGAAGATTCGGTGCCATTCTTAGTCAATCGTTATAGCGAACAAATTGTAGATCTCATCGAACAAGTCGCTGAATAGCTTTCATTAGGCGCATGGTGCGGTTAGCATATGCGCCTTCTATTTTGAACTGGAAAAGCTGTGAACACACAACACACAAATATCAGCCGTTTAGAAATTTGTCGTCGCTTTGTGGCCTCTGTAAGACATTCAACAGAATTAAAACTCGATGTGCTCGATGCAAATGAATCATCGGTTAAGGTTTTTATGCCTTACCAAGATGCCATAGTGGGTAACCCTGAAACACAAGTCCTGCACGGCGGGGCCATTTTTGCACTAATGGATCAATCGGGTGGCTTAGCCGGTGCTTGCGCAATTTACCCAGAGTTTGAAATCACCCCCACCATTGATATGAGAGTGGATCATATTAGAGCGCCAGAAATTGGCTACGGTGTTCTGTGCCAAGCCGAGTGCTATCGACTCACTCAACATGTGGTGTTTGTGCGTATGAATGTATTTGAAGAACGCAACCCCAAAAATCTTGTTGCCACTGGTGTCGCAACCTACATGAGAATGAAACTTCCTGGCGCTAACAAGGTGGTAAGTTAATGACAGACGCACTCAAAATTTTAATTCAGCAATGTCGTAATGGCGATCTGCCATACCAAGCTCTTATTGAACGTGTTCCTTACGCCAACTTCTTGGGCATCGAAGTTATTGCTCAAGGCGAAGAGTTAGTGTTTGTGCTGCCAAAGAACGAAACCAATGTGGGCAATCCCACTTTGCCAGCACTTCACGGTGGGGCAGTGGCGGGTTTTATGGAGCAATCTGCCGTCATTTTTTTGTTGCTTCATATGGGCGAACCAAGAGTTCCCAAAACCATTGACTTTACAGTGGATTATTTGCGAGCAGGGCATTATAAAGATACCTACGCCCAATGCAGAGTGACCCGTTTAGGGCGCAGAGTGGCGAATGTTCAAATAAGTGCTTGGCAAACGCGCCAAAGTGAGCCTATCACCATCGCTAGAGCTCATTTTTTACTATCAGAAGAAACAGCTAGGGTAGAGTGATCTGCGTACCTGCTTCTGATACTTAGAGAGGCAATATTGAAGCAATCATCCCAGTCCCAATATTTGCTATTGGGCGCTGTGGTCATCACAGCGCTTGGCCAAACCATCGTCTATGCCATACTTCCATCCCTTGGCCGCGCCACTGGGTTAGCAGACGTCCATGTGGGCGCTATTATTAGCGCCTCAGCTTTGTTTTTTGCATTAGCCAGCCCCGTGTGGGGAAGGTTTAGCGAACATA